>JAABSN010000067.1 GCA_011390385.1 Thioalkalivibrio nitratireducens | reverse complement strand
CGGAATCCGGCCACGGTGACGATCATGGATGACGACGGCACACCGCCGCCGGCACCGGTTCTGGAGATCTCGTCGACGGACGCCAGCGCTGCCGAGGCCGGCACAGACCCCGCCGTGTTCACGGTGACGCGCAGTGCAAACTCTGCGGGCGAAGTCTCGGTCACCGTGGGCTTCAGCGGCACTGCGGTGAGCGCAGACTACGACGTCTCCGTGGACGGCAGCCCTGGAGTGACCTGGAACGCGCTGAGCGGATTATTGACGCTGCTGGATGGAGTGGATACGGCGGTCATCACGGTGACCCCGGTGGATGACGAGGACTACGAGGGCGACGAGACGGTCACGCTGACGCTCTCGAGCCCGACCGGCGCGGAGCTTGGCGCGGCAACGTCCGCGTCGGCGACCATCGCGGACGATGACACGGCGCCGGAGCCTGTTTCGGGCGAGACGCCTTATGGGTACCAAGGCGATCGTGCGATTCTCGACAATGACACGAAGGATTTCACGCTGACCACCGACCACGAGTACAGCGTATTGAACGTGCGGGTCACCTTGGAGATCACGCATGAGCGCGCTGCTGACCTGACCGTGGTGCTGATCGGGCCCGATAACCATGAAGTCACGTTAATCTCCGGTCTTCCCGGCAATGCGACCAACATCAACCAAACCTTGAGCGTCTCCGGATTCCAGGGCGCGCCTGCCGGCGTCTGGACTCTCCGCATCACGGACAGCAAGAACCGCAACGAGGGAACTTTGGACGGCTGGTCACTGACCGTGGAGTGGGGCAGCCCCATGACCGCCGCAAGCGTCGCCCCCGCATCCGTCGAAATCGGCCCCGCGCCCACGGCCGAGACGATCGACAGCCTCGCCGAAGCCGCGATCACGCGCTGGTACAGCGACGGCAGCTTCACCGACGCGCAGCTGGCGCGCCTGGCGGAAGTCACATTCGAGCTCGTCGACCTGCCGGACCAGACGCTCGGCTTCGCGACCTGGGAGACGATCTACATCGACGTGGACGCCGCCGGCTTCGGCTGGTTCGCGGATGCCACGCCTTACGACGACTCAGAGTTCACCACCGCGGGCGCCCACGAGGGCGTGCTGCAGGCAGAGGGCGGCTCCGAAGCCTGGGGCCGCATGGATCTCCTGACAGTGATCGGCCATGAGCTCGGGCACTTGCTGGGACTCGCGGATCTCGACGACCCGGACGCCGGGCTGATGTACGAGCTGCTGGACGTGGGCACGCGTTACGCGATGCTGGAACCGGCCTCTGTTTCGGCTGCCGGCTTGTTCAATACGCTGGCGCTCGCGCCGGCGAGACCGGCAAGCGACCTGGCGCTGGCCGCGCTGAGCGCACGATTGAGCGACTCGGCCTCGGCGCTTGAGCGATCGGTGTGGGTGTTGTGGGCGCATGCGCCGGGCAGTGGAAATTCTCTGGCAATACGGGTTTTTTAGGCGCTTTCGCTGATCGCTGATTGCTGATCGCTGATCGTGTGCGGCCGCAACTAGGAAGCGCGGCATCTCACGCACATCCGCGTGCCAGGGGCTCATTTGCGGCGCAACGCAGCCGGAACTAACTGCTTGTCAAAAAAAGAAAACGCAGTGCAGCAAAGAAATATCAGCAAAAGCTTGTTTGCAAAATCTTTTTACGACGGATAGGTTTGCCAACGCGGGCCGGTAAAGCCTCAATACAAAAAAAATTGCTTGCCAGTGCCGGTCGTGCCAAGAGGAGGGGTCGGGATGATTTCTCGGGGGAGAATTCGCTCACAATATCAGCCACGCGGCTGGGCATCCGGAAACCGTGTTTCCTGATCCCCAGACCCGCGATGACTTTGACTTCCCGGCGGAAGAATCCGCGGGGAGCGACCCGCGCTTCAATCTCGAATCCCTCGAACCCCGAATCCTGCTTTCCGGCGACCCGGTCATGGCCGAGCTTGCTCGCATGGCGGCCATCGCCGAGGACGATTCCCAGCAGGCCGCCGCCATCGTCGAGCAGATCGACACCGCGCTCCATTCCCTCATAAACGGACAGTCAGCCCAGGGGGACGTGCAGGCGGACACCACGGAAGCGGCCTTCGCCTGGCCATCCGAATGGCTCGAATCGGCGCAGCCGGAAGATGCCGAAGCAGCGCTGGAGATCGAATCGACTTTGGCTGAAGCGGCCGCATCCAATGGCGCCGGCGCGGCGGAGAATCGCGACGATCAGTTCGCTTCCACCGAGTCCGCCGGAGAGTTGCTGACGGGGGAAGCGGCTGAGAAGATATTGTCATCGGCGGCTGCTGACGAAACGCGCGAGCCTTCCAGCGCGGTCAGCGAGTATGCCTGGACCCTCCACGAGATCGAGTCGCGGTCACAGGCTGAAAGCAGCACGGACGCCTCGACTGACGACCAGTTCCTGGCGTTTGCGGCGAGCGCGACTGCCTATGCGGAAAACAGCCGAACGGCCCGCCAGGAGTTGCGCAAGCAAGGGCTTCGCAGTGGGGCTGTGGCAGGCCCGCCGAGGATCAATCTGTCGCTTGCGAGCGAAAGCCAAATTCCGCTTGCCGAAGAGATCAACGACGAGTCACTGGGACAGGCGCCTCCTGAAGTGACTGATCTCTCAGCAATTCATTTTTCAGGGGTGACTGACGCGGGTCGGTACGGCGACTATTCGTCTGTTGTTTCCGCCCGAGGCATGCCCGTTTACCTGTCTGAAGCACAGTTCTCCAATCCCATTCCCAGCGCGTCGGACGCCCAGCCGCGAGCGCCGCCGAGTGACAACACCCTCGGCGACCACCTGGTCGTTTTTGGCGATGCGGCAGATGCTGGTGAGATCACGCCGCTTACTTTCGAGCAACTCGATACCCCCTTCGACGAAGCCCTTCGACTCTGGTCCGCCTATGCGGAAACCCACGGTCTTTCCGACCGCCTCGAGGGCATCACTCTCCAAATTACGGATCTTCCCGACGGCATCCTGGGCGAAGCCGCCGACGGTATCGTTTACCTGGACATAACGGGGGCGGGCCACGGCTGGTTCGTCGACGCTTCACCGTGGGAGTCTTCCGAGTTCGCAATCGCGCTCGACGGCGAGCGCCTGGTCGCCGAGGCTGGCAGCGACGCATTTGGCCGGATCGACCTTCTGAGCGTGCTGGTCCACGAAATCGGACACGTGCTGGGGCTCGGCCACGATGCCGAAAAGGCCACAATGTCGGACCAGCTTGACCCGGGCCAGCGGGTGTTACCCGCGGGAGAATTTCTTCCGATCGGGGATTTCGAGGATCTTCAGGCGTGGGCCCGCGCCACCATGAGCAGCCCCATTTCGGGGTCGCAGGAACTGGTCTCAACTCACGGCGCTTCCGTACTGATCGTGCAAGCGGAAGAAAAGACACGCCTCCAACTGGCAATACGAAGCATCGATGGCCAGGAGCATCTTCTGGTGCAACGCCTCGGTCCAGACGGCGGTATCGATTCCACCTACCGTGTCGCGCTCGTCGATCTCGATGGCGTCCTGATCCGAGGCAGCGGCTCCGACGATGTGGTCGGCATAGAGCTCAGCCTGGTCGCTGCATTCCCGATCCTGGTACAGGACGACAGCGATTCGGATGGGGACGAGCTGCGGGTGTTCGGCACCGCGGCTGCCCTCTGGACAATCGACGCTCGCAACAGCGGTTCGGTGGACTCAGCGGGCTGGACTGTCGGATTTTACGGGATCGAGAACCTGACTGGCGGCGTGGGTAACGACGACACCTTCGTCCTCGCGAGTGGCGGCGAGCTGACTGGCACGCTGGACGGGAATGCCGGCGGGTACGACACACTGGTGCTGCGCTCTGGCTTCGCTACCGGGCCCGATATGGCCTACACCGCGACGGGACCGTTTTCCGGGGTGCTCGACTATGGCAACAAGTCAGTGCGATTCGGTGGCCTCGAGCCCATCCGCGACGAGAATGCCATCGAGAACAGGACCTTCAATGCGCCCGCCGGTTCGGACGACTGGATTCGGCTGACCGTTGATCCGTCCGACGGGACTCGTGTCCTGATCGAGAGTCTCAAACGCACTTTCGAGAGCATCAGTTTTGCGCCGCCGTCGGCCTCGGGATCGATCACGATCGATGCGGGCGACGGCGCTGACGAAGTGTGGATCGAACAAGTGCCCATTTTCGGCGGCGCGATTATCGTAAATGGTGGCGCCGGGTCGGACGTGATCGCTGCTTTCAGCGATGGGGCGATCGAGATCACGGATAGCCAGGCGCTGGTCGATGGCCGTTTCTTCGCGTTGAGCGGATTCGAAGCGGCCCAACTCAACGGCAGCACCACGGACAGTACGGGCTTCTCCGGTCCCGTCCTGGTGGGCGTGGCCGACTGGGTCAACGAAGGCCCCGGAGTCGTGCAGGGTGTCGACAGTGTCGTGGATATTGCCGGACGGCCCGTCGCCGGCGCCATCCACACAGTGGCGGTCCATCCGGTAGACAGCAGCATCGTCTACCTTGGCACGGTGGGTGGCGGCTTGTGGCGCACCACGGAATACACCGTCGATGCGGGCGATGGCGAAGACAGCGACCCGGCACAAAATGGCCTGGTGGACAGCGAGGACCCGGCCGAACGGATTCATTGGGAGCCGCTGACCACCCAGTTCCCGACCACCGGCTATACCGCCATCGCATTCGATCTCGACGCGGACCCGAGCGGCGACACGTTCTACGTCGGCACGGGTAAAGTCAGCAGTTCCTTCATGAGCGGGCCTGGCTACGGTCTCCTGCGCACGGATGATGGCGGTGATACCTGGACGGTCCTCGATGACCCTGACATCGTCGGCAGTTCCGTTTTCGATCTCGCCGTGTTCGGTGGCGCGATCTTCGTCGGCACCTACGATCTGCGGGACGAGCTGGACCGCAGAGACATCAAGTTTGGCGGTGCGCTCTTGATCAGTACCGACAACGGGGCAAGTTTCTCTCCGGTGCAAGAGATTGCCACCGGAATTCCGGCGGGCCCCGTGAGCAGCCTGGCCGTGGATCGGGAGGCGGGCATCGTCTACGCCGGCATGCCGGAGGTCGGGGTCTTTGCCAGTTCCGACAATGGGGCGTCCTGGTCACTCGTTTACGATCTCAATGGCCAGACGACCCCGGACTGGGCGGGCAGCGGACGGGCCGCTTCGAGTGTCGATCGCATTCTTGTCTCGGTCAGTGATGCGAAAGTTGACGGCACAGGCGCAAATGCCGGCAATCATCCCGTGTTTGTCGCGCTTGTGACGACCGCAGCGTCGACACTTGACGCAGCGGCGTCTGCGGGAGACTCCGTGATTTCAGTCTTTGGTGTCGAGCGCTTCCTGCCGGGCGACGACTTGGTCCTGATCCGCGCCTCTTCGCCGGCACGATTCCCGCTGATTTTTGACACCAGTGACAACTCCATCACACGGACCGAGGGTTCGTGGACCAAGGATGGCTTTGTCGCCGGCCTGACAGTGCAAATCGGGGGCGGCACACAGAATGCCGGCGATGGATACGTCGTGGGGTCGGTCAGTGCAGACGGGACGATCTTATTCCTGGACAGCACGAAAGCCCTTACGGCGGACGAAACCACCACAGCGGAAGACAATGCAAGGCTAAGCGCAAGGCCGTTCGATACCGGACTCGAGATTGACTGGATCGACCAGGCCCAGGGCCTGCTCTACCTGAAGGCACCATTGAAAAATGATTATGGCGCCAACAGCCTGGTCTATAACCCGAACGGCGAGTACCGCCTTACCTGGATGGTGCGCAGCGCGGACTTCGGGGCCACTTGGGTAGACCTGGGCACGCCTGGAACGACGGAGAAGATCAACGATTCATCGGACACCGAGCGGACCATCCTTTTCCCGGTACATGCCGGGGGGCAAGGAAGGCTGCATGCATCGATGTTGCCGGACCCCGTTGACTGGCGTTCCGTGTACGTCGGTGGCGACCGCGAGCCGCTTACAGAGGTGTCCGGCGCTCTGACCTCGCAACTCACCTCGTTCTCCGGGCGACTGGTAGTAGGAGACGAAAACGGCTGGGGCGTGTTGGTCGGCACGGGCGCCAATGGCACGGCGCCGCACGCCGACTCGCGGGACATGGTGGTCTACGCCACGGTACCGGATGATCCCGCGACACCGGATATCAATGAATTGGAGTTCGTGATCCTCCAGGTCGATGACGGCGGCCTCTACCAGTTGAATTCCCCGCGCGACCCGACGACTCGGTCCTGGGGAGCTCCCTTGGGGGATCTTAATCTCGCCGAGCTTTACTCGGTGGCCTGGGACCCGGTCAAGCGGACGCTGGTCGCGGGCGCGCAGGACAATGGCGTGGCATTGCAGGGCGGCGCCGACGGCCTGGATTGGGGTTCGATCAGGGGTGGCGACGGCGCCATCGTCCAGAGCTCTGACGGCAGCTATTACGCCAGTTCCCAGAACCTGCGCGCATTTGGCGTACTGAAGCCCATTGGTGCGGTCGCTGATGAATTGACATTTTTACCGGCGGCTCAGAACAGCATTGGCGTGACCGGAGCGATCACGCGCGTTCAGGGGAGTTTCTGGAGCGATGGATTCCTCGACCAGAGAACCGCGGACTTTGGTACTCGTTACCTGCGTATCACGGGCAGCGACGGCTTTGATGGCGTCTACGAGATCGGCGATATCTACGACGACGGGAAAACCCTGGAACTGAAGGGCAGGAAGGTAGTTGCTTTAGCGGGCGATAACGTCAGGACCGGTGTCAGCTTCGCGCTTTATTTTTACAGGCCCTTGGCGCTCACCGTCGGCACACTGCCGGCGAAGAGCAACAATGACCTCGTGGAATTTGTCGGCAATGACGTGTCTGGAAGCATCCAGAGTTCGGGGGAGCTTCGTCGCTCCGCCGTGAGCGGCCAGGCGGGGAGTTGGCTGGACGAGGGTTTTGCGGCTGGGCAGATTATCGCGGTTGCGGGCGCGGGCCTGAACGACGGGCTGTACGAAGTGACGGGGGTTTCGGCTATGGCGCTCACCGTCACCTTCGATCCCAACCTCGATACGGGGCCAAACCGTTTTGTCGACCTCGGCGGACCCGTGGCAAACGTCGGGGTTCGGGTTGTCAATGTCGAGTCTGAAAACCTGAAGAGCAAGCTTCCTAATCTGGCCACGGGCACCTTCGCACAGCGATTCGTGCAGCCCTACGTGTTGAACTCTGTGGAGCCTGGCTGGTTGCTCGTTGGGGCGAGCAACCACCTCGTCGAGTCTTTCGATGACGGGATCACGGCCAGGTTGCTTTCCGGCACTATCGATTCCGGCACGCTGAACGTCGTCGACACGCTCAGATTCGGAACGATAACGGGCATGGTTTACGGGGGACAGGACCCTTCGGCCGGCCCGGTACCCGGCGTGGCCTGGATAGCTAGCGACGGCGGCAAAGATGGCGTCACGCTCTGGGTCAGGGGCAGCGTGGACGGCCCGTTTGTGCCTGTGGCTGCGTCAGAAAAGCTGCCGTCGATCAGGGATATCACGGTTGATCCACGCAACTGGCAGCACATCTACATCCTCGACACCAAGGGTGGCGTCTGGTTCTCGGATTCCGCAGCATCCGACCCGGCCGCGACGGGTACGGGTGTCTTCGTAGAGCTGACTGGCAACCTGCTGGGTCTGGCGGGAGCCGACGACCTGCAGACCATTGAGGTTGTACCCTATGGCAACGCGACCACGGCACCGGCGGTCCTAGTGGGCGGCGCCGGCGGAGTGTACCGCGTGATCGGGAATTCGCCAGGGGGCACGTGGACAGAGTTTGGTGAACGCTTGCCCGAGGTCCTGGTAACGGATCTCGATTATTCAGTGGAAGACGATGTACTGGTCGCGGCCACGCTGGGTCGCGGCGCCTGGAGCATGCCGAATGCCAGCCTTGTCGCCGGCAATTCGCCCCGCCTGCTCCTGCAGGGCACTGCCGACGACGATGGCTTCGACCTCGGCAGGGATGGTGCCCGGCCGTGGCTTTTGAATGTTTCCGCGTATCCACTGGTAGATGGCGCGCCGGCTACGCCTGATCTTCGTGTGCTCGCCACGGCGCTTGAGGGCATCGTTGTCTCAGGCGGGGATGGCAACGACACGTTGAACGTTGACGATTCCACGGGACCGATTGCGGTCACGGGTGCACTCGGCTTTTCGGGCGGCGCGGGCAACGATACGCTCAACTTCGCTGGCCCTGATCCAGCCAATGCGTATGACTATCTCTACAGTGACGGCGTCACTGACCTTGCAGACGGCGACAATTACTACGACGTCAGCGCCCGCAGCCCGTTCGGCGTAACGGTGGATCAGCGATTCGGATGGGACACAGTCGAGGTCATTTCGCTCGATGGCACTATCGTCCCGAGCATGGATGCGCTCGGTGCCGGTCTCCAGACCTTTGCCGAGGTATTGAGCAACGGTGTGCTCGGGCGTGCCCTGGCCAGCGAAGTCTTCGCGGGTCTTGCGTTGCAGTCTCTCGACGGCGCGCTCAACAATGCGATCACGTCTGCCCCGCGCCTCAAGGACCAGTCACTCTTCAACGTCACGGGTATCAATCCCGATGGCACCGCCCAGCTGGACAACCGGGGCACGCTGATTGGCCGGCTCTTCGGCGAAGGGGCGAACGGCTTCGATCTCGCGGACATCGGGGAGCTGGGCTCCATCACTACGCTCGCAGAACTCGAGACGGCTCTTTCCGCACTTGGTGCCACGGTCGTCCGCGACGAGACGACAGACCGGGATGGGGACGGCACTCCGGACTGGTTCCTGGACGTTCAGCTGACGCGAGACCTGACGGGCTTCCTCGACTTGTCGGCGTCCGGCGGGCCCGGCATCGAACTCGATGGTTTGCTGGGGATTGACTTCACGGTCGTCTTGAACCTGGAGTTCGGCCTCGACAGTTCCGGCTTCTTCATTGTGAGCTCAGGTGGCGTGCCTGAGCTCGCGGTGACCGACATGGTCATCTCGGAAGGCGTATCGGCCTTTGGTCGGATCGGTTTCCTCGGGGTCGAGCTACTCGACGCGGCATTGATCCTGGATCCGGATGTCGAGGTGTCCTTCGACATTTCCGACCCGGGCAGTAAGGCGACGGATGACCTGATCCGGGTGCCTGAGCTCCTGGCCGATGAATTTTCCGGCGCGGTTGCCGCTGACGTGGTGAACGACCCGGGCGACGGGGAGCCCGACGTCATACTCGCCGGCATTTTCGGGGTCGAGGCGATCGTTCCCGGGATAGAGCAGGGTATTGCCCTGGCTGAATCAGGCATACGTCTCTCCTGGGACGACCTGGCCCAGCCGCAGGCGTTTACTGCTACGGCGACTGTAGCGGCCGGCCCCGACGGCCAGGCGATGCTCGATTTCCTCGAGTACAACTCGGACGAGCTCATCGCCGCCCTGACGCAACTCCGCGACCAGCTTGCCGTTTTCGACTCCGAGCTGCCGTTTCTCGCGGAAACCCTCGGCAATCTGCTGGATCTCATTACGCGGTTCCAGGAGGACGTGCTCGATCCATTGAACAGCCCCTCGAGCGGCAGCGTTTCGATCCCGACGATCCAGGAACTGGCTGCGGAACTGGCCTCGGCGCTGGGCATCTCACTCGAGGAACTGGGCCTGGCTTACGATCCGGCGACGAAAGAGCTGACGTTCAACGTGCATCTCGAAGACGAATTGCTCGACACCGTGCAGGACATCCGTTACGGGGTCGATGTTTCCGATGGCGTATCCGGCCTCGTGGTGGACACGCTCGCTACAGCCAGCATCACTGGCGCTTTTGATTTCACTATAGGGGTCGATTTCGACAACGTCCTGGCGGGCGACCCGGCGCTGGACTCGCTGTTCATTCGTGATCCCGTCGCGACCGGCGTACTGGACCTGGACATCAATAACTTTAATGCGGCGGCCCGCTTCGGATTCCTCGGCATCCAGGTGGTCGACGGTTCCGCCACGGCTGCGCCGACCTTCACCGTGACGCTGGAGGACCCGGCAACAAATGGCGTGGACGGTCGGATCGACCTCCGGGAGCTGACGGACGCGGTGGCCGCGGCCACGGACTTGAGCACTACGAGCGTGGACGGACCGGCTGAGTTCTTCCTGCCCATCGCAGTGCCGTTCCTCGGCGTGGCCGCGGATCCCAACGAGACGGACGAGAATGGCGATCCCAACCCGGCCTATACCGGCATTCGCGTGATCATGGACGACATCGACGATCCGGACACCTGGCGCGTCGAGCCTGACCCGCTCCCGCCGAAGCTTACGGACCTGCCGAACTTCACCAACATGAGTGCTGCAGGCATCGTCAGCATGTTGGCGCGTTTCCGTGATGGGTTGAATGACCTCGTGTCCGGTGAACCCTTCGACGCTACCCAGATTCCGTTCGCGGGCCCCGTCATCGGAGATGTGGTCGATCTGGCGGATGCCGTCGGAGATGCCCTGCTGTTCGATGATGGGGTGAACGAGGCCCAGGATGACGCGACTTACCTCGCGGTCGACCTGAATCAGACCTTGATTGACGCCGGCCTCGACGGCCGCATCAGGGCGGAGGCGAAGGGGTCCCGGCTGCAGTTGATCGTGACTGATGCTGCCATCACCAACGTGATCTTCAGCGGCGTCAGCGGCGCCTATGGCCAGCTCGGCTTCCAGAATTTCCAGCAGGCCACGAGCGAGTCCGACACCTTTGGCCTGCGCCTGACCGCCGCCGGAGACGCGCCGGAAGATGGCCAGCTGAGTGGGTCGGCCTCGTTCATCCTCTACGTTTACACGGTCGATCAGCCGACCGAAAACGTGCTGGTCGAACTCACCACCACCTCGGACAACGTCGGTATCGGCGATGACGTGGTCAAGCTCGTGGATGCGGACAACAACCCGACGTTCAGCACGACGCAGGAGTTCGTGCTCCGGCTTGCGGAGGCGCTCGGTCTCGACCCGGCACTGATCGGGGCTGACTACGACCCGGTCACGCAGTTGCTGACCTATAGCGTCAATGCAGGAAACGAACCGTTGGCCGGTATCGAGCTACCAGTGGATTTCAACTTCGAGCTGGGCAGCATCGCCTCGGTCGAAAGTGAGTCCTCGATCCGTCTCGATGCATCTGCAGGGTTCGACTTCACGCTGGGAGTCGACCTGTCACCCACGGGCCTTTCCGACCTCGTCGACAGCTCGACGCCGCTCGACACGATTTATCAGGCCGGCCCGGATGAGCCGCCATTGATCAAGGTCGACCAGGCCTTCTCCACGCGGCCGATCTACGGGCGCTTGAGCCAGGACCTGAGCTTCCAGCTGTCGATCAACGGGGGCAGCGGGGTGGAAGTCAATCTCACGGCCGCCCAGACCGCGGACAACTTTGCCGTCGCGGATATCGTGGCGGACCTCAACGCGGCGCTGGCCGCA
Source organism: Thioalkalivibrio nitratireducens (assembly GCA_011390385.1). Next base: position 5,784 of record JAABSN010000067.1, on the reverse strand, counting down.
GCCGGGCTGGACACCCAGCTCGTAGCCGATGCCGATTCTTTGCAGCTGCTCCTGGTCGCGACGGATCCTTCGATCACGAGCCTGGTGATCACTTCCGAGGGCGGGCAGCCGGCATTGTCGGCCCTGGGCTTCTACAACAACGGAGAGGCGAGCGTCGAGGCAGGCCAGCTGGTCCTCCGCGCGGGGGTGAGCCTGGCGAGCCGCTTCGGAGCGCTCAGCGGGGACGCGTCCTTCGACATCACGCTCGATTCGACCCCGGTGACCGTGACGCTGTCCGTTCCGGATCAACCGTATCGGGATGTCCTGCAGCTCGCTTCCGACCTGAATACCGCGATTGCGCGCGCGCTCGAGAATGCGGGCGTGTTCGATCCCGGCGCAGGCGAGGCCTCACCGATCGAAACCACGGTTTCCAATGGACTGCTGGTGCTTACCCGCGTCGGCTCCACGACCCCGTTCCAGGTCGGCGGCGCCAATGCCACGGCCGAGCAACAGCTGGGTTTCCCCAGCGTCACGACTTCCTCTGATTCCATTGACATGCGCCTGTACACCAGCGACGGCAACAGTTTTGACGTCACGCTCGACGGCGCACTGACCCTCGGAGAAGTGATCACGGCCATAGCCACGGCTTCCGGAGGTGCGGTGAGCGCGGCGATAAATGAGTCGGGCACGGGGCTCGTGCTGACCGACAATACCTTCGAGGTGGATGACGACGGCGTCCCGCTGCCGGGGCAGGAACGCTTCAGGGTGGAGCCCGCGAACGGCTCTCGCGCGGCGATCCGGCTTGGCTTGCTGCGTGCGGATGCCGAGACCCCCTCTGAGCGCACCGGGTCCGTCGAGGGCGGCGAACTCGGAGGCGTGCCACCGGAGGACCGTGTGTTCTTCGAGAATGTCTCGGTGAATGCGGACCTGAGCCTCACGACGCCCGACGGCTTGAACGCAGCGGCCGCTTTCGGGTTCGTGGGAGTGGAGTTCAGCGGCGGCGGCAACCTCGACCTTGGCCTGGATTTCAGCCTGCAGGAGCCGAGCACTGTGAGCAGCCCGGACGGGCGGTTGCTGGTGTCCGAGTTGATCGACGGACTCACCGGGGATCCAGCCTCCCTGGTTTCGGTACCGAACCTGACCGCCAACGGGCAGTTCGATTTCGATCTGGCGATCGAGCCGGCCATTCCCGAACTCACCGAAGGGCTGGCGCCGTCCATCGGGATCGAAATCGTCGGCGCGGGCGACCCCTTCGGGACTGCACCCACTGTCAGTGTCGCAGGGCTCGGCGAGTACGACGTGGGTGACCCCGCTACTTCCGACATACGGGTCAGCTTCAGCGACCTCGGCGACCTCGGGCTGTTCGCCAACCCTGGCTTCAGCTTCTCGAATATTCTCGACGCACTCATCGCCGTTGCCGATTTCCTGCGGCAGTTCGAGGGTGCGGGCTTCCTCGATCAGCCTCTGCCGCTGATCAATCTCAGTATCCAGGACCTGCTGGGCTATGCCGATCGGCTGGACTCGATCGTCCAGGAGGCGCAGGCAAATCCCTCAGGCAGCCTGCAGTTCCTCGAGGCCAAGCTGAAGGAGGCGTTCGGCCTTGCGCCCGACAGCGACGTCATCGGCCTCTCGGTGGTTGGCGACGATAATGGGACACCGGCGGATCCGACCGACGACACGGACCTGTTGCGCCTGGATCTCGGGCTTTCAAGAGCGTTCAGCGAGGCTTTGAATCTCGATTTCAATATTGACGAGAACCTGGGCAACCTGGTGGCGTCCGCCGGTCTCGCGGCGACCGGCCAGGTGGACTTCGACCTTGACTTTGGCGTGGACCTGAACGATCCGGCCAACGTCTACCTGTTCGACACGACCGGACTGGGCGGGTCCCTGTCGGCTGCCGGAGACAACCTGACCTTCCGCGCAGCCCTGGCCGGGTTCGGGCTGACCATTCGCGGTAGCGATGCTCACCCCAGCAATGCTTCCTTCGACGCGACGTTCACGGCCGGGCTCGACCCCGGACTGTTCACCGACGGACGGACCCTGATCGGAAATGTCGACTTTGGCGCGGACGTCGACAGCGATCTCACCCTGCAGGCCGCAGCCAACCTGCCGGTATATTTCCCCACCGATACGCGCTATCTCGGCGACATCACGCTCGCAACCGTTGACGGCACCGCCGACCCATTGGACGTGACGGTGTCCGCCCCGGACCTGGGCTCGCTGCTCAGCTTCGAGGACTACAGCCTCCTGGACAACATCCTGCTGGCGATCGACGGTATCGATGCTTTCCTGCAAGTGCTCCAGCAGGCCCTCGATGCTCAGTGGCTGCAGCTGAAGCTGCCGCTGATCGGCAACGAGCTCGGCCAGGCCGCGAACTTCATTGAAGACCTCAGGACGGACTTCGTCGCCCCTCTGCGCGAGGCCGTCGAGACGTCGGTAAATCCCGACAGAAACCTTATTTCCACCCTGATCTTCGAGTTCCTCGGGCCGGACGGCGCGAATCTCCTGCTCGCTGCGGACGGCAGCCCCGCGACGAGCGTCTCCGATATCAAGCTCACGACCAATATCGACGATCCTAATGTTGCGCCCGAAGACCAGTTCATCGAATGGGACGTGCGGCTCGGCGCTTCGGTGCTGGATACCGGAGCAGATATCGATCTCGACCTGGGGCTCCCGGGTCTTGGCCTGGAGACCGAAGGCCAGGTCGACCTCACACTGGACTGGAGCTGGAATTTCGGCTTCGGCCTGAACCGGGAGGACGTCTTCTATCTCGACGTCGGCGATGCCCTCGACGGGGATACCAACGAGCTGAACATCAGCCTTGCAGCAAGCGTGGGCGGCACGCTGGTCGGCCGGCTCGGGTTCCTGCAGCTGACGATCCAGGATCAGGACGTCGAACCGAATGACCCGGGAACCACGGAACTGAACGCGAACCTGTTGGTTAGCCTGGAGAACACGGCCGACGGCAGCCCGCGGATCGGGTTTGCAGAGCTCGGCGCGTTGGGCGTGAATATTGGACTCATCGCGGATGCCTCGGCGGAGTTGGGGCTCGTCCTGGCGCTCGATAGCGAATTGGTCGGCGGAAGCGGCAATTTCCCGTCCATCGAGACAGAGTTCTACCTGTCCTGGGCCTATGACAGTATGGCGACGACCGGAACGGCACTTAACGACACCATTCAGCAAGGTCTGCAGCTGGTCGAGTTCCGCGACATCCGCCTGGACTTGGGAGAATTCCTCGAGCGGATGATTTTCCCCATCCTCGAGGACGTCTACGAGATCACCGAGCCGCTCCAGCCTGTCATCGACGTCCTCCTGACGCCGATTCCCGTCTTGTCGGACCTCGGACCGCCGGTGACCCTGCTCGATCTCGCTGCAGCGTTGGGGAACGTGGATGCCGGATTCATAGAGTCGGTCGCCAACATCATCACGCTGATCAACGAGATTGCCGCGCTGGCGGATGACCCGGATGACGTCGACGTCGTGTTTGGCGACCTGACCGTGTTCGAGCTGAACGACCCCACAACGAGCGGCTTCGCGTTGTGGGACGAGGAGTTCAACTTCGCGGCCCTGAGCGAAAGCGAGTTCGTAAACGACTTCATCGCGCAGACCGAGGCGTTCCTGAACTACGATTTCGACGGGGCGCTTGCCTCCGCGGATCCCAACACTAACCCGGCGGAGACCGGTGCTGTGACCACCTTCTCCGCAGGTGTCGAGCCTTCGGAGGGATTCGAGTTCCCGATCTTCGACGACCCGGGCCAGATATTCGGTCTCGTCTTGGGCCGGCCCGTGGACCTCGTGAAGTTCGATATGCCGAGGTTCTTCCTCGACTTCAAGTACCAGAATTTCATCCCCGTACTCGGTCCGCTGGGCGTCTCCATCATTGGTCGGATCGGCGCCAATATCGACTTCCATGCGATCGGCTTCGACACCTACGGCCTGCAGCGCTTCGCAGAGCGTGACTTTATCAACCCGGCGCTGATATTCGACGGGCTGTATTTCGACGATTTCGTCGACGGCGTCGATGCGCCGGAAGTGACGCTGTCGGGCAGCCTGACGGCCACGGCTGAATTGAACCTCGGTATCGCACGGGGTGGCGCCGAGGGCGGAATCTTCCTCGACGCGCTGTTCGACTTGTTCGATCCCAACGGGGATACCAAGGTGCGGCCGAGCGAGATCATCGGCATCATCGACACCGAGCTCCGCTTCAACGACAAGATCAACAACGTCATCGCGGCGCTCCCCTTCCTGTTCGATATCACTTTGATCGGGACCGCGCGGTTGTTCGCGTTCTACGAGATCAACCTGTTGCTGGACACAATCCGGCAGGAAATCGAGATCACGCCGCCGCTTGAGTTGTTCCGCGTGGATCTCACGCCGGAGCGCACACCGCGGCTGGCATCCGAACTCGAGGGCGGCGTCCTGCAGCTGAACATGGGCATGTTCGCGGACGATCGCATCAACGGCGATCTCACCGACATCGCCGAGGACTTCTACGTCCGCCAGGCCGGCCAGGGCCAGGTCGAGATCTGGGCCCCGGGGCTGGGCGTTCCAGAGAGCGAGGCCCAGCGATACGACGTCGGCGCGCGAATTATCGCCCGCGGCGGCGACGGCGACGACATCATTGACCTTTCGCTGGTGACCCAGGACGGGATCGCATTCGACCTGGAGGGAGGAGAAGGCAATGACGTGATTCTTGCCGGCACCGGCAACGGCGGCGCTCGCATCGACGGCGGAGTAGGCGACGATTCCATCACGGGTTCAGGGGGCGACGATCGTCTCTTTGGCGGCACGGGATCGGATATCGTCGAGGGCGCGGGCGGTAACGACGTCATCTTCGGGGACAACGGGGATATCTCGCAGGATGTGTACCGAACGCTGCCCGATCCCTTGCCGGGGAACGACGTAATTCGCGGCGGTGACGGCGATGACATCATCCTGGGCGGCTCCGGCGACGACTATATAGAGGGTGGCGCGGGCGCCGATCTGATCGTGGGTGACTCTGGCCGTGTCCGACTGGCCGGCGGCGTCGTGACCGAAGTCAGGGACACGGGCCTGCCGCTGCTTCCGGGCGCAGACACGATCCTGGGCCAGGACGGGGACGACCTGATCTACGGCGGCCCGGGCGACGATCGCGTGGATTCGGGCGCGGGCGACGACACCGTGTATGGCGAGACCGGGTTCGACACGATCTTTGGTGGCGGCGGCGCCGACTTGCTTGCAGGCGGCAGTGAGGGTGACATCATCTACGGCCACCGCGACGGCACGGCGCCGGCCTGGGCCGACGTTTCCGACGCAACCGCGGACGGGGCCGACCTGATCATCGGTGGATCGGGCAATGATTTCATTCGTGCCGGCGACGGCGACGATCTGGTTCGCGGCGGCACCGGTGCCGACGATATCGGCGGCGGGGAAGGCGACGACCGGCTCTTCGGCGAAAGCGACCCGGATCGCATCGAGGGCAACGGCGGCAATGATGAGATCATCGGCGGCGCCGGCTCCGATACCCTGCTTGGTAATGACGGACTGGACGTCATCCACGGTAACGCCGGAGACGACACGATTTACGGCGGCGCCGGGGCGGATTCGCTCTTCGGTGAGCGCGGCAACGACGTTATCTTCGCGGGCGCCGGCAACGATCGCGCCCTCGGGGGCGATGGGGACGACCAGATCAGCGGTGGCGCCGGCGAGGATTTTCTGTCCGGCGGCGACGGTAATGACACGATCGATGGTGGCGACGACTCGGACACCATCTACGGCGACGCCGGCGAGGATAACCTGGCTGGTGGCGCCGGAGACGACTTCATC
>JAABSN010000066.1 GCA_011390385.1 Thioalkalivibrio nitratireducens | reverse complement strand
CATGATCAGGTAGGGCAACTCGGCCGGGATGCGCAGGGTGACCCGGCGTTCGCCACGCTGTGGCGTCTCCACGCGCGGTTTCCGGGCCGGCAGTTCGCGTGCCGGAATCTGCCCGTAATGCCGCTCGGCGGCGGCGATGACCGCTTCGGGGTCGACATCGCCGACCACCACCACCACGGCATTGTTCGGTGCATACCAGCGAGCATACCAATCGCGCAGATCGTCCACGGTGTATGCCTCGATGTCGGTCATCCAGCCGATGATCGGGTGCCCGTAGGGCTGATTGAAGAAGGCGGTGGCGTGGAACTGTTCACTCAACAGCGAGTTGGGGCGATCCTCGGTGGTGAGACGCCGTTCCTCGATCACCACCCGCCGCTCCGGCAGAAATTCCTCTTCGGTGAGCTTGAGCCCGTGCATACGCTCGGCCTCCATCGCCATGACCGTCTCCCAGTGTTCGCTGCCGACCACCTGGAAGTAGCCGGTGTAGTCACGGCCCGTGAAGGCATTCTCGCGCCCGCCAAGGCTCGCAACGATGCGCGAGAATTCTCCCGGCGGATATTTCTCGCTGCCCTTGAACATCATGTGCTCGAGCATGTGCGAAATGCCCGTGATACCACTGTGTTCATCCATGGATCCGACCCGATACCAGATCTGGTTGGTCACCACCGGGGCCCGGGGGTCCGCAAGCACCAGGACCGTCAGACCGTTCTCGAGGCGATGCTCGACCACGTCGGCAAGGGCGATGGAGTGGAACACGGCCCACAGCAGCAGGCCGCACAACAGCCCTGGAACCAGGCGTCTCATCATGTTCAATCCTCGTGATAGCATTGCCGAACCTTACCCCTTGACCATCGCCAACATGTTCGGTTTCCGAAAAAAAGAGATTCCAGCCCCCGATACTCCGGAACGCACCGGGTTGTTCCAGCGCCTGCGCAAGGGCCTGGCCAAGACCGGAAAGGTCCTGAACACCGATATCGGCGAGTTGCTGCGCCGCAGGATCGATGACGAACTGTTCGAGGAACTCGAGGAGCGGCTGCTGCTGGCGGATGTCGGAGTGGATGCGACCACGCGCATCATGGACCAGATCACCCGCGCGGTGAAGCGCAACGAGCTCCGTGACGCCGAGGCCTTGATGCAGGCCCTGGAACGCGCGATGACCGAGATCCTCGAGCCCGTGGAGCAACCCCTGCTGATCGAGCCGGGCCGAGCCAGACCATTCTCGATCCTGGTGGTGGGGATCAACGGCGCAGGGAAGACCACCACCATCGGCAAGTTGGCACACCACCTGCGCGCGGAGAACTACTCCGTGCTGCTCGCGGCCGGTGATACCTTCCGTGCTGCCGCGGTGGAACAGCTCCAGACCTGGGGCGAGCGCAACAACGTACCGGTGATCGCCCAGGGCACCGGTGCCGATTCGGCATCGGTCGTCTTTGACGCGCTGCAGGCCGCACAATCCCGCCGCACCGACGTGATGATCGCCGACACCGCTGGCCGCCTGCACACCCAGCACAACCTGATGGACGAGATCCGCAAGGTCAAGCGGGTGATGGGGCGGCTCGACGCTGAGGCGCCCAGCGAGGTTCTGATGGTCATCGACGGTGGCACCGGGCAGAACGCGATCAACCAGGTGCGCCAGTTTCACGAGGCCCTGGGCGTCACCGGACTGGTGGTCACCAAGCTCGACGGCACCGCCAGAGGCGGCGTGCTGTTTGCATTGGCCGAGCAGTTGGGCGTTCCAGTCCGGTTCATCGGCGTGGGCGAAAAGGCCGAGGACCTGCAGCCCTTCGAAGCGCGCGCGTTCGTGCGCGCCCTGTTGAACCGCGAGACCGACTGAGGCGACATCAGTGATCCGGCTGCAGCGCGTAACCAAACGGTTCGATGGCGGCACGGAGGCCCTGAACAATGTCAGCCTGCGGGTGGACGTGGGTGCCCTCGCGTTCCTGACCGGGCCGTCCGGCGCCGGCAAGAGTACCCTCTTGCGCCTGATCGCACGCCTGGAGCGGCCCACCCGCGGTCGGATCGTGGTGAACGGCAGGGATCTTGAAACCCTGCCCCGACGCGAGGTTCCGAGGTTCCGGCGCAGCATCGGGCTCGTTTTTCAGGACCATCGGCTGCTGCTTGACCGCCCGGTGCATGCGAACGTGGCCCTGCCTCTGGAGATTCTCGGCTACCGGCGCGCAGAGGCGCGCAAACGAGTACGCGCGGCGCTGGACAAGGTTGGGCTGTTGCTGAAGGAGAATGCCTGGCCGCAAACCCTTTCGGCCGGCGAGCAGCAAAGGGTGGGTATTGCCCGCGCGATCGTGCACCGGCCGGCACTGCTGCTCGCGGATGAGCCGACAGGCAACCTCGATCCGAAACTGTCGCGCGAGATCATGGAGCTTTTCCTCGATTTCAACCGTGTCGGCGTCACCGCACTGATCGCCAGCCACAATCTCGAGCTGATCACGGAGTTCGGCAGACCGATGCTGCACCTGGAAAACGGGAATCTGGAAGCCCGCCGCGTGAAGCCTCGGGGCAGCACGGAATGAAGGACAGCCAGGAACGCGCCGGCTGCATGCAGGCATGGCTCCATAATCACGCCGATGCGGCGCAGCGGAGTTTCGCGCGTCGGCTTCATGCACCGGGACAAAGCCTGATCCTGATCGCGGTCCTCGGGTTCATTCTCGCTCTGCCCGCCTACCTCTGGCTGCTTCTCGACAATGCAAGGGCGCTTTCAGCGGGCGTCGATCACGAACCGCGGATCGCCCTGTATCTGGACGCGACCGACGCGAATGGGCTGAGGACGGCGACCGGAAGGATCGCGGGACTCCCGGGCGTTGCCGAGATCACTCCGATCACTGCCGATGAGGCGCTGGCCGAGTACCGCGCCAGCCTGCCTGATTCGACGCTGCTGGACTGGCTGGACGATAACCCGCTGCCGGCGATCGTCGAGATTGTCCCGCTGGTCAGGACACCCGAGGCGGTGCGGGCGCTGGAAGGTCGACTGAAGGCACTGTTACCGGAGGCCACGGTGATCAGCGACCACGAATGGGTGCGCCAGCTGCAGGCGCTGCACACAGCCGGGTCGCGAATTCTGCTGGTGGTCGCGGGGCTGCTGGCTCTCGGCATCACGCTGATTCTCGCGATCGCCGCGGCATCGGAATTGCGGGAACGACACGAAGAGATCGCGATTTCCCGGATCACCGGTGCCACTGACCGGTTTCTGCGCAGGCCCTCTCTGTACAGTGGCCTGCTGTTGGGGCTGGGGGGCGGCCTTTTCAGCCTGCTTCTGCTCTGGGCAGGCGTCCTGCTGACGCGCGCACCAGTCGAGAGTGCGGCGTCGGCATTTGGCCTGGCAATGACATTCGGCACCCCGGAGTCGGGCATTGGCCTGCTTCTGATAGCGACCGGACTGGTCCTGGGCTGGCTGGGCGCTCGCCTCGGCAGCGCGGCCGCCTTGCGGGACTGAGGAAGCGCGCCCAATCGGATGCAAGCCGCGTCATGCGATTCTCTGCAGGGTGCCTTGAGGCGAAGCCGAATCGCGCCGTTCCAACCTCGGAGCAAGCGCAACCGTCAGTACCATGACAACCGTGGCATCGCGTATTGCCAGGGCCCTCAAGTCCCACGCCGGGCGCCGTGTCATTTCCCTTGATTTCATCAGGGAACCACCGAGCGATTTAGCACTCCAAGATTCAGACTGCTAACATTGGAAACATTTTTCAAGGGGGACAACATCATGAGCGAAGCCCTGATGCCGAAGCCTGTGGACATGCCGGTCCCTGTGGGCAACCTCGATCATTACATGGCGGCGGTCAGCCGCATCGAGGTTCTGAATGCGGAAGAAGAACAGCGCCTTGCCCGCGCCCTGCGCGAACGGCAGGATCTCGATGCCGCGCGCCAGTTGATTCTTCATAACCTGCGCTTCGTCGTGCACATCGCACGCGGGTATTCGGGTTACGGGTTGCCGCTGGGCGACCTGATCCAGGAAGGCAACATCGGCCTGATGAAGGCCGTGCGGAGATTCGACCCGGATCATGGCGTCCGTCTGGTCTCGTTCGCCGTGCACTGGATCCGTGCCGAGATCCACGAATTCATTCTGCGCAACTGGCGCATCGTCAAGGTCGCGACGACCAAGGCGCAACGCAAGCTGTTTTTCAACCTGCGTCAGGCGAAGAAAAGCCTTGGCTGGCTGAACCCGAACGAGATATCGGATGTAGCGCGGGATCTCGGCGTGCCGGAGAGCGATGTGATCGAAATGGAAAGCCGGCTGGCCAGCCGCGACACCAGCTTCGATCCCGATCCCCTGGACGACGACGATCGCGGCTACCTGGTGCCGGCGGAACAGCTGTCCGGGTCACCCGATACCGATCCCGCGCAGGTCATCGAGGATGCCGACTGGGACCGCCATTACCAGGCGCAGCTCCAGCGTTCGCTGAATACGCTCGATGCCCGTACGCGCGATATCCTGGTGCGGCGCTACCTGATCGAGCCCAAGGCGACATTGCACGAACTGGCCAATGAATACGGCATCTCGGCGGAACGCATTCGCCAGATCGAGAGTCGCGCCTTCAAGAGCCTGCGCGAGGCACTGGCGGCCTGAGTATCGTTCCAGCGCGACTCGACACAAAACACTGCGGGAGCGAGCCTGCTCGCGAACCCGCCACCGGCGCGACCGACGCCGGGGCTTCAGCCAACGCCGTTTCGCGCGCGAGGCGCGTTCCTACACGGCCGGGCGAGCGACCGGCGTCCCCACATGATCAACGCGCTCCGCGCTTGCTCCCGTCTTCTCGGGAAACAAGCGCGGAAAAACGAAGACCACGGCCAGCGCAACCAGAACCACCCCCAGAGCAAGCCAGCGACGCAGCTTCTCCGACGGCACGAACACGGGCTCCAGCCGCATCATGAGCCAGATCACGATCAGCGGCGCGAGCCACAGCATCCACCACGACAGGTCCAGCGGAGCCAACCCCCTGCGGATCAGATCCGGCGTCGACAAGCCGATCACGGTCAGTAGAAACACCAGCGCCAGGGTCAGGCTGTGTCCCCTGACCGCCCGCCACAGCCAACGCAGATCGAAGGGGTTCATCGACCGCCACACTCCGGGACGCGAATCAGCGTCCATTCTCGCCTGACCGGTACGCGCTGCCAAGCAACGCGCGGGAAATACCGATTGCCGTACGGTCATTACGCGCGTAGCGCCGTACCCCTTTGCAAATATGTAGGGTGTCAATGAGCGCAGCGAATTGCACCGTTCGTGGCCCGGGAACCAGGGAGCCGAGGCCCGCGTGGTATCGGTGCGGTTCGGCTGCGCCTCACGGCACCCTACGGATGACTTTCACACTAAACCCTCCCGGTTCGGCGGTGCACGCGCGGCGTCGCCGACCGAATTGCTATGCTTGGCCGCATGCGCCCCATCTACCTCGACTACAACGCCAGCACGCCGATTGCACCCCGGGTGGCCGAGGTGATGTCCCGAGTGCTGCAAGGTGATGCCTTCGGCAATCCCTCGAGCGGCCATTGGGCCGGGCAGCCTGCGCGCGCGACCGTGGAGGCCGGGCGCGCACAGGTTGCTGACCTGCTGGGCTGCAAACCGGAGGAAATCGTCTTCACCAGCGGCGGCAGCGAGTCCAACAATCTGGCACTCAAGGGGCTGTTCTTCGCCTGCCGAACGGAACGGCCCCGGATCATCACGACCCAGATCGAGCACCCGGCGATCATTGAACCGTGCCAGTTCCTGCAGCGGCTGGGAGCGCGCATCACCTGGCTGCCGGTCGATGCAACCGGCTGCGTCGATCCCGACGACCTGCGCCGCGCCATCACCCCGGACACCCTGTTGGTCAGCATCATGCACGCGAACAACGAGGTCGGCAGCATTCAGCCGATCCGCCAGTGCGCGGCGATCGCGCGCGAGCACGGCGTCCCGTTCCACACCGACGCGGCACAATCGGTGGGCAAGATCCCCACCCGGGTCGACGAACTGGGGGTCGACCTGCTGACGCTGGCCGCACACAAGTTTCATGGCCCGAAGGGCATCGGGGCGTTGTACGTCCGCTCGGGGACCCTGCTGGAACCGCTGATTCATGGCGCCGCGCATGAATCGGGCCGGCGCGCGGGGACCGAAAGCGCTCTCCTCACCGCGGCCCTCGGCGAGGCCTGTGTGCTGGCGCGCGACCTCAGCCCGATGCTGGCTGTCGCGGCACTGCGCGACCGCTTCCGCGACGCGCTGGCCGAAGAATTTGGCACCCGGGTCGTGTGTCATGGCAACCCTGATCGGACGCTGCCGAATACCCTGAGCGTTTCTTTCCTCGATGCCACGGGCGCCGAGGTGCTGGCCAGCATGGACGGCGTCGCGGCCACAACCGGATCGGCCTGCCACTCGGGTCGGGTCGAGCTGTCGCCGGTACTTCGAGCGATGCGCGTGGACCCCGAAACAGGCCGCGGTACGGTCCGTTTCAGCCTCGGCCGTGAGACCACGGCCGAGGAGATCGACCGGGTCCTGCAAATGCTGTCTCAGGCTCCATGGCGTCGGGGCCGGACAGCCAGGCCAGCCACGGAAGCGGACCCGGCTGCCCTGTGAGACGGTGAATGAGTGATACGGGAAACAGCCGATCCGACCAACTCTGGCCGACAGCAGGCTACCTGCGGCAGGTCGAATCGCTGCGCGCCGCCGTCGGGAACACCATCTATCTGGTCGAACTCGCGGCCTCACCGGTCAGCCTGGGCATACGCCAGACCGGACAGGCTCATGTATTGCTGGATGTGATCACGTTCCCGCGCCCGGATCCGGCCAACGGGCTTGCACCCCACATGATCATTCTCGACGACGGTCGGGGCATCAACCTCGGCCGGATCATCCGGGTCAGCCTCGACCAGCCCTTCGATCCGGCTGCGGCGCAAATCCTTTACCAGGATGAAGCGTTGCGTCAGCAACTCTTGCTGCGCGAACGCAGGCTGTCCAGGAAATTCATCGCCGAACGCGCAAGACTTCTGCTCGGCCAGACGCTGGGCCGTTCGGAACCCCCGACCCTGACTCACTCGAGGCCGGAGCGGCAACAGCCATTATTCGGCGAACAGGATCACCGAAAAGAAGCTCAGCCAGGATATGACGATCAGAAGGATGATCAGAGTGAGGGGGAGATTCTCGAAGGTAAACCAGTCGCGCATGGTCGGCGATCCCGTCAATGACTTTTGCCCGAAGGGTATGCCGAACCCTGGCGCGAAGCAAGATGTGCCCGCCGTTCAGACCTCAGGAATCGCCGTCGCGAGGGCGGTCAGCATTCCCGTCCCGTCGATCCTGCGGCGCATCATCGCCCCTGTTCCCGGGGATCATCGGATCGTCGTCGTCCATCAGGATGCTGTGCGCTGGTCCCTCCATATCCTCGTACTGACCGGACCGAATTGCCCAGAAGAGGGCCATCCCGATAATCAGGACGATGACAAGCGCGATCGGGATGAGCAGATAAAGGATTTCCATGCCGACATTGTAGCAGTCGCGCGCGCTGCAACGAGGCCGATGATCCGTGTCTGTCAGCCGTCGCGGGCAGGACGAATCACGTTGGCCGGGGGTTCCGCCGAGCTGTGCCGACCGGACACGACTTCCCGTCCTTCGCCACGCAATCGCAGCGCGTTTCCGACCACGATCAGGGAACTCAGAGACATGCCGAGGGCAGCAAGCCATGGCGTCAACAGACCGGTTGCTGCCACTGGGAGGGCCAGCGCGTTGTAGCCGACCGCCCACGCGAGATTCTGGCGCACGATACGCAGTGTGAAGCGACCCTGTCGAATCGCGGCGGGAATGGCGTCGAGCCGATCCGACATGAGGACCAGATCGGCCTGGGTCTGGGCAATACGCGTGCCGCTGCCCATGGCCAGCGATACATTGGCCCCGGCCAGCACCGGCGCGTCGTTGATACCTTCGCCCGCCATCAGCACGATGTCACCCTGGGCCTGGCGCCGCCGCACATACGCCACCTTGTCCTCCGGCGTCATGCCTCCGTGCGCCTCGGCAATCCCGGCATTGGCGGCGAACACCGCGGCCGACTCCGGACGATCTCCGGACAGCAGTACCACCTCCAGACCCAGCGACTGCAACTCGGCGATGGTCTCGTGCACCGCTGGCCGCGGCTGATCGGCAAGCCAGAACACCGCGACCGTGGTATCTGCGCGGGAGAGCCAGACCGCGGTCGCCTGCGCATATGCAGCGGGTGGAAACACCGAATCGGGGATCCGGTCCAGACCCACGAAATCCGCGGTGCCGACCCGGATCTCGGTACCGTCCAGCACGCCGGACAACCCCCGTCCTGCAACATTGCGCACGTGGGTCATTGCCGTGGGCACCGGATTCGATCCGGCGGCCTGCACCAATGCCTTCGCGAGCGGGTGCTCGGAGTGACGTTCGAGCGCGGCGGCAATCCGCAAGGCTTCCTGCTCGTCGATGCCGGGGGCGAGCACCTGCGATCCCACCCATTCCGGGCGACCCACGGTCAGCGTTCCGGTTTTGTCGAAACAGACCACCGTGGCCCGCGCCATGTCTTCGACGGCCTGTCCGCGTGTCAGCAGCAAACCGATCCGCGAAAGTACGCCGGTCGTGGTCGTGATGGCCACCGGCGTCGCCAGCGCCAGCGCACAGGGGCAGGTGGCAACCAGCATCGCGACCACGACCCAGAAGGCACGGTCCGGCGCGATCCAGAGATACCAGACCATGCCGACCAGCGCGGTCAGAATCAGCACTGCGGCCACGAAATGCCCGGTGCCCTTCTCGGCCATCCGGGCCAGTCGCGGCTTGTCGGTCTGCGCGCGGTCGAGGAGGCGCTGAATGGCCGCCAAAGTGGTCTCGGCGCCAACGCGCGTGACCCGGATCAGCAAAGGGCTGTCGACGTTCACGGTCCCGCCGGTGACCGCGTCACCGGACTGGCGCAGACAGGGCTCGGGCTCACCGGTGAGTAACGACTGGTTCACCGTGGACTCGCCTGATTCGACCAGACCATCGGCCGGCAATGGCTCTCCCGGACGGACGCGGACACGGTCTCCGGGAACCAGTTCGGCCACAGGCACCTGTTCATCGCTGCCATCGTCGGCAACCCGCGTCGCCACTGCCGGAATCAGGCGGTCCAGGCGGTCGATGGCCTGACTCGATCGTTGCCGCGCCATCAGTTCGAGATAACGGCTGGTCAGCAGAAAAAAGACGAACATCGCCACCGATTCGAAATACACGTGTTCCCCGGTCCCGAGAAACACGGAATAGAGACTGGCGAAATAGGTGCTGAGAATCGCGAGGCTGACCGGGACGTCCATGCCCAGCTGCCGATGTTCGAGATCGCGCCACGCACTCTTGAAGAACGGCACGGCCGAATAGAACACGACAGGCGTTGTGAGACCGGCAGCCACCCAGCGCATGAACTGAAGCAACTGCGCGTGGTCCTCATCGCCGGCGCCCAGCCAGAGGGCCACTGCCAGCATCATCACCTGCATCATCCCCAGCCCGGCGACCGCCAGCCGGCGCAGGGCCACGTGCCGTTCGCGCTGAAACGCCTTGTCGCGGGTGCCGGGGTCATAAGGATGAGCCCGATACCCGATCGCGCGGACTGCCTGCAGAATGTCGGACAGCGCCAGCCGCTCCGGGTCCCACCGGACGCGCGCGCGGTGGGTCGAGTAATTCACGGTGAACTCGATGACACCAGACAGCGCCCGCACATGGCGCTCGTTCAGCCAGACGCAGGCCGCGCAGGTGATCCCCTCCAGGATCAACGAGGCCTCGCGCAGCACACGCCCCGAATCACGATCCGTTTCGTCGGTCACGAACTGGCGTTGCACTTCCGGCTGGTCGAACAGTTCCAGCTCGCGCAGTTCGTCGGGAATCAGGGGCTGCCCGGGGTTGCCTGCGGGGACGGTCCGGTGATGGTAATAACCGCCGAGACCGTTCTCGATGATCGCGTTCGCCACCGCCTGACAACCGCCGCAACAGGTCTCCCGGGGCCGCCCCTCGAAGTGGACGGGATAGTGCGCACCGCGCGGGACAGGCAGGCCACAATGGAAACATTCGGTCTCCACGGGCTCATGTTCCGGTGAGCCGCCCGGGTCCGGTGCCGGTTCAGCCGCAACCATGATTGTTCACCACCGAACAACGCTAGGGAAGTGCTGATCAATGCACTTGTCATTGCGAGCGAAGCGCGGCAATCCAGGGGGTGAACACGAAATCAGTGCTTTATGGATCGCCACGTCCCGCCACGCTGCGCTCGCGGCTAAAGGCTTCGCTCCTCGCGATGACGGATTAATCAGCGGTTCCCTAGCAGGCGTGTCAGACACTAGCCGCGACTCTCGCGTACCCGCGTCCTCGCCTGCTGCTCGTGGGTATGCTCGCCACGCTGCACTCGGAACAGGAGATCCCAGCGGCCCGCTGCGGGCAGGATGACTTGCGCCTGATAGAGACCACCGCCGACCGGTTGCATCGCGAAGACCTGGTCCAGGTTGAAGTCCGACACGCGCATGAACTCACCCGCGATTGCCGCGTCCGAGATCGGCTGGCCGTCGCGATCCAGCACCCGCACCTGGAACAGCGCAGGCTCGCCTGCCTCGGGCCGTGACTTCCAGCCCTGGTGCACCTGCCACCCGAGGGTCCGCTGCTCGCGCATCGAGTCGAAATAACCGGTCGCCAGGGCCTCCTTGCGCTCGCTGATGCGCGCCACCGTGCCCGGAAATCCGGAGCTGACCTCGGCCGCCTGACTCTGCGGCTGGGGCAGGAGGACACCGATGAAACGGTCGGGCATGCCATGGGTCGCGACCGACAGCAGGATCGCGTTGGCCGTGGCGACGATGCCGAAGAACACCAGAATGGTCATTGGCGCCCAGTGCAGCCGACCGCGTTTGGCCTTCCTGCCAGACTCCCCTTCCTGCTGGGTGGTGATGATGCCGAGCCCGTACGGCACGATCACGTACAGTGCCAGGTGGATCGCGAAGACATCGGCCCCCGCCCAGTTGAGGACCGAGAACGGGATGAAGACCAGCATCGTGATCGCAAACACGAGCCCGGCGGTCTGGTAGCCGCGCAGGCTCGTGAGACGGTAGATGAGGAAGAACAGGCCGGTGATCAGCGCGACCCCGACCCCAAGCGTCATGACAAGATTTTCCATAGCGACCATCAGCGACAGCGGTGAACATTCAACGTACCGGCGACACGCTCCGGTTTCCAGTGACTCCGGCCCCCCCAAGCCCGAACTGGACCCGGTCCCCAACGACTCTTGGAGTGCGGGAGCTTGCTCCCGCTTTCCCGGTGCCCACATTCGATCCAAGGCCCAGAGCGGCGGCAAGCCGCCGCGCTCCAGAGGCGCTGCGCACCGGGCCTTGCGTTCAAGGCCTGAGGCTCAACTGGGAGTCGACGCGCAGCGGATCCATGTTTCCATCGCGGTCACGGATCTCGAATTCGATCGGCAACCGAGCGGGATGAACTTCATCGGCATGGTACCGCACGCGCGCAAGCACCGTGATGCGCTGTGACGGTTCCAGCACGATCTCGTCGACCCGGCCCAGATCGAGCATCGCTCCCTCCAACCCGACCACGTCGATCTCGAGGTCAAGGTTGTGCTGCGTCTTGTTGTTCAGCGCGATTTCGTAGCTGTTCTGGGTGCTGCCGTCAGCCATCTGGACAAACAGCGGTTGACGCACCTGGCTGACGCTGGCGTCGAGGTCGGCGCGGTTGACGATACTCAATGTCAACAGCCCCGCAACGACCAGGATGGCAACCCCGTAACCCACGGACTTCAGTTTCAGGAACCGGGTCTTCCTGCCTTCCAGCGCGCTCTCGGAGGTGTACCGGATCAGTCCCCGCGGCCAACCCTGCTTGTCCATGATCTGATCACAGGCGTCGATGCAAAGCGCACAGTGAATACACTGAATCTGCAACCCATCCCGGATATCGATGCCGGTGGGGCAGACCTGCACGCAGTAACCGCAATCGATACAGTCGCCCACCCCGGCCTGCTGACGCTCTTCGCGCGTCTTCATGTCCCGGGTCGGCTTCGCGCGCCCGGCCGCACCCTCGCCGCGTTCCTGATCGTAGGAGACGATCAGGGTGTCGCGATCGAACATCACGGCCTGGAAGCGCGCGTACGGACACATATAGGTACACACCTGCTCCCGCGCCAGACCTGCGAAGGTATAGGTCGTGGCCGTCAGCAATCCGGCGGTGATGTAGGCGGCATTCGCCGCCTGACCCGTAAAGAACGCCACGACCAGGCTTGGCGCATCGCCCCAGTACAACACGAACCCGAGACCGGTCGCGAAGGCCACGAGCAGCCACGAGACATGGGTGGCACCCAGCTTCAGGATCTTCTCCGCGTTCCACGGCTGTTTGGCCAAGCGCAGACGAGCAGGACGTTCGCCCTGGATGTGCCGCTCGAGAAACATGTAGAGATCGGTCCAAAGGGTCTGGAAGCAGAAATAGCCACAGAAGACCCGCCCCGCCAGGCCGGTCACGAAGAACAACATCAGGGCAGCAATCATCAACACGCCCGCGAGCCAGAAGATGTCCTGCGGGAAAACGACCAGATCGAAGAGGTAGAACTGTCGGTTGGGGATATCGAACAGAACGGCTTGCGAGGGGCCGGATTCGCGTTCCCAGCGCAGCCATGGCAACAGGAAGAACACGCCATAGGCCAGCACCAGGATGCCGGTTTTCAGGTTCCGGAAGCGACCTGACACGGATCGCGGATGAATCGGAACACGGGCCTCGAACAACGACTGGGACATGATGGACTCACCGGCCGGCAAAGACCGGCGTACGACAGGGGTGGAACTCTGTGGCGGGCGACCGTGCTGCGGGCACCAGATCCGGGAGGCGCAACACCCGCAGCCACGCCGGACGGATTGTACCGCTCCATCCCCTGGCAACGCGCAGAAGACACCTCAAGCCTGTGGAAGACCCCCACGGTCGTGGCTTCGATCGCGCTGAGCCGCCCGCACCGGAGAGTTCGTGTGAAAATCGCCCGTAGGGTGCCGTGAGGCGAAGCCGAACCGCACCGGTACCACGCCCACACTGGCCCGGCAACTTCTCGGGCCTCCAGCGGCGCAATTCGCTGCGCTCATTGACACCCTACGATTTGCACTCCCCCGGGGTCGGCGCCATTGGCCAGTAGTCAACGTACAACTCCATCCCGTCGAATGCCGCACACCCGGGGCCGGGAACGTTGACTCACACCATCCCCGGGAAGAACCCTACTGCCCGCCGCCCAGCGAGTGCACGTAGGCGGTCAGGACCTTGATTTCGGTGTCCGACAGCCGGTCCGCAAAGGCCGGCATCACACGTTGCACGCCATCGTGCACGAAGCCCGCGACGCGGCTGATGCGCTGCTCGTCGTTGCTGGCTCCAGGCACGTCGACCAGACCCCAGATGTTGTTGGTCAGGTTCGGGGCACCCTGTGAGGCCAGGCCTTGACCGTCCATGCCGTGGCACTGGAAGCAGCCGCCGAGATAACCGGTAAAGATCTCCCCACCCGCGGCCACCGTATCGGCATCCAGGTCGTAGCCATTCATCGACAGCACGTAGGACGCAACCTGATCGAGCTGCTCGCCACTGAGCGATTCCCGGAAAGCGGGCATATAGCCGTTACGGCCGAGCACCAGCGTCTCCTCGATCTCTGCCACCGTCCCGCCCCACAGCCAGTGGTCGTCGCGCAGGTTCGGATACTGACCGACCACGCCGGCGCCGCCGGTCTGGTGGCAGGCCGCGCACCAGGTGCCGAAGCTGCCCTTGGCGTAGGCATTGACGAAGCTCATCGCGTCGACGTCGGCCAGGATCTCGTCGTATTCCATGGCTCCGACCTGCTCCAGCATCTCGCGCTGACGCACGGCATGACGTCCGGTCTGCATGTCCTTGGCAAACAGGGATCGGGTGTTCCAGTGCGTGCTCACCTCCTCGCCATCATCCATGAAGGTGATCGAATTCAGCCCCTTGGTGAAACTGCCGCCAATCGGCCAGGCCGGGAACAGAAACCAGTACACCACGGCGAACACGACGGTCGCATAGAAGCCCCAGAGCCACCAGCGCGGCAGCGGGTTATTGTACTCCTGCAGATTCGCGTCCCATACGTGACCGGTCGTTTCGACCTCGCCGGGCTTCTTCCCCGATTTTTCGTTCGTGCTCATGACTTTTCGCCCTTGTTGCGGTCGCCGGACACGGAGTTCGGATCCAGATGGGAATCCTCATCGTCCAGCGGAATGTAGCGGTATGACTCGAAACGCCTGGACCGACGACTGTTCGCGAACAGGTAGATGACGATCGCGAGAAATGTCCCCATGAACAGCAACAATGCGACGATCTTGCTGTTGCCAAGGTCGGTGATCCACGCCCAGATTTCAATCATGCCAGCAGAAACTCATGCCACTTCATCTCAACGGAACTCGGCAAAGTAGCCTTCGGAGTACTGATTGAAATCGACCATCGTGCCCAGCACCTGCAGATAGGCAACGATCGCATCCATCTCGGAGATGAACGAACGGTCACCGTCGAAGTTGTTCTGCTGCGCCTGCGTGACCAGATTGTCCTCGGCCCGGTTGATGTCGAGCATGATTGCCGTCTCTTCACCGAAACGCTCCACGTTGGTCTCGAACTCGGCGCGGTTGATCGAGTACGGTACGCCGACGCGTTTCAGCGCGACCATCCGCTGCCCGATATCCGAGTAGTCGAGCGGCGTGGTCGCCAGCCACGGATAGCCCGGCATGATCGATTCAGGCACCAGAGACCGCGGGTTGATCAGATGCTGCACCTGCCACTCGTTGGAATACTTGCCACCAACACGTGCCAGATCCGGCCCGGTGCGCTTGGAACCCCACTGGAACGGATGGTCGTACTGCGACTCGGCCGCCAGCGAATAATGCCCGTAGCGCAGCATCTCATCACGGAACGGTCGCACCATCTGCGAATGACAGGTGTAGCAGCCCTCGCGGACGTAAAGATCGCGGCCGCGCTGCTCGAGCGGCGTATACGGCCGCACACCCTCGACTTCCTCGATGGTGTCGTTGATGTAGAACAGCGGCACGATTTCGACCAGGCCGCCGACGCTGATCACCGCCAGGGTCAGAATGATCAGCAGGCCGGCGTTGGTCTCGACACTTTCATGCTTCATGGTCTGGAAACTCCAACTCAGGACGCGGAGGCGGCAGTGGCGCGGGATTCAGCCGCCACCGGGACCGTGCGCTTCGCGGTAAGGATGGTCATGGCGACGTTGAAGGCCATGATGAGCATGCCGAGCAGGAAGAACCCGCCGCCGATCGCCCGCACCACGTAAGGCTTGTGCAGGAAGACCACCGACTCGGTGAAGGTATAGGCGAGGTTGCCGTACCCATCGAAGGCGCGCAGCATCAGACCCTGACCGATGCCCGCGACCCACATCGAGACGATGTACAGCACGATACCGATCGTCGCGAGGAAGAAGTGGATGTAGATCAGACGCAGGCTGTAGATCTTCGTGTTCCACAGCCGTGGAATCAGGTGATACAGCGAACCGAAGGTGATCATCGCGACCCACCCGAGCGCCCCGGAGTGCACATGGCCGACCGTCCAGTCGGTGTAGTGCGACAGCGCGTTCACGCTCTTCAGCGACATCATCGGCCCCTCGAAGGTCGACATGCCGTAGAACGACAGTGCGGTGATCAGGAACAGCATGATCGGATCGGTGCGCAGTTTGTCCCAGGCGCCGGACAGGGTCATGATCCCGTTGATCATCCCGCCCCAGGAAGGCAGCAGCAGCAGAATCGAGAAGGTTGCGGCCAGCGTGGAGACCCAGTCGGGCAGCGCGGTCCAGTGCAGGTGGTGCGCACCCACCCACATGTACAGAAAGATGATCGCCCAGAAATGGATGATCGACAGCTTGTACGAGTAGATCGGGCGTCCGGCCTGCTTGGGCACGAAGTAGTACATCATCCCGAGGAAGGCGGCGGTAAGGAAGAAGCCGACCGCATTGTGGCCGTACCACCACTGAGTCATCGCGTCCTGAACGCCGGAGAACAGCGAGTAGGAATAGGGGCTGGTCAGGCTGACCGGGACCTGGATATTGTTGAAGATATGCAGCAGCGCGGTGGCAAGGATGAACGCCATGAAGAACCAGTTCGCCACGTAGATGTGCGGCTGGTTGCGGCGCAGCAGGGTCATCAGGAAGACCCAGAAATAGATGACCCAGGTCACGGCGATCAGGATGTCGATCTGCCAGTTGAACTCGGCGTACTCGCGACCCTGGGTGATACCGGACACATAGGTGAACACACCCAGGATCAGCGCCAGGTTCCAGCCGTAGAAGGTGAAGAGCGACAACCGGTCGCTGTACAGTCGGGTCTGGCAGGTTCGCTGGATAATGTAGTAGGACGTTGCGAAAAGCGCGTTACCACCGAAGCCGAAAATCACCAGCGTGGTGTGCACCGGCCGGAAACGGCCGAAAGTGATCTGGGCGATGTCGAAATTCAGGAACGGCCATGCCAGCTGCGAGGCGATCCAGACGCCCGCCGCCATCCCGAGAACGCCCCAGATGACCGCCGCGATCGAAAATTTCTTGACGATTTCGTAGTTGTACTGTTCCGAAGGAACAGCCGTCGAAGCCGGCACGGACCCGGCGGTTGCTGCGTTTTCCGACATGTCGATTATCCACCTTGCCTGCAGGGAACACGGTCTGCCCGGCTCACCGGGAGGTGAACTGTACCCCAAGAATCCGCCAGAAAAAAGGAAAGCCCGCTCGGAGTGTCAGAGTCTTTCCTCCCCAGGAATCCTCGGGGTCAACCCGTTGGTCGAATCGGAATCACCGGCCCGTGGATTCTGGATGGAGGCGGCGCATCGGGGACCCAGGCGTGACCATAGACCACTTCCCAGGTAGCCGGAAGCCGCCCCTGGACCTCGTGCTGCGACTTGTAGGCAGCTTCGACAGCGCGCATCCGGCGTGGCCCGAACAACCCGACCGGTCGGCTGGCAAGCGCGTTCCGCACGCCGACACCACGCAGATCCCGCAGCAGCGCCGGAAAATCGGGGTAGGTCATGGTCACTGCCTCCTGATCCATGACCGGGTCGGCGAATCCGGCGCGCACGAGCGCGTCACCAATGTCGTGCATGTCGATGAAGGCGTTCACATGGGCTGCTTCGCCGCCGTCGGCCGTTGCGAACGCAGCGCGCAGTTCCTTCAGCGTGTCGGGGCCGAAGGTGGCGAACAGCCACAACCCGCCCGGGGCCAGAACACGGCGCACCTCGGCGAACACCTGATCCAGATCATTGACCCACTGCAAAGCCGCCGCCGAAACAGCGAGATCAAAGCTTCGGTCCGGCAGCGGCAACTGCTCCATGTCGCCGCAGACCGCCCAGGGCCGGCGCGGCCACCACCCCTGGCGACGTGCCCGCGCGGCCATCGAGGGCGCCAGATCCAGACCCACGATCCTTGCGCCCCGGTACCGCCGTGCCAGCGGCTGCAAAGCGCCACCCGGCCCGCAGCCGAGATCGATGACCCTGCGCGGCGCCAGCCGTACCCAGTCCAGCCGTTCCAGCAACCGCGACTGCACTTCCTGCT
>JAABSN010000065.1 GCA_011390385.1 Thioalkalivibrio nitratireducens | reverse complement strand
CCGGGTTCGGCGACGCCGGTCCAATCCTGGTCCTCTCCGGGTTCCGGGTAGGTGACGCCACCGCCAACTTCGGGATCTTCTGGAGTATCTGGGGGAACATCCGGCGGCACCGGTGACTGATTCCCGCTGGGTTCGTAGATCTGCACCGGGTCGCCGTCGAAATCAGGGTCGGCAAACAGCTCGGTGGCCTTTTTGAAGTCGATGATGGTGAAGTAGTACTTGCCGTAATCTTCGTTGATGCGGGTGCCGCGCCCGATGATCTGCTTGAACTCGGTCATGGACTGGATGCGCTGGTCGAGCACGATGAGTTTGCAGGTCTGCGCATCGACACCGGTAGTCATCAGCTTGGAGGTGGTGGCAATAACCGGGTATTTGCTCTCCGGAAAGATGAAGTTGTCCAGCTCCGCCTTGCCTTCCTCGTTGTCGCCGGTGATGCGCATGACATATTTGCTGTTCAGCGCCACCAGGTCGGCGTTTTCATTGACTAGGGCCTGACGCATGCGTTCGGCATGGTCGATGTTTTCACAAAAGACGATGGCCTTGTCGAAACGGTTGGTTTGCTTTAGGAACTCGGTGATCTTTTTGGCCACCAACCGGGTGCGCTGTTCCAGAACCAGGGTTTTGTCGAAATCCTTCTGGTTGTAGATGCGGTCTTCGATTTCATTGCCGTGCTTGTCGATCATGCCCTTGTCGGGCCGCCAACCGGTCAAATCCCGGTCGAGATCGATGCGCACGACCTTATAGGGGGCAAGGAAGCCGTCGTCGATTCCCTGCCGGAGGCTGTAGGTATAGATGGGATCGCCAAAGTAGTCGATATTGGAGACTTCTTCGGTCTCCTTGGGAGTGGCGGTCAGGCCGATCTGAGTGGCGGAGGTGAAGTATTCGAGGATTTCACGCCAGGCCGAATCGGCAGCCGCGCTGCCTCGATGGCATTCATCAATGACGATGAGGTCGAAAAAATCGGGGCTGAACTGTTTGTAGATGTTTCTCTCTTCCTCGTTGCCGGTGACAGCCTGATAGAGGGAAAGGTAAATCTCGTAGGACTTGTTGGCCTGCCGCTTCTGGATCTTGGTCATGGCCGAACCGAACGGCTTGAAGTCGTTGGTCATGGTCTGGTCGACCAGGATGTTGCGGTCGGCAAGAAACAGGATGCGTTTCTTCGCCTTGGACTTCCACAGCCGCCAGATGATCTGGAAGGCGGTGTAGGTCTTGCCGGTGCCGGTAGCCATCACCAGCAGAATGCGATTCTGGCCACGCGCTATCGCCTCGATGGTCTTGTTGATGGCCAGCAGCTGGTAGTAACGAGGACTTTTATCGCTGCCGTCGCTGAAATAATCCTGCGTGACCAGTGCATTCTGCTGATCGTTCAGGCCACGATGCTGCGCCCACCATTGCCACAACGTTTCCGCAGTGGGGAAGTCGTGGAGTGCAAGCTCTCGCTCGACAATGCCGTCACCGGGTAAATCGGCGGCGATCTTGTTGTGGAACAGAAAACGATCGCCATTGGAGCTGAACACAAAGGGCACTTGCAGCATTTCGGCGTAACCCAACGCTTGTTGCATGCCATCGCCTACCGTGTGGTTGTTGTCCTTGGCCTCGATAATGGCAATGGGGATGTTCGGCTTGTAAAACAGGACATAATCGGCGCGTTTGTGTTTGGCGCGGGTATGCAGCTTGCCACGCACGATGATGCGTCCCTTGGTGAGAGGAAACTCTTCACGGATTTGGGTCGTGACATCCCAGCCCGCCTTCTCCAGGGCTGGCGTGATGTACTTGGTGCAGATATCGCGCTCGGAAAGTTGTTTCTTGTTCATCAGGCCAACTTCCCCTGTTCCCGTTTCAGCGCACAAAACTGCTCGAACTGCCGCTGTGCCAGCTTTGAGGGAATGGTTTTGCCGTTCTCCCAGCGATTAACGGTGGCGAAACTCACCCCGAGTGCGTGGGCCAACTCCTCCTGGGAGAGCGCCAGCTGCCGCCGCACCCCCTTGACCGTTGCCGGAAAGTTTTCGGGCTGGCGGATCATGGCCATTGGACATCTCCCGCTGATTGAACGAGGCGCAGCAGGCCGGGCGCGACGTTCCACTGGTGGCCGTCGTCGGTAGCGACGCTGATGGTCTTCTTGTTGAGGCGCAGCACCATGCCTTCCAGCATCCGGCCGTCCGGGGCCTGGAAGCCGACCCGGTCGCCCCTGGTGAAGCTGTTCATCAGCGTGGTGGCGCGGGCCTGGGAGATGAGCTTGAGCCGCTCGACGATCAATCGGTTGAGAAAGAGCAGGTCCTCTTCGTTCAATCGCTTGATTGCCTCGACGGCGGAGACGCGGTCGACGATCTTGACGCTGCCGGGTTTCATGACTGAGCCTCTTGTTGATGCACGCGAAGGCGTGAAGGCGCGAAGTTATTGTGTTTGTTGACGACGCGTTGAAGGCCGTCTTTCAGGAGTGGTGCGCCGAAGTTGATGAGTAGCCCAAGGGGCAGATTCATCAGGCGCAGGTAGGTCAGAAGTTGTTTGGGATGGACCGGGTGGATGTTTTCGACTGATTTCAGCTCAACGATCAGCTGACCATTGACCAGCAAATCCAGCCTAAATCCTTCACCTAGTGAAACACCATGATACTGAATGGGAATCGGCTTTTGCCTCTCGACCAGTAGTCCGCGCTGTTGCAGCACATTAGCCAGCACCGCCTCATAAACCGACTCCAGCAATCCCGGCCCTAAATCCCGATGCAGCGTCAATGCCACATCGACCACCATGGCGGCCACTTCCTCGATATCCCTTCGCGCCTTTGCGTCTTCGCGTGAGACCATCTTAGACATTGACCCGCTCCTGTTCAATAGAGGGGCGCAGCTCTGGCCGCAGGGCCTTTTCGGTGACCAGATCGACCGGAGAGCCGAACAGGTCTTCCAGGTAGAACTGCACGCCGAAATAGCGCTTGGAGGTGGCCGGGCAGTCGAAGGCCACCAGCACATCGACATCGCTGCCGCTGCTCGCCGTATCACGGGCGGTGGAGCCGAACAGGGCCAGCCGGTTCACGCCGAAACGGGCCTGCAGCTCCGGCTTGCTGCGGCTCAGCAGGTCAAGGGCACGTTTTCTGTTCATCGCTCAGCCTCCCAAGGCGGATTCATCTTCCGGGCTTTCGCGCACCCAAAACCACCGGGCGCACGAGGGCCATTCAAAACGACCTTAAAATATAACATCTGCTATGCGGTGTGCAACTCAAAATTCGATGGAGTTCCGACAGATTTGAAACCGCTCCGGTAAGTAAGGGCCATTGGAGCAGACACGAAAAGAATCAGCCGACGCCCGACGCTTTCTCCGTCTCTCCGGTAAGTAAGCGGGGGAGCAATCAGAATTCACAATGAGGAGCGACCCACCATGGACATCAATGAACTGTTTGACGGAATCATGAAGAGTATCAACCAGTTTGCCGACGAGATCGCCGAGCAGCGGTTGCAGGAAAAAATGCAGGAAACCGGACGAGGTCTGGAGACTGGGGGAAGAATGCGCAGAATTTCGACGCGAAATAGGAGCGGGGTGTGACGGAGTTCCCAGAAAGGGGGTGATCGGGACGGCAACGCCGACCCACTGAAAGGCGACGTAAGTCGCTGCCCATATGCAGAAAAAACCCCGACCAATAACCGGACGCGGTTAGTGGACGGGTCTGTCTTTTTCAATTGGTGGAGGCGGCGGGGCGTTGCGTGTCGGTGTACACGCAAGTGGTCGTCGCACCAGCGGCGCAGATGGCTCCTTCCCTGAGGGTAGGGGAAACAGGAGATGGGGTCATACCGAATCAGCGGATTCGACGAGCGGTCGGTGCAGAAACAGAAAACCCGGCACAGCGGCCGGGTTTTCTCCGGGGATCTGGTGGAGGCGGCGGGAGTCGAACCCGCGTCCGCAAACCATCTGATCCTGGTTCTACATGCTTAGCCCGCTCGATTTTTTCTCGCCGTCACGCCGCCCGAGGGGCAGGGCATGCATGCCGGCCAGTTGCGGTTTGATTTAACGATCTGCCCCGAAACTCGACAGACCGCGATCCTGCTAAGTGATCCCGATTCGACCGCGCAGGCTCAACCGGTCGGGAGCAGGCTGGTTTTTAGGCAGCCAGTGCGTAGTTGTCGTCGTTGGCAACTAACTTTTTGCAGCGCGGTTTTACGAGGATTGCTGCCTCCTCGGCATGCTCCAGGGTACGTCCGATCCACGTCGAAGCCAGAACGCCCCCGTCTAGATTGCGTTGGCAGCTACTGCGCGACCGCCGGTCGGCGCCCGGCAGTGCTCGGAATCCTCATGTACTTGTTTGTACACTCCGGTTCCTGCGCGCTGGCGGTCACCGACCGACAGCCGCTCGCAACGCTGTCAAAGCAATCTCAAGTATACGATCTTGGAGCGGTAAAAAGGTTCCCGGTTTTAAACGGTGGCCGCGTTCCAGGATGCGGCCATCGCCGAATCGGTGAGTTTGATGGCACCTCTCAATGCTGCTTCAGGATACGGCCTTTCTGGCGTTCCCAGTCGCGGTCCTTCTCGGCAGCTCGCTTGTCGTGCTTCTTCTTGCCCTTGGCCAGCGCGATCTCGACCTTGACCTTGCCGCGCTTCCAGTACATTGCGGTCGGCACCAGCGTGTAGCCCTTGCGCTCGACCTGGCCGATCAGGCTGGCGAGTTCACGCTTGTGCAGCAGCAGTCGCCGCGTGCGCATCGAGTCGGTGTCGACGTGGGTCGAGGCGGAGGTCAGCGGATGGATCACGCAGCCGAACAGGAACGCCTCGCCGCCGCGCAGCAGGACGTGGCTTTCGGAGAAATTGATGTTGCCGGCACGGAGCGACTTGACTTCCCAGCCCAGCAACGAGATTCCGCACTCGAAACGCTCCTCGAGGTGATACTCGAAGCGCGCTCGCTTGTTCAGTGCGATGGTCGATTGTCCCGTGCCCATCCGAGGAAATTTCCGCGTGCCGATCAATTCACCAGTCTAACCGAGGCCTGCCGTGCAACGCCGGACGACCTCGAGGCGACATGAAACAGCGCCGGGTTGCAGCTACCATAGCGACCCATGCCCGAGATCCAGCGTTCAGCCCTCGTGCCGTATTCGCCGCAGCAGATGTTCGATCTGGTCTGTGATGTGGAGCGCTACCCGGAATTCCTGTCCTGGGTGACTGCGGCCAGGAATCACGAGCGGGGCGATTCGCACCAGGTGGGCGAACTGGAGCTCTCGTTGAGCGGCGTGAAGCGACGCATCAGGACGCGCAACGATCTGATTCCCGGCGAGCTTCTCCGACTGAATCTTGACGAAGGTCCGTTCGAGCGTTTCACCGGCGAATGGAGATTCACCGATCTCGGCATCGGCAGTCGTGTCGCGCTTTCGCTGGGTTTCCAGTTCGACAATCCGGTGCTGGTCGCGGCCTTCGGGCGCGGGTTCATCAGCGTGGCCAACCGGATGGTCGACGATTTCTGCCGCCGTGCCGACGAACTCTATGGATAACGCGGACGCGACCCGGATTCGGGTCGAAGTCGTCGTCGCCTGGCCTGAACTGCAGGTGCTGATTCCTCTCGATCTGCCGAACGGAGCCACGCTTGCCGACGCGATCGCGGCGTCGGGGCTTGAGGCGCGCTATCCCGAGCTCGAAGTCCATCCCGACCGGCTCGGCGTGTTTGCCGAGAAAAGGACGCCGGACCACGTGCTCGGTGAGGGCGACCGGGTGGAAATCTATCGGCCGCTGAAAATGGATCCGAAGGAGGCCCGACGGCAGGCAGTCGAAGCCAGGCGTCGGCAGAAAGCCGGGCCGGCTCCTGACGGACAACCGGGCAGCTCGGGCTAGCCTTCTCCCGGTCCCAGATCGGATTCGGGCAGCACGGGCTGGTTGGTGTTCGGATCGATGATGTTCAGCTCTTCGAGGTCGCTGCCCGTGATTTCGTTGGCGGTGAGATAACTGCCTTCGTACGAAACCACGCGATCTTCCTGAAAACGGACCGTGAGCGTCAGCTGGGCTGCCGGACCGCCGCGCGGCGCGTAGGAGTTGATGTAGTCCCAGCGGTCCTCATGAAACGGATTGACCAGGGCCGGAGAGCCCAGCAGCACGAGAACCTGGCGCTTCGTCATGCCGGTTTCGAGGCGTTCGAGGTCTTCGCGGTCGAGGACGTTCCCCTGCTGGATGTCCTGCTTGTGGATCAGCGTGCAGCCGCCCAGCAGTGCGAGCAGAGAAAGAATCAGGATTCTGGACATTCAGATCGGTAGATTGCGGAAAGCGGGCTGCAGGATGATACTATAGCGTCGACCGCGATCGGGGCTTACGCATCATGTCTGAAGAAACCAAGGAGTTGCGCCGTGCCGGCCTGAAGGTCACGCTGCCGCGCCTGCGCATCCTGCAGTTGCTTGACGGCGCCGAGCAGAAGCACGTGACGGCAGATGACGTTCACCGGCTGCTGATCGATCAGGGCGAGGACATCGGACTCGCGACGGTCTATCGGGTGCTCAACCAGTTCGAGTCGGCGGGACTCGTGCGCAAGCACATGTTCGACGACGGTTCCGGGCGCCCGCCGCAGGCCTGCTACGAACTGGACCAGGGAGATCATCACGATCACATGGTCGATGTCGAGTCCGGCGAAGTGATGGAGTTCATGGACGAGGAGATCGAGGCGCTGCAGGAAGCGATTGCCGAGCGCCACGGGTACGAGATCGTGGATCACTCCATGGTGCTGTACGTGCGCAAGCGCAAGGACGGGAAGTAGCGGCAACGCAGCGCCTTGCCTGCTGCGCTACAAGCCCGCCGGAACCCGGGGCCTCAGGGCTCGTCGGAACAATCGCTCTCGAGCAGAGCCGCGGCGTGATCCCGGCTCGTCTTGCCCGTGGATGACCCCAGCATGCGTGCCAGTTCGACGATGCGCGCTTCGCGATCGAGACTTTCGATCGTCACCGACGTTGATCCGTCCTTCTGAAGCTTGTGAACACGCCACTGTCGTTCCGCGGCGGCTGCGACCTGTGCGAGATGCGTGACGCACAGGGCCTGTCCGCCCGACGCGGCCTGCCTGAGGAAGCGACCGACCGAGTGCGCGGTCTCGCCGCCGACCCCGGCGTCGATCTCGTCGAAGATTCTGACCCGGTCGCCGGCATCCTCGGCCCCGGCAATGATCAGCGCCAGGCTGAAACGTGAAAGTTCGCCGCCCGAGGCGACCCGGCTCAAAGGCCGCAGTGACTGGCCGGCGTTGGCCGAAAACAGCGTCTCGACTCGATCGGCTCCGTGCGGGCTGACATCCGCCTTCGCGTCGTGCTCGACCACGATCTCGGTGCGCGCACCGGTCATCCCCAACTCGGCCATGGCCTTTTCGGCATCCCGAGCAAGTTGCCGGGCGACCTCGCTTCGCTGCCGACTCAGGTGTTTCGCCTGTTCGCGCCAGTGTTGCTCTGCCGCGAGCATCGCATCGGTGAGATCGGACCTTCGGGCTTCGTATTGATCGCCATCCTGCAGCTTCCGTTCGAGGTCGTTCGTCAGCGACCATAGATCGGTGGGCTGGATTCGGTGTTTCCGCGCGAGGTCCAGGGACCGGGCGAGTCGCTCTTCGACCCGGCTCAGGCGTTCGGGGTCGGGTTCGAGGCCGTCGGTCAGTCGCTTGAGCAGGCGGGCGGTTTCCTCGATATGCGCGGCGGCGGTGGTCAGCATCTCCAGTCCATCCGACAGGGCGGGTTCGCGCCCGGTCATCCTCGAGAGCTGGCGTGATGCGCTCTGCACGCTGGATGCCGCCGCGCCGGATTCACCCTCAAGGGATTCGAGGGCTTGTTCGATGGCCAGCTTCAACTCATCGACGGACCCCAGACGTTGTTGCTCCTGCTCGAGCGATTCGAATTCCCCTGCGCTCAGTCCCAGTTTCCGCAGTTCGTCGAGCTGAAACCGGATCAGCTCGAGTTCCGACGGGTTTCCCGCGTGCGTTTCCAGCGCTGATAGTTCGTCGGCAAGCCGGGCATGGCGCCCGGCCGCGGTACGGACGCTATCCACGATTCCGGGGTCGCCATGACGGTCGAGAAGCGCCCGCTGGGCGGATGCGCGTGCCAGCCGCTGATGCTGATGTTGTCCGTGAATCTCGACCAGCAGGTTGCCGAGCTCGCGAAGTTGCGCAATGGCGACCGGCTGGCCGTTGATCCAGGCACGCGAAGAGCCGTCGGCCGGGATCCGTCTCCGCAGCAGCAGGCTCGGCTCGTCTTCGATCTCCTGCGCGCGCAGCCATTCCCGGGCGGGGTGCGCCGCGTCCAGCTCGAAGGTCGCGGTGAGGTCGGCGCGCTTGCGTCCCTGAGCCACCAGAGACGAGTCGCCGCGATCGCCAAGGAGCTGGGCAAGCGCGTCGATCAGAATGGATTTTCCGGCCCCGGTTTCTCCGGTGATGGCACCGAAGCCCGGGCCGAACTCGAGTTCGAGGTCATCGATGATCGTGAAATCACGTACGGCCAGCGAGCGCAGCATGCAGGGGAATCCGGGATCACAGACGGCGCCACTATTGTATCGGTTGCAAAGCGGCACTCCGGGCCCCATGTAGCGCGGGTGAGGCGAGGCGGCGCTGCGTTCGCCCCTCGATGATTCGGATGCAGGAGGAATAGCGTTGAGCCAGCAGCAACCACCGGAAAGCGAACACGAAGCCGACCATCCGCCGGAAAGTCGTTCTTCTACGCGGCATGCAAGTCAGGCCTACGACGACGCGGCCAGCGCCGGATCGGCCGAGATCGCCGCCGAAGCGGCAGCAGCCGGCAGCGGGGCCGAGCTCCACGACGGCGACAGCGGTGAGTCCGAAGCGACCCGATTGAAGGATGCGCTGCTCAGGCTGAGGGCCGACATGGACAACCGGGAAAAGCGCATGGAGCGGGAAATGTCCAAGGCGCGCCGGTTCGCGCTGGATTCGCTGCTCCGCGATCTGATTCCGGTGCTCGATACGCTCGATCAGGCGCTGGGCACGGCCGTCGCGGACGTCGAGGCAGCCAACGAAGGGATGGAATTGACCCGCAGGCAGTTGCTGAAAGTGCTGACCGGCCACGGGCTGGAGGCCATTGATCCCGTCGGTGAGCGATTCGATCCGACCTGGCACGAAGCGATGACCATGCGACCGGCCGAAGGGCAGGACGTGGATACGGTGGCCGAGGTGTTGCAGAAGGGCTACAGGCTGAATGAGCGCCTGATTCGGCCGGCACGGGTCGTCGTCGCCAAATAGCGATGGCTCGGGCTCGAAAAGACCTGCGGTTCGGAATGCGGGCGAAGATTTGAAAAGCGGGCCGTGCAGCCCCATTGATCACGGCAGGTAGCGCGGGCCAGGCCCGCTTCGACGTCAGAATTTCAAGATACGGGACGGATGTTATGAGCAAGATCATCGGGATCGACCTGGGTACGACGAACTCGTGTGTGGCTGTCATGGAAGACGGCAAGACGCGCGTGATCGAGAATGCAGAGGGCGACCGCACAACGCCTTCGATCGTCGCGTTCACGAACGACGACGAGGTGCTGGTCGGGCAGCCGGCCAAGCGCCAGGCGGTGACCAATCCGCAGCGCACGCTGTACGCGGTCAAGCGCCTGATCGGGCGGAAGTATGCCGAGAAGGTCGTCCAGAAGGACAAGGACCTGGTCGGCTACAAGATCGTCGAGGCCGATAACGGCGACGCGTGGGTCGAGGTCGACGGCAAGAAGATCGCGCCGCCGGAGATTTCCGCGCGCGTATTGATGAAGATGAAGAAGACGGCCGAGGATTTTCTCGGTTCGGAAGTCACCGAGGCCGTAATCACGGTACCGGCTTATTTCAACGACTCGCAGCGCCAGGCGACGAAGGATGCCGGAAAGATCGCCGGCCTGAACGTGCGTCGGATCATCAATGAGCCGACCGCCGCGGCACTGGCGTACGGTCTCGACAAGAAGGGTGCGGACCGGAAGATCGCGGTCTACGACCTCGGCGGCGGCACGTTCGACGTATCGATCATCGAGATCGCCGACGTGGACGGTGAAAAGCAGTTCGAGGTGCTGGCCACGAACGGGGATACCTTCCTCGGCGGCGAAGATTTCGACAATCGCCTGCAGGACTACCTGATCGCCGAGTTCAAGAAGGATCAGGGCGTGGATCTGAAGAAGGATCCGCTGGCCCTGCAGCGGCTGCGCGAGGCGGCCGAGCGGGCCAAGATCGAGTTGTCCTCGTCGCAGCAGACCGAGGTCAACCTGCCGTACATCACGGCCGACCAGTCCGGTCCGAAACACCTGAACATCAAGGTCACGCGGGCCAAGCTCGAATCGCTGGTCGAAGACCTGGTCAAGCGTTCGATCGAGCCGTGCCGGGTTGCGCTGAACGACGCCGGGCTGAAGATCGGGGACATCAACGAGGTCATTCTGGTCGGCGGCCAGACCCGCATGCCGATGGTGCAGAAGGCCGTGCAGGACTTCTTCGGCCGCGAGCCGCGCAAGGACGTCAACCCGGACGAGGCGGTTGCAGTCGGCGCCGCGATCCAGGGCGGCGTGTTGCAGGGCGACGTCAAGGACGTGTTGCTGCTCGACGTCACGCCACTGTCGCTTGGCATCGAGACGCTGGGCGGCGTGTTCACCAAGCTGATTGAAAAGAACACGACCATCCCGACCAAGGCCTCACAGATTTTCTCGACGGCCGAGGACAACCAGAGCGCGGTCACGGTCCACGTGCTGCAGGGTGAGCGCGAGCAGGCGGCAGCCAACAAGTCGCTGGCGAGGTTCGACCTGGCCGGAATTCCGGCCAAGCCGCGCGGCATGCCGCAGATCGAGGTGGCGTTCGATATCGATGCCAACGGGATCCTGCACGTCTCGGCCAAGGACAAGGAAACCGGCAAGGAACAGCGCATCGAAATCAAGGCTGGATCGGGACTTTCGGACGAGGAGATCGAGAAGATGGTGGCCGATGCCGAGGCCCATCGCGAGGAAGACAAGCGCTTCCAGGAACTGGTCACGACCCGCAACAACGCCGAGGCGCTGGCGCACTCGACCCGCTCGATGCTCAAGGAGCACGAAGAGAAGCTCGACGAAGCCACTCGCAAGCCGGTCTCGGATGCGATCGACAAGGTCGAAGAGGCCATCAAGGGCGAGGACAAGGAGGCCATCGAGTCGGCGGTCAACGAACTCCAGCAGGCATCGACGGCGCTGTACGAGGCGGCAGCCAGGGCCGAAAGCGAGTCCTCATCGGATGAAGCTTCAGGTGATTCGGATGCCCGCAGTGAAGATTCGGCCGACGACGTCGTCGATGCCGAGT
Organism: Thioalkalivibrio nitratireducens; assembly: GCA_011390385.1. The sequence continues at coordinate 6,313 of JAABSN010000065.1, read as the reverse complement.
TCACCGAGGTCGATGACGACAAGAAGTGATCGGGCCTCGCCGACTGTTTGAAATCCGCAAATCTGCCGCCGTCCGGGCGGCAGTTTGCGTTGAACACCGACCGATCGAGATTGGAACCGCATGAGCGAGCGCGACTTCTACGAAATCCTGGGCGTTTCCAGAGACGCCGGGCCGGACGAGCTGAAAAAGGCCTACCGGCGCATGGCGATGAAATATCATCCGGACCGCAATCCGGACGATGCCGACGCGCAGGAGCACTTCAAGGAACTCCAGCTTGCCTACGAAACCCTGAAGGATGACCAGAAGCGGGCGGCCTATGATCGATACGGTCGTGAGGCGGTCAATGGTCAGGGCGGGTTCGGTGGCGGTGCCGGGGCGGCCGGTTTCGGCGACATCAACGATATCTTCGGCGACATCTTCGGCGACATCTTCGGCGGTGGGCGGCGGCGCTCGCGCACGCGGAATCGCGGCCAGGATCTTCGCTACACACTCGAACTCGAACTCGAGGAGGCCGTCAAGGGCATCACGCGGGAGATCCGGGTGCCCGGCATCGGAAAGTGCTCGAACTGCAGCGGCTCGGGATCGACCAGCGGCCGGCTGAAGGTCTGTTCGACCTGCGGCGGGGCCGGCCAGGTCCGGATGCAGCAGGGCATCTTCTCGGTGCAGCAGACCTGTCCGACCTGCGGCGGCTCCGGTCGAGAGATCAGCGACCCTTGCAATGTCTGTGACGGCACCGGTCAGGTTCGGGAAACGCGGACGCTGCAGGTCAAGGTGCCGGCCGGGGTCGATGACGGCGACCGGATCCGTTTGAACGGCGAAGGTGCGGCCGGAGCCCAGGGTGGCATGTCCGGCGACCTTTACGTCGATATCGCCGTCAAGCCGCACCGGATCTTTCAGCGCGACGGCGACGAACTGTATGCAGAGATCCCGATTCCGATCACCACGGCCGTGCTCGGCGGTCAGTTCAAGGTGCCGACGCTGGACGGCTCGGTCATGCTCAAGGTTCCGGCGGAAACGCAAACCGGCAAGACCTTTCGGCTCAAGGGCAAGGGTGTCCAATCGGTGCGCAGTTCGCGCTCCGGAGACCTGATGGTGCGGGTCAACGTCGAAACGCCGGTGCATCTGACCCGCAAGCAGAAGGAACTGATGCGTGAGTTCGCCCAGACCCTGGATGACGCCGATGCCCAGCATCACACGCCGCAGTCGCGTGGCTGGACCGACAGCGTCAAGGAATTCTTCGAGCGGATGGGGTTCTGAGACGTTTCTGAAGAACGATCCGCACGCTGCGCGCTGAAGAGCGCGCGGCGCTATCCTGAACACCGGAAAAGGTTCGGATCCAGGTCCGGGGGTCGGTCGTGAATATCCTTCTCAGTGGTGCCGGCGGTCGCATCGGACGTGAAGTTCAGCGCCTGGTCGATGCGGACCCGGCGCTCGGCATCGCCGGGCATGCGGCGCGTGATTCGTTTTTCTCCGACGCGCAGACCGGCGATGTCATCATCGATTTCTCGCGTCCGGAGGCGATGCTGCGCGCACTTCGATTCGCCCGCATGAACGGCATTCCGTTGGTGACCGGGACGACGGGTCTGAACGCGGCTGCGCAGTCGGAAATCGAGACCGCCGCCGCCGACATTGCCATCTGCCGGGCCGCCAACTTCTCGATCGGAATCAATCTGCTGCTGAGCCTGGTCGCACGGGCCGCGTCGAGTCTGCCGAGCAGTTTTGATATCGAGGTTTCCGAAATCCACCATCGCTGGAAGGTCGATGCGCCGTCCGGGACGGCACTTGCACTGGGAGAGGCGGCCGCATCGGCAAGCGGTCGGCAGCATCGGGCCGACGCTGCAATCCGCGGCGCCGGCGAGCGCTGTCCCGACGGGATCGGCTACCAGGTCATGCGCGGCGGTGATGTCGCCGGCGAGCACCGGGTGTTTTTCCTGGGCGACGGAGAGGCGCTGGAGCTGGGTCACAGGGTCACCGATCGTTCGGTCTTTGCGCGCGGTGCGTTGCATGCGGCGCGCTGGCTCCGGAACCAGCCAGCCGGGTTGTACTCGATGCAGGACATCTTGGCGGACGATCGCCGCGCGCACGGCATCCGAACCTGACATTTACTCTACAATCCGGGGCCGGGTGCGGGACATTCCCGGACCTCGGAAAGCGGGCCGTTGAAGCCTCGCTTCGCTGACCTGGAGAGCGCCTTGACTGAACTCAACGCGGTGCTGGCGCTGGAAGACGGCACGCTGTTTTCCGGCAGCGGCTTCGGTGCGCCGGGCGCGGCCGTCGGTGAGGTCGTTTTCAACACGGCCATGACGGGCTACCAGGAAATCCTGACTGACCCCAGCTACGCCGGACAGCTGGTGACGCTGACGCTTCCGCATATTGGCAACACCGGGATCAATGTCGAGGACATGGAGTCGGACCGAGGCCGAGCGGCGGGTCTGATCGTGCGCGACTGTCCGCGCATCATGAGTTCCTGGCGGGCCCGACAGAACCTGCCCGAGTGGCTGGCGGCCCAGGGGGTGGTGGCCGTTTCCGAGATCGATACCCGGGCCCTGACGACGCGCCTGCGCGAAACCGGTGCCCAGAACGGCTGCATTCTGACCGGCCACGAAGTCGATCCGTCCGAAGCGCTTGCGAGGGCCCGCGCCTGTCCACCCATGGTGGGGCGGGATCTCGCGCGGCCGAATTCGTGCACTGAGCCCTATACATGGGAACAGGCTTCGCCCGCAATCGAAGCGCCGGGATCGAGACCGGATCATGGGCTTCACGCCGTGGTCTACGACTTCGGCGCGAAGTACAACATCCTCCGGCTGCTGTTCGACGCCGGTTGCCGGGTGACGGTCGTTCCAGCGGATTTCGAGCTGGATGAGGCCCTGGCGCTCGCACCCGACGGGTTCATGCTGTCCAACGGGCCCGGCGATCCGGAACCGTGCGGTTACGCCATCCAGACCATTCGCCGACTGATCGAGGAGCGCCGGCCAACCTTTGGTATCTGCCTGGGTCACCAGCTGCTCGCACTGGCCGCAGGCGCGAAGACGATCAAGATGAAGTTCGGGCATCACGGTGCCAACCACCCGGTACAGGATCTCGAAACCGGCCAGGTCATGATCACCAGCCAGAATCACGGCTTCGCCGTCGACGAGGACAGCCTGCCCGACGGCGTGATCGCGACCCACCGCTCGCTGTTCGACGGCAGCCTGCAGGGCATCCGCCTGACCGAGGCCCCGGCGTTCGGTTTCCAGGGTCACCCCGAAGCCAGCCCGGGTCCGCACGACGTGCGAGCGCTGTTCGGAAGATTCGTGGACATGATGCGCAGCGAAAAAACGAAAAACGAGTCCACAGATGAACACGGATGAACACGGATCTGAATTCATTGACGGAATCGGTGATCGGTTGTGCCTATTCGGTCAGCAACAGTCGGAGCCGGATTTCTGGAAGGTGTTTATGAACGTGCGCTGGCAGTAGAGATGGAGTCGAATCGTATTTCATTCACGCGCCAGACGCCGCTGACGGTCATGTATCGCGATACGGAGGTGGGTCGTTACGTTGCGGATTTCGTGATTGAGGATCGAGGGATTCTGGAGATCAAGGCGGTCTCTCGGCTGCTCGGCGAGCATGAGGCGCAGTTGCTCAACTATTTGAAGGCGGCACGGATGAAGATCGGCTTGTTGATCAATTTCGGTTTGCCGCGGCTGGAAATCAGGCGCAGGGTCCTTTGAGACGGTCGGTTTGATCCGTGTTCATCTGTGTTCATCCGTGGATAAAGAATGCCTAAAAGAACCGATATCCAATCCATCCTGATCATCGGCGCCGGGCCGATCGTGATCGGGCAGGCGTGCGAATTCGATTATTCCGGGGTCCAGGCGGTCAAGGCTTTGCGTGCCGAGGGGTTCCGGGTGATCCTCGTCAACTCGAATCCGGCGACGATCATGACGGACCCGGAGATCGCCGATGCGGTCTATATCGAGCCGGTCAAGTGGGAGTATGTGCGCGAAGTGATCGCGCGCGAGCGCCCGGATGCGCTGTTGCCGACCATGGGCGGCCAGACCGCGCTGAACTGCGCGCTCGACCTGGTGCGCGAGGGGGTGCTTGAAGAGTTCGGTTGCGAACTGATCGGCGCGTCCCGCGATGCGATCGACATGGCCGAGGATCGCGAGCGTTTCAAGAACGCGATGACCGACATCGGGCTCGAGACGCCGGTCGCCGAGATCGCACATTCGCTGGACCAGGCCGTCGATGTGCAGACGCGCATCGGTTTCCCGACCATCATCCGGCCCTCGTTCACGCTGGGCGGTTCCGGCGGCGGGATTGCCTACAACCACGAAGAATTCATCGAGATCGTCTCTCACGGACTCGAACTTTCGCCGACGCACGAGGTGCTGCTCGAGGAATCGGTGCTGGGCTGGAAGGAATACGAAATGGAGGTCGTGCGCGACCGGGCAGACAACTGCATCATCATCTGCTCGATCGAGAACCTGGACCCGATGGGAATTCATACCGGCGACTCGATCACGGTGGCACCGGCGCAGACCCTGACCGACCGCGAGTATCAGCGCATGCGCAATGCGTCGATCGCGGTCCTGCGCAAGATCGGTGTCGAGACCGGAGGCTCCAACGTCCAGTTCGCCGTCAACCCGGAAGACGGGCGCATGGTCGTGATCGAGATGAACCCGCGGGTTTCACGCTCTTCGGCCCTGGCCTCCAAGGCGACCGGTTTTCCGATCGCCAAGGTGGCGGCCAAGCTGGCGATCGGCTATACGCTGGATGAACTGGACAACGAGATCACCGGCGGTGCAACGCCGGCATCCTTCGAACCGGCCATCGACTACATCGTCACGAAGATTCCGCGCTTCGCGTTCGAGAAATTCCCGTCGTCGAGCAAGCGCCTGACCACGCAGATGAAGTCGGTCGGGGAGGCCATGGCCATCGGGCGCACGTTCACCGAATCCCTGCAGAAGGCGCTGCGCAGCCTGGAGATCGGGCTGGACGGATTCGGTGAACTGAGCCTGGACGACCATCCGGAGCTCGAGCCCGAGGCCCTGCTCAAGCGCGAGCTGCATGAAGCCGGACCCGAGCGCATCCTGTACGTGGCCGAAGCGTTTCGACGCGGTCTGGCCTTCGACGAGATCCAGCGTCTGTCGATGATCGATCCCTGGTTCCTCGATCACGTCCGCGAGATCGTCGAGATCGAGCGCGGGGTCTGTGCACAGGGGATCGCCGGGCTGGATCGAGATCGACTGCACTGGCTCAAGCGTCGTGGTTTCTCCGACGCGCGCCTGGCCGCGCTGGTCAAGGCGCCGGAAAAGGCAATCCGGCACCTGCGGCGCTCGCTGTCGGTGCACCGCGTCTACAAGCGCGTCGATACCTGCGCGGCCGAGTTCGCCACCAGCACCGCCTACATGTACGGTACCTGGGAGAACGAATGCGAGGCGCGGGTCTCGGACCGTCGCAAGATCATGGTGCTCGGCGGAGGGCCGAACCGGATCGGGCAGGGCATCGAGTTCGACTACTGCTGCGTGCATGCTGCGCTGGCGATGCGCGAGCTCGGCTACGAGACCCTGATGGTCAACTGCAATCCGGAAACCGTTTCAACCGATTTTGATACGTCGGACCGGCTCTACTTCGAGCCGCTGACGCTCGAGGACGTGCTGGCCATCATCCGGATCGAGCAGCCCGAGGGCGTCATCGTCCAGTTCGGTGGCCAGACGCCGTTGAAGCTGGCACGCGAGCTCGAGGCGGCCGGCGTACCCATCATCGGCACGACGCCCGATGCGATCGACCGCGCCGAAGATCGCGAGCGGTTCCAGCAAATGATCAACCGGCTCGCCCTCAGGCAGCCGCCGAACCGCACGGCGCGAACGCCCGAGGAAGCGGTGCTGCTGGCCGAAGAGGTCGGTTTTCCGCTGGTCGTGCGACCGTCCTACGTGCTCGGCGGTCGCGCCATGGACATCGTGCATTCCGTCGACGAACTGAAGCGTTACATGCGCGAGGCCGTCAGCGTGTCCAACGATTCGCCGGTGCTGCTGGACCGGTTCCTCGACCACGCGATCGAGGTCGATGTCGACGCGGTCTGCGACGGCGAGCGGGTCGTGATCGGCGGGATCATGGAACACATCGAGCAGGCCGGCGTGCACTCCGGTGACTCGTCCTGCAGCCTGCCGCCGTTCTCCCTGTCGGAGGGGGTCATCGCGGACATCGCGGTCCAGACCCGGCGCATGGCGCTGGAGCTCGAAGTCGTGGGCCTGATGAATGTCCAGTTCGCCGTCAAGGGTGAAGAGATCTTCGTGCTGGAGGTCAATCCGCGTGCATCGCGAACGGT
>JAABSN010000064.1 GCA_011390385.1 Thioalkalivibrio nitratireducens | reverse complement strand
TCTGCTGAACCTGAAGGGTGTGGCGTTGCGCATGCACGCCCGCGAAGAGGCGGTATTGTCGCTGCGCAAGAAGGGCCCGTGCGTCGTCACCGCCGGTGATATCAAACTCGATCATGACGTAGAGGTCGTGAATCCGGATCATGTAATCGCGACGATCACCAAGAATGTCGAATTGGCGATGTCGCTTCGTCTGCGCAGTGGGCGCGGTTACGAACCGGTCGTGATGCGGCGTCAGGGTGAGCCGGAGGACAGCACCATCGGCAGACTCATGCTCGATGCGAGCTTCAGTCCGATTCGTCGGGTGGCCTATCGGGTCGAGAGCGCTCGGCTTGCGCAGCGGACCGATATGGACCGCCTGGTGCTGGAACTCGAGACCAATGGGGCTGTGGCTCCGGACGACGCCGTTCGGCAGGCGGCGGGAATCCTTCAGGGACAGTTGGCGCCCTTCGTTGATCTGAAGGAGACGCCTCATGATCCGCGTGTCCCAACCGGTGGCGCGGTGGATCCGGTACTGCTCCGGCCTGTGGACGAGCTCGAACTCACGGTTCGTTCGGCCAATTGTCTGAAGGCCGAGAACATCTATCACATTGGTGATCTCGTTCAGCGTACTGAAGTGGAACTGTTGCGGACGCCGAACCTGGGCAAGAAGTCGCTGACCGAGATCAAGGATACGCTTGCCAGTCACGGGCTGTCGCTGGGTATGAGGCTGGAGAACTGGCCGCCCCCGGGATTGCAGGAACCTTCTGAATAACACCGGCTTTCGCCGAACTTACGGATCTGGGTAACTCTTATGCGTCATCGCAACATTGGTCGGCAACTGAGCCGAAACAGTTCTCATCGCAAGGCGACCCTGCAGGCGCTGACCGTGTCTCTGCTGCGCCACGAGCTGATCAAGACGACCTTGCCGAAGGCGAAAGAATTGCGTCGTGTGGCCGAGCCGCTGATCACTCTGGGCAAGAAGGACTCGGTGCACACGCGGCGGCTAGCGTTCGCGCGCCTTCGGGACAAGGAGATGGTCGGAAAACTGTTTACCGATCTGGGTCCGCGGTTCCAGGCGCGGCCGGGCGGCTATTTGCGTATCCTGAAGTGTGGCTATCGCGCAGGTGATAACGCGCCAATGGCATATGTGGAACTGCTGGACCGCCCGGAGCAGTCCGCAGCAGATTGACCCCATAAGGCAGGAACCGTGTGGAAAGCCGGCCATGTGCCGGCTTTCGTCATTGATGCGGGTCGGTGAATGGGGCGGCGCACGGCACAGGGGGCTCAGGCTCGGTCCTTTTCCTGCTCGGCGTTCCCGAGCATCGGTGCCAGGAACGCACCGGTGTGGCTGTGCTCGTCGGCTGCGACGGCTTCGGGTGTCCCCGCGACAAGAATCCGGCCTCCGCCCGCGCCACCCTCCGGGCCGATATCGATCAGCCAGTCCGCGGTCTTGATGACATCGAGATTATGTTCGATGACCACGACAGTGTTGCCATGGTCGCGCAAGCGGTGAAGAACCGTGAGCAATTGCTCGACGTCGTGGAAGTGCAGCCCCGTGGTGGGTTCGTCGAGGATGTAGAGCGTGCGGCCGGTATCGCGTTTGGACAGCTCGCGTGCGAGCTTGATCCGCTGGGCCTCGCCGCCAGAGAGTGTCGTCGCGTTCTGGCCTAATTGAATGTACGCCAGCCCGACATCGAGGAGTGTTTCGAGTTTGCGCCGGATCACGGGCACCGGGGAAAAGAATTGCAGTGCGTCCTCGACCGTCATCTCCAGGACTTCGTGGATGTTGCGGCCCTTGTATCGGACCTCCAGCGTTTCCCGGTTGTACCGGTGGCCGCGGCAGACGTCGCAGGGAACGAAGACATCTGGCAGGAAATGCATCTCGACCTTGATCACGCCGTCCCCCTGGCATGCCTCGCAACGTCCACCGCGCACGTTGAAGGAGAAGCGTCCGGGTTTGTAACCGCGTGACCGGGCTTCCGCAGTGGCGGCAAAAAGCTCCCGGATCGGAGTGAACAGACCGGTGTAGGTGGCAGGATTCGAACGGGGTGTGCGGCCGATCGGGCTCTGGTCGATATCCACGACCTTGTCGATCCAGTCCAGGCCTTCGATGGCGTCATGCGGCGCGACTTCGTGGCTGCTTCGGTGCAGGGCATTCGCCACGGCCGGATACAGCGTGTCATTGACCAGAGTCGACTTTCCCGAACCCGAAACACCGGTCACGCAGGTGAAAAGGCCGACCGGGAACGATGCGTCGACCCGTTTCAGGTTGTTGCCCCGAGCTCCGCGGATGGTGAGGCGTCGATCCATGTCGGCTGGTGTGCGCCGTCCGGGAATTGCGATCGATCTGCGGCCAGTCAGATAGGCGCCGGTGAGGGATCGTGGATGGTTCTCGATCTCGAGCGGGGTGCCACAGGCCACGATCTCGCCACCATGGCGTCCGGCACCGGGTCCGATGTCGACCACGTAATCGGCGCGGCGAATGGCCTCCTCGTCGTGTTCCACCACGATCACGGTATTGCCCAGGTCGCGTAGGTTGATCAGGGTCCGGAGCAGACGTTCGTTGTCGCGCTGATGCAGGCCGATCGAAGGCTCGTCGAGGATGTACATCACACCCACGAGAGCGGATCCGATCTGTGACGCAAGCCGGATTCGCTGTGCCTCTCCGCCGGAGAGGGTCTCGGCGGAACGATCCAGGGTCAGGTAGTCGAGGCCGACATCCACCAGGAAACCGAGACGGGCGTCGATCTCGCGCACGATCTTCTCCGCAATGCGTGCAAACCGGCCCGGCAGTCGCAGGCCATGGAAGAATGCTCGGGCATCAGCCACGCTCAGGTGCGTCAATGCAGGGAGATTGTGACCGTCGATGAATACATTCCGGGCCGCAGCGTTCAACCGCGTGCCATCGCACTCGGGGCAGGAGTGGCTGGCGAGATAACGAGCGAGCTCCTCGCGTACAGCCGCCGAGTCGGTTTCCCGGTAGCGCCGCTCGAGGTTCGGGATTACGCCTTCGAAGCGGCGCAGTTCGGCGCGCGCTCGACCGTGACCACCAGGGTGCGTGAAGCGGATCTTGTCGACCCCTGACCCATGCAGGATCACGGCGCGTACCGAGGCCGGAAGATCGACCCAGGCGGTTTCCACATCGAAATCGTAGTGGCTGGCCAGGCTCTGCAGCATGCTGAAATACCAGGCGTTGCGCCGGTCCCAGCCGCGCACGGCACCACCGGCAAGGCTGAGTTCCGGGACGGCCACCACTTTGGCCGGGTCGAAAGACTGGCGTACCCCAAGACCATCGCAGGCCGGGCAGGCTCCGGCGGGATTGTTGAACGAGAACAATCGTGGCTCGAGTTCCTGGATTGCGTAACCGCAGACGGGACAGGCGAAACGCGCGGAGAAGACCAGCGGTGCCCGGTCGGGTTCATCCATCCACGCCACCAGAGCCAGGCCTTCGCCGAGATTGGTCGCGGTTTCGAAGGACTCAGCCAGACGCTGGCGCAGATCACCCCGTACCTTGAAACGGTCGATCACGATCTCGATGTCATGCTTGCGCTTGGAGTCGATCGGTGGCAGGGCATCGAGGTCGAAGACTTCGCCGTTGATTCGGGCGCGCAGGAAGCCCTGGGTCCGCATGGCCTCCAGTTGGCGGTGGTGCTCGCCCTTGCGCCCGCGCACGATCGGCGCCAGCAGCATCAGTTTGTCCCCCTCGGGCAGCGCCAGCACCTGGTCGACCATTTGCGAAATGGTCTGGGCGGCAAGGGTCTCGCCGTGCTCCGGGCAGCGAGGCTCCCCGGCGCGTGCAAACAGCAGACGCAGGTAGTCGTAGATCTCGGTGATCGTGCCCACGGTGGAACGGGGATTGTGCGAAGTGCTCTTCTGTTCAATCGATATCGCGGGCGACAAGCCTTCGATCAGGTCGACATCCGGCTTTTCCATCATCGACAGAAACTGCCGCGCGTAGGTCGAGAGGCTTTCCACGTAACGACGCTGGCCTTCCGCGAACAGCGTGTCGAAGGCCAGGGACGACTTGCCCGAGCCGGAAACGCCGGTTACCACGATCAGCTTTTCCCGCGGAAGATCGAGATCAACGTTCTTCAGGTTGTGCGTGCGCGCACCGCGGATCCGGATCGTGGCCATGTCTTCCCCGCATTGACGACTGTCTTGAGCCCAGCCAGTCATGGTATCACCGGAGGCCGAGGTTCCAGTTTTTCCGGCTTTGGCGCGAGGGCTGGTGGGCGGATCCATGCTGCGAATACCCACGGAGGGCTGTCCTCCGAATCTGTTCAGGGCGGCGATCCTTGCCGAGTGCTTTCCCGTTCCGGTTCCCTGTAACATGCGGCACGGCCTTGCCATCCGTTAGCAGAGGAACGACCGTTCTGTCCATGAATGCCACTGAACTGCGCGCCATATCCGGGCTTGCCGCCATCTACTCGGTGCGCATGGCAGGCCTGTTCATGGTGCTGCCCGTGTTCGTGCTTTACACCGATGTACTGCCAGGTGCGACGCCGTTTCTGATGGGGCTGGCAATCGGGATCTATGGCCTCACCCAGGCGCTGCTGCAGATCCCATTCGGCATGATATCCGATCGCGTGGGCCGCAAGCCGCTGATCGCCCTGGGTCTGCTACTGCTGATCGTGGGCAGCGTCGTCGCGGCATGGTCAGAGTCCGTGTACGGCATCATCATCGGGCGTGCTTTGCAGGGTGCAGGGGCTGTGGCCGCCGTGATACTGGCGCTGACTGCGGACCTGATCGCCGAGGAACGCAGGACCCGCGCGCTTGCGGTGATCGGGCTCACCATCGGCCTCACGTTTACCATGGCCATGGTCCTGGGCCCGGTGATCGATCGAGCATTTGGTCTGTCCGGGATTTTCTGGCTCACCGCCCTGCTGGGTGGTGTCGCCCTGCTGCTTCTGTTCTTCTGGGTGCCGACGCCACTGCGCTACAGCTCGCACCCGGACATGGTTCCGGTGCCTGGAGGCCTTCGGCATGTACTTCGGGATGCGGAACTGATGCGTCTGAATGCGGGTATCTTCATCCTGCACACGACCCTCGCGGCCAATTTCCTCGTGCTGCCCGTGATGCTCGTGGAGAGGCTGGGCCTGGCGTCCGATTTCCATTACCGGGTCTATCTGCCGGTTCTGGTGCTGGGATTCCTGCTGATGATCCCGGCCGTGATCCTGGCGGAGCGCAAACGGGTGCTGAAACCGGTGTTGCTTGGGGCAATCCTGCTGCTCATCCTGGTCCAGGTGGCGCTGCCGGCTGCTTACGGCTGGTTGTCGCTGGGCCTTGGACTGGTGTTGTTCTTCGCCGCATTCAACCTACTCGAGGCCACGCTGCCTTCCATGGTGGCAAAGGCGGCTCCCGTTGCGGACAAGGGCACCGCGATGGGGATGTTCTCGACCAGCCAGTTCCTTGGCATCTTTGCCGGGGGGGTTCTCGGCGGCTGGGCGCTGGCCCACTGGGGAACGACGGGGGTATTCGGCATCGGTCTTCTGGCTGCATCGGTCTGGTTGGTGATCGCCATGACGATGGCGCCCGTCGCGCACAGCTCGAACCGCGCCTACGCCCTTCCCGCTGGATGGAAAGGCTCCGCAGCGCAACTGAATACTTTGCTGGGGCAGATGGACGGAGTGACCGAAGCTCGCGTGAGCGTGCGTGAAGCCGCGGTGTACCTGAAAGTGGACCCCGCTCGATTTGACGAGGCGGCCTTGCGCATCGTGCTGCACGGGCAAGGCGATGCCGATCCGGCCATGCGACGCCCATTGCGTCGGGATTCCTGAGCGTGTCCGGACTGCCTTCGCCCGGTCCCGCGGGCCATGGGTGGTGGCAGTCGCGCAGCGATCATCCTTTCCGGGATTGTCGGGTTTCAGCCAGAATCCTTCGTACCATCGGCCCTTTCGCGGCGGTATATGCAGCTCGGTCGTTGGCATATTTGCGCGCAAGCTCGCGTTTCTCCCGCTCATAGCGTTCCATCGTTTCCGGGTCGGAGGCCAATGCATCCCGGAAATCCAGCCAGGCGCGCCAGTGCGGCGAGCGCCAATGGATGGCATGGAGATGGATCGTCGCTGGATCACCCTTGCGGAAAAAGTGTCTGCCTCGCAGCCCGAAGGTGCCGAAATAGGCATAACCCAGAGACTCCAATGCGCGCACCACGCGGGGGTTTCCAGCGGGGATATCCAACGCCAGTGCCAGATCGATGATGGGTTTCGCGCTCAGCCCGGCTACCGCGGTGCTGCCAATATGCTCGATGGACTTCAATCCCGGGATGCCGGCCTGCCGCAATTGCTGCGCGATCCGCTGGAAGCGAACTGGCCAGTCGGGATCCCATTCGACCAAAGTCACCGCATCGTCGGAGTAACGAGTCGTCGAATCAGAGGGGCCCGGTTTCGCGCTCGAAGTCTCGGGTGTCGGATCGGGGGGCAACCGCGACGGCTGCGCATTCTTGTCAGAGGGGGCCATCTGAGATTCCCAATCGGAGCAGACTGTAGATCCTTTCTTGCATCGTTCTCTCCGCTGGACTCGCGCCCGGAAATACCGGAAGTCATCGCCAAAGTCTGGAATGGCCTGCCCGGTCGGTTCAAGCGTTGCGGATTCGCCGGACTGGCTGTCCCGCCCGTTGCAACGCGCTTGTAATGAACACGGTCCCGGATACCGTAACCATGTTAACTCTGCTGGCAATACGCGGTACCCGGGAGGTTGAACAGCGTAGGGTGCCAATGAGCGCAGCGAATTGCACCGTTCGAGGCCCGGGGCGTGGAGCCGAGGCCGGCGTGGTATCGGTGCGGTTCGGCTGCGCCTCACGGCACCCTACGCCGGTCCTTTCACGCTAATGATTATCACGAAACGCGGCACCCGTGAAGATCAAAAGCTGCAACCAGCCTGGCCGTGAAATGCCGGTCAGAGCGATTTGCTGGCGATGTGCGTTCCGAAGATCTGTCAGCGACCCGTTTGGCTGCATACGGATGTCCTGGCCGCAGGTGCCCATCGGTTCTATGCTGAGTTGTAATCTGGCTCATCGTCTGTCAGGGCATGACCCTGAATGCCGGCGGCCAGGAGATCACAAAGAGGTGACGTCACGATGGCGCAACAACCCGAATATGTTTCCGGCGGTCGGGGCACGCGCCGAGCGCGGCGCGTCTATGAGCGCGGTGAACGCATCTTCTCCGAGGGTGATTGGGGGGGTACTGCCTATATCATCCAGCGTGGCCAGGTTGAACTTACCCGATCAGTTGGAACGGAGATTGCCCGCATCGCCTTGCTCGATCCGGGTGAGTTGTTCGGAGAGATGGCTCTGGTGGATGGGCGCCCTCGTACCGCCAATGCGACTGCGGTCGACGCGGTCGAGCTACTGACCATTGATCGCGCCTATGTGGAGAAAAAGATTGCGGAAACGGATTCGCTGGTGGCGCTGTTCATGCGCGTCATCATGGCGCGGTTCCGCGACCAGCTTTCCAGGAATCCATACAGCGCCAGTGGGCGAGTCGACGAGGGGGACGCTGGCCATGTGGAACTGTCCTATGCTGATGACCTCGTGCGGACAACGAGGCGCATGGAGATCGATTCCGCGCTCCGCCAGGCCCTGGATACCAGTGAATTCGCGCTGTTCTATCAGCCGATCATGAATCTGCATACGGGCGGCCTTGCAGGTTGCGAGGCTCTGCTGCGCTGGCGTCGCCGAGGGGCGGAGGTCACCAGCCCTGATCAATTTGTGCCCCTGGCCGAGGATACAGGGTTGATCGTGCCCATTGGCGAGTGGGCTTTTGGGCAAGTGTGCCGGGACCTGAAGGTTTTCGACCGTACCATCCCGGCACTGGACGAATCGCCACTTTACGTCAGTGTCAACCTGTCGGGTCGCCAGTTCCAGCAGGCTGATCTTGTCCAACGCTTCCAGTTGCTCGCGGCAGCTGCGGGGGCAGATCCGGGCCGTATCCGGATCGAGGTCACAGAGACATTGTTGATCGATAACCCAACTGACGCCAAGAGAATGCTCAAGGACCTGCGCACGTTGGGGTTCAAGATTGCAATGGACGATTTCGGGACCGGTTATTCGAGTTTCAGCTATCTTCACCAATACCCGATCGATGTCTTGAAGATCGATCGTTCCTTCACTTCCGGTATTTTGTCTGATGCGCGCAGTGCCAGTATCGTTCGGGCGCTGGTCGCGATGGCCGACAGCCTTGGCATGGCGGTTATTGCAGAAGGCGTGACCGATCCGCGAGAGTCGGAGTACCTTCGCAGATATGGGTGCCAATACGGTCAGGGGTATCTTTTTTCGCCACCGTTGCCTATCGACGCCTTCATCGAACGCTACGGAATATGACCCGCGCCGGTGGTTCACGCGCATGATTCCGTTTTCGGTCGGACAACTCGCGGTCTTCGCTGGGCCATTGATTGCAGCCAAGCAGCATAGTGTCTGCGTGGGCATCTGGTGTTGACGCAAGTCACAGTTCTTCGGATACTTTGGCAAAATCACGATTGACATCGGTTGAATCGCTTGCCCGGATTGCTTGCGGTGGGTTTGAGATGGGCCTGCGAAGTGAATCCGACCGTCCTTGGACTCTGATTGGGTTTCTTGTGTTTCGATGGAGGGGTTGCCGATGTTGAGCGATGTGCGAAGCCGGCTGTCGGGTCTCCGTGAGTGCTGTTATCCGTTCTCTCTGCTCTCCGGGCATCGTGCGGCCGAAGCGCTCGAATCCCTGCGGACCTACGAGCTCAGTCAGGGCGAACGGCTTGCGCTGCAGCCGGGCAAGGGTGGCGAGTTCCTCTATCTCCTCGAGGGCGAGGCGGCAATCCATATTCCCGGAGCTGAACCGGATCTGCTGCACCCGGCCGCTTCCCATGGGTCTCCGTATCGGCTGGAGCCTGCGGCTGAACCCGTAACGGTCGTCGCACTCGCGAATTGCCTGCTGTGCCGCGCCGATGGCGAAATCCTCGATTATCTGTTGAGTTGGGAGACATTGTCCGAGGGGCTGGGCGATGAGGCCGGCGCGGAAGACCGTATCGGATCGGTGCGTCGCTCGCTGGCCTTTCGGCGGCTGCCGCTGGAGAACGTCGAGGAAGCGTTCCGACGCATGCAAGGGCTCAACGTCGCTGCCGGTCAGGAGATCGTTCGCCAGGGTGAACCCGGTGATGCGTTCTACGTGATCCAGAAAGGGCGTGCCGAAGTGTGGCAGACCGGAATCTACGATGACGAGCCGCAACTCGTGGGCGAACTCGGCCCCGGTGATCCCTTCGGGGAAGAAGCTCTGATCCTGCGGGGTTCGCGCAATGCGACGGTGCGCATGGTCGAGGACGGTGTATTGCTGGTGCTCGGTCAGGAAGACTTCGACGAACTGTTCCAGAAGGCGATGATCCGACGCGTCCAGCCCGCACTCGCCAAAGCCCTTCTGGAGAATGGTCACGGCCTGCTCGATGTGCGTTACGAGGAGGAATTCGAGGAGAGCCGAATCCCCGGTTGTGTACTGGTGCCCCTGCACGAACTGCGCCGCCGCGTAACGGAGCTGGATCCGTCCCGCCCCTACCTCGTCTATTGCAAGGGAGGCAGCCGCAGTGCAGTGGCCACCCTGCTGCTGCGTCAACGCGGGTTCGATGCGGTGAGTATCGACGGAGGAATGCGCGATTGGCCCTACGAGATCGTGACCGGATGAAGGGTTTGGCCTTCGTTCGTCGCGAGGTTGCAATGCGAGACGATGAATGACGAGCGAACCGCTGGAAATCGACTATTACACCGATGTCCTGTGCGTTTGGGCGTATATCGCCCAGATCAAGGTCGATCAGATCGTACGGGATTTCGGGTCCGGGGTACGGGTCCGTTATCGCTACCTCCCACTGTTCGGAAACAACACAGTCAGGATCGGCGAGGGCTGGAAGGAACAGGGGGGCTTTGCCGGTTACGGTGCGCATGTCTGCAAGGTTGCGCAGCCCTGTGACTATGCGCCGGTACATGCCGAGGTCTGGGCCCGCAACGCACCAGCGAGTTCGTTTGCCGCGCATCTTCACATCAAGGCGATCGAGGGACTGGAACGGTCCGGCTGGATTGACGCTTCCGCCGGCGAGTATGAGGGACGTACAACGTCGCAGGAGTTTGCCTGGAGGGTGCGGCAGGCTTTTTTCCGGGATCTGCGTGATGTGGGTGCTCAGGGGGTGCTGGAGGAAATCATTCGTGATCAGGGCCTTCCGCTCGGGCGCATTCGCGACGAGATCACGACTGGACGTGCATATGCACAGCTGGCGTCGGATATTGAAGACAGGGAACAACTGCGGCTGGAGGGAAGCCCGACGTTCGTGTTGAATTCGGGCAGGCAGAAGCTGTACGGCAATGTGGGCTACGATGTGATAGCCACCAATATACGAGCCTTGCTGGAGCGTCATCCGGAGTTGCCGGTTTGGCGTTGATCGATCCCGGTCTCGTGGCGCTTTTCCAATGCCGGTCAGCAGGGGCGGGGATCAACGGTTTCATGGGGTTCGTGGGCGGACCTGCCGGCGCCGATTTGCGGTATGCACGGTGATGCAGAGGGATACCGCTGGGGGCCCTGGGTGTCGCGTGCGCTTCCGGTCATCGGTGCAGTCGAGCGCGAAAGGGGTACGGAATGCATTCAATGCAGTGCGGTCACCCGGTGACCAGCCGAAAGACAGGATTGCGGTTCGTGCCGCTACTTGTTGTTCTGCTCGTCGTATCGTCAGGCATTGTGCGGGCTCAGGATACGGAACCCGTGTTTTCCGTTTCCGGTTTCACGATCGAGGGTGCAACGCTCATCGCGGATACCGTGCTGCGCGAAGCTGCCGATGCCTTCACGGGGACCGAACGGCGTTTCGCCGATATCGAGCGCGCCCGGGCGGCCGTGCAGCAGGAATACACGGCACGCGGCTACGGTGCGGTGCAGGTGGTGGTCCCGGAACAGGAGATTACCGGTGGGACGGTACTGCTTCGTGTCGTGGAAGCCCGGTTGGCCGCTGTCGAGATCTCCGGCAACACATTTCACGATGAAGCCAACATCCGGCGCAGTCTTCCACAGTTGCGCGAGGGTGAAAGTCCGAACACGGTTGCGCTGTCGCGCAGCCTCGCCCAGGCCAACCGCAGTCCATCGAAGCAGACCGTCGTTTCCCTGGGATCCAGTACCCGGCCGGGAGAGATCGAGGCGCGGGTCGTCGTCCAGGACGAAAAACCCTGGCGGGTGACGCTGGGGGCCGACAACACGGGTACCGAACAGACGGGTACTGCGCGGGTTTCCGCGAATTTCCGCCACGCCAACCTGTGGCAGCGCGACCATCTATTCGCGGCCCAGTACGTGACCTCCCCGGAGCACCCGAGCGATGTCACGATTCTGGGGATGTTGTATCGCCTGCCGCTGTATCGGTCGGGCGACAGTCTGCAGTTTCTCGGGTCCTATTCCAATGTCAGTTCCGGGTCCATCGCCGGGTTCGACGTGAAAGGCCGCGGCTCGAACGTCTCCGGCCGCTACACCCGCAACCTGAACCCCCGTGGCGCCTATCAGCATGCCTTGTCATTCGGACTGGGGCTCGCCGAGTACCGCAGCGATCTCAGTGCCGGGAACGGGATCGAGGGATTGCGTTCCGATATCACGCTACGGCCGGCGACCTTCGGGTATGAAGGCGCCTGGCGGACCCAGCAGCGTCAGGCCGAAGGCAACCTGACCGTGGTGCAGAATCTGCGCGGGGGCCGCTACGGAGACCGTGCCGATTTTGACGCCAACCGACAGGGTGCCGACCCCGGCTACACGATTGTGCGTGTCAATGGTTCGTTCACCCAAGTGTTCGACAACAACAGCTCGCTCACGATTCGTGCCGGTGGCCAGTGGACAGACGATGTGCTGGTTCCGGTGGAATTTTTCGGGGTCGGCGGTGTGGGCTCGGTGCGTGGTTTCTATCCACGCGAGGCGGGCGGCGACACCGGTTATCTTGCTGGAGCCGAGTGGTTCACGCCCGATCTCGCGCCCCGATTGGGGTTGAGTCGGTCCGGACTCAGGCTGTCATGGTTTCTCGATGCGGGGAGCGTGAAGCGCAAGGACCCGTTGCCGGGCGAGACAGCCCGCCGGACATTGTCCAGTACCGGTGTCGGGTTACGCTACAACCATGATCGCTCGCTGCAGCTGCGCCTGGACGCGGCCCATATACTGGACGACGGCGACCTCGATCCCGACGACGACTACCGGCTGCATGCCAGCCTGTCCTGGAGTTTCTGATGCCGGCCTCACACCGCCTGTCGGATATTCACCGGATCGGGGTTGGCTACCTCGTCCTCCTGGCCATCTGTTTCCTGGTGGCATCGCCACTGCCGGTCGATGCTGCGACGCCGGCCGCGACCATCACCCACGCCACGGGAACCGCGCATCTGAGCCTCCCGGATGGGAGTCTGCGCCTGGCTTCGGTGGGGACGGCGCTACCCGAGGGGACCGTCGTCAGCGTCGAACAGGCGAGTTCCGTGCGCATCCGTTTCAGCGACGGTGCCGAATTGGTCCTGAAGCCCGGGTCGCGGTTGCGAATCGAGGCCTTTCATTACGAACCCGAGGAGCCGGAATCGGACCGGCTCGTGTTCAGTCTCATCAAGGGTGGCCTGCGCGCGGTGACCGGACTCGTCGGTCGCCGCGGATCTCCCGACGACTTCGAGGGCCGGACCCTGGTGGGGAGCATCGGCATCCGCGGCACGGAATTCGGGATGCTGCTCTGCGAACCCGGCGAGTGCGCTGCGCTGCTCGAAGGCCTACCCGAAGAACTGCGCGACCGCATCGGTAGTGGCGGGCTGTTCTTCGAAGTCACTGCGGGCGTGATCAGCTTTGCCAATGAATCGGGCGAAGTCCTGTTCACCATCGAGGAATGGGGTTACGCGGACAGCATGGCCAGACCGCCGATCATCGTCAGCAGCGAACCGCCGGACGGTGTGCCGTTCCCGCTGCGCCGGATTCTGCCGCTGATCGCCGCGACCGAATCGATCGGCGGGTTCTCGGCAGGGCTGGGCGTGGATCCGTTCGCGCAATGTCTGCTGCAATGAACGGTCGCGTCAGCATCAGCAGCGTTTCTCCGGTGGTGCTTTCCGGTCCGCAGGCCTCGCGGTGGACCGCTGGCGGTGGTGGGCTGTTTGATCGGAATCCATCCGGATTCACGGATTTCAACCGGTGCCGCGGGCACCGGTTCAGTCATGGTCTGGGGTGTTCATCATGAATAGCCGTTGTTTCCGCCTGGTCTTCAGTCGTGTCCACAACATGCTGATTCCCGTTGCCGAGTTTCTATCGGCCGCGGTGAAGGTAGCATCCGGCGCCACGGGTGCCACCCGGGGCGCGGCAAGTGCCAGACCGAGCGGTGGACCCGGTGCGCTGCGACCCCTGGCGGCAGCCATCGCCTTGTGTCTGGCATTGCCGGCGGCCGCGAACCCGTTCGGCCACAACGTGATTCATGGTAGTGCACAGTTCGAAACCCAGGGCGACCTGCTGACGGTAACCAACAGCCCGAATGCGATCATCCAGTGGCAGGATTTTTCCATCCAGGCGCACGAGACGACCCGGTTCGTTCAGGAGAGCAGCGCGAGCGCGGTACTCAATCGGGTTACCGGGGGCAACCCCTCCGAAATCCTCGGGCAGCTACAGTCCAACGGTCAGGTCTGGCTGATCAACCCGAACGGCGTGATGTTCGGCGCGGGCGCGGTGGTCGATGTCGCGGGTCTGGTCGCATCGAGCCTCGATATCGGCAATGAAGCCTTTCTGAACGGCAATCTGCATTTCGAGGGCGAGCTCGGGGCTGGCAGCGTGCGCAACGACGGGCGCATTCAGACCGGCGATGGCGGGGCGGTGCTGCTGATCGCGCCGACGGTCGAGAATCACGGTGTGATCGTCAGCCCCAACGGCGAGGTGGTGCTTGCCGCCGGGCATACGGTCGAGCTGGCCGATGCGTCCAATCCGGCACTACGGGTCTCGGTGTCTTCCGGTGGCGAGGCACTGAACCTGGGCAACATCATTGCCGAGAGCGGCCGTGTCGGCATGCACGGCGCGGCAGTGCGTCAGGC
Organism: Thioalkalivibrio nitratireducens; assembly: GCA_011390385.1. Next base: position 3,877 of record JAABSN010000064.1, on the reverse strand, counting down.
CGGAGAAATCAACGCCAGCAGCGCCGTCGCCGAGGGCGGGCGGGTCTTTCTGCGTGGCAGCGGCAGCGCGCATCTGGAACCCGGCAGTGTGACGGTCGCGGATGGCCAATCGGGCGGGCGGATCGACATCAGCGCCGAGACCGTGTCGCTGGCCGGGGCGAGCGTATCCGCCGATGGCGTGGAGCAGGGCGGTCTGGTACGGATTGGTGGCGAATTCCAGGGTGGCAGGAGCCCGGACCCGTCGCGAGCCTATCATGAGTCGTTCGTTGGCCGCTGGGATGCAACGCCGGCGCTGCAGAGTGCCAGGATCACCTCGCTTGACGGCGCCTCCCGCGTCAGTGCGACCGCGACTGCAGGGACCGGGGGCGCCATCGTCCTCTGGAGCACGGAGGAAACCCGACAGCACGCACAACTCGACGCACGCGGTTCGCTGCGTGGCGGCGCGATCGAGGTGTCGTCGCTCGGCGCGATGCCCGGTCTGCGCCTGAACACAATCACGCCCGGTAGTGGTGGTTACCTGCTGCTGGATCCGACCAACATCCGGATCGAGCAAGACGGCTCGGGAGTCGAGACTGACGTCGGGTTTGAAGATCCACCTGATGAATGGACAATTGATCCGAGCGGAATCGCCGCGTTATTGGACGCGGAAGTCGACCTTACCTTGCAGGCGAACAATGACATCACCGTGGTCGATTCGATTGAGACTTTCGCTGAGTATGGTGGAAAGCTGACCCTTGAGGCGGGCGGGTCCATCGAGATTCTGGCCGGCATGAACCTGCCAGGCGCCCTGGAGGTCATCGCCGGTTCGCCGAACGCGAATTCCGATTTCCTTGCAGAGGGCAATCCCCAGCGTATCTGGCAGGCATCTGAAACGAGCATCGTTGCCGGCGGCGATTTTTCCGACGGTGCCTTGTTCGAGACATATGGTGGTCCCATAACCTTAGGAAATCTGGACATCAGCGGGAGCCTCGTGGTCTACAGTAGCGGTGGTTCGATCACCCAGATCGATGGCAGCTCGATCACATCGACCTCGTTCTCGCTTCTCGAAAGTAGCAAGCCTTTTGATGAACTCGCTGCGGGAGATTCCGAAGAGGCTGGTGGGGATATCGTGCTGGGGAATATCGACGCCAGTTCAATAGGCGCGCGCAGTAGCGGGGGCTTGATCACCCAGCATTCTGATTCCGAGATCACCAGTCTTGGTAGCGTTACTCTTAACAGCGCCTTAGGTGACGGAATGCCACCCGGTGGCAGGGTGGAGATCGGATCGATCAATGCACGCCGACTGTTTGTTTACAGTGACGGTGGGGACATCGAGCAACAGGCGGATACCGAGATTCGAGCGGGCGATTTTGGTGTCCGCCTCGACAGTAGCAGGTCTCTTGAAGATGGTGTGCCTGAAGGCGACATCACTTTGGGAAACATGAGTGTCATCACCCTTGAGGTCTTTAGCGGGCGCGACATCAAGGCTCGGGAGGGCTCGCGGGTTTTTGCCGAAGAGTCGGTTCTGGCATTGGCGCCCCAAGGCAGCGCGCACCTGCGAGTGTTCGGAGATTTCAACCCTGAGGGTCCGACGGTGGTGCCGGTGCCCATTGCCGTCGAGGCAAAGGACAACGTTACAGTAGAACAGGCTGCCCTTTCGCTCGATGCACCGTTTGCGGGGTTGACGATTGGCAGCGTGGACTACGAAGAGGAAATCCCTGACGAGGAGGGATTTGAGTTAGTCACATACAGTGGCCTGAAATCAACGAACGCTGGAGAAATCCGTGTTACCGCCGAAAGCGATGTGCGGGTTGATGCCCCAGTCGACGCATCCGGCGGCCCCGGTCAGGACGGAGGTGTGGTCTGGATCGAGACTTCCGGTTCCATTGCTATCGATGGTTACGGGGGCAGTGCGGACATCCTAGCCTTCGGGGGTGACGTGGAGCTCGAGCCCCTCGGGGTGATCGATGTTTTGACCGGGGGGGACGGTGGGAGCATCACGTTGCAAGCGGGGAATGAAATCTCTGTGGCGGATGCCATGCTGTCTGCCGTGGGCGGTTGGGCGCCCGACGGCGCAGGCGGGGATGGCGGAGCGATCACCATCGATTCCGTGGGCTCGGTCTCCAGCTATCAGAGTGATTGGCTCGCCTTTGGCGAGCAGGGCGGTGCAATCAGCGTTCGCTCTGTCGAAGGGGGGATCTGGCTGGGAGACTCCGAAGTTTCCAATCCGGTGGTGGCAGGCGTCGGCACACTGGTTCTGAGTGCGGCGGACGGGATTAGTGCTTATCCCTTCGTTGCAGGCACGGTGTCGGCCGAGACCGTGGAGGGCGACATCAATCTGACCACGGCGCCGTGGGGTGCATTCGACGATCCAGTCGCGATCGGGCCTGTAAGTTCCGAAATGCCTGATCCGGAATTACCCGCTCTGGAAGTGGCCGGTCTGCTGGCCCCGAATGGATCGGTGTACTTCTACAGTGACTCGGTGCCGATCACCTTTGCCGGGGAGACCACGCTCCAGATCGGTGGCGCGGAACCCTACGGTATCCTGAGCCCCGGTGTGAACGGTGCAGCGACCGTCACGATTCCCGAGGACGCGAGCGTTACGGTAATCGCCCCTGACGGACTGGGTCCGTTCGAGTTCGGTGGGGCGCTCACCAACGAGGGTACGCTATCGGTATCCAGTGGGACCCTGCATCTGCCCGACGAGGTGACACACACGCATGCGGGGACTCTTGCGCTGTCGACCGGAGCGGTGTTCGAACTCGGAAGCTCGTCGCAGATCGAGCTTCGGGATGGCAGTGAGGTCGATCTGGGACCCTCGGGACGATTCGAGCACGACGGAGTTCTCTGGATGGGCGGCACCCTGACCGGAGGCGCCGACGCGCTCTTCTCAGGTTTTGGGGCGTCCAGTGGCGTATATGTTTCCGGTGTCGGCACCCGGGTCAAGGATGGGGCGTTCCCGCTGGACATCCGTCCACCGACCCTGCTGGGTTCGCTTGAGATCCGCGATGGGGACGTTGCCATCGTGCCCGGGGGTAACTTCTTTGTCGGAGACGACGAAACTCCGGGGCAGTTGATCCTCAGCGGTGGTTCCCTGACGCTGCCTTTCGGGATCGACGTCAGCAGCACCGGCCTGCTGCGCATTGCGCCGGTTTCGGGGGACTATACCCTTGACATGGGAACCGGCCGCCTGGCGCTGTCCGGGGGTCGGCTTGAGCTGGCCTCGGGGGCTGGCCAATATGTGAATATCATTGGTGGGGCCAATGCCGACTTGCGGATGCACGAAGACCTGGATGGTGCAGGGGTGGAGCCCCGAGTCACCAAGTCCGGCGCCGGTGTTGCGAATCTCGATATCCCCCTCGTGATCGGTAATCCGGGTGTCGTGAGCGTCGAGGAAGGTTTGCTTTCGATCAACGCCGGTGGTTTCCAATGGTTCAACGCGGACACGACGGCGTTCATGGTCGGGACGAATGCGGAACTTGCGTTTGACGCGCCCGTCATCGACGGCTTTCAGGAAAGCTTCGATTTTCGGAGCGCCGATTTCATGTTGACCGATACCACTTCAGCACTCGTCGTTCGGTCTCCCTGGACCATCGACCCCGGGCGGACGGTCACCGTGGAAGGGGGTCTGAACGGAACGGGAAGCTTCCTCCTGGAAGCCGATATCGATGGTCAGGGAGAGGGAGTCTTGGGGAAGCTGTCTAACCAGGCCGCGATGGAGCTGGGCTCGGATGCGACCATCGACGCCGCCTTCACCAACGCGGGCTCGCTGGCCAGTGGCGATGGGACACGTACCCTCCGGCTGCCAGAGGGAATGGTGAACACCGGGGTGATCGATGGTGTGAACCTGGATATCGGCGACGGCCGGGAATTGTTGATGACAGGGGCCGGCTCCAGG
>JAABSN010000063.1 GCA_011390385.1 Thioalkalivibrio nitratireducens | reverse complement strand
GGCTCACGACCCCGGGGGCACGTTGGATGAGCAGCTTGAGCACGCGCAACGCTTGCCCCCGGAGGGCAACGATTCCCTGCGGACCGGTCAGCGTTTCCCGCTCGGCGTCCAGCTCGAAGCGATCGAACCTGTAGATCATTCCCATCGCCCCGAAGGGCAGCCTCTTCACCCTGGCCCTCGAGACCGCAGCTTACAGGAAGAGGCATCGTGATTCGAGTCCGACCCGACCACGGTCGAACAACGCTGCGACGGGCGGAGCCCGGATTTGCGCATGCCCCGGTTGCGGCTCAGGTCTCGAACCCGTCGGCAAAGAGGACTTCACCGGACGCTTCGGGATTCACGGTCACGCTCACGGTCGCAATGTTGGAAATCTGGCCAGCGTCGTCACGCACCTGGTAGCTGAAGCTGTCCGCGCCGCTGAAGTCATCCGCGGGCGTGTACGTGACCACGCCCGATGCCGGATCCGCCACGGCCGTGCCGTGGGCAGGGAGTTCTACGAGAGTGACCGAGGTCACATCCAGAGCCCCATCATCATTGTCGTTTCCAAGCACATCGATCAGCACGGCCTGACCGATGTCTGTCACCGTTTGATCGTTGACGGCAATCGGCGGATCATCGTTCGTGACCTGCGTGACGGTCACCGTCACAGTGGCCGCATTGGAGACGGCCTTCTCGGCATCGAGTACGTAGTACACGAAGCTGTCGATGCCGAAGAAATCAGACGCGGGCGCATAGGTCACGACCCCTAGCGCATCGACGCTTGCGGTACCGCTGGACGGCGCCGACTGCAGGGATACGGTACCAACGTCGAGCCGCGCCTCCGGATCCTGATCGTTGGAAACCACGTCGATGAAAGCGGTCTGCCCCTGCAGGGTCATGCCCTCATCGTCGCCGGCCACCGGCGGCTGGTTGATCTTGGGCTCCGCCGCCGATCCGCCAAGCTCGCTGGCGTCGTTGGTCGTCACGATCTCGAATTCCGAGCTGTCTACACGGACGCCGAGACTGAATGCGCCAACGTCTGCAATACGAGCCTTCACGATGACCCGCTCGCCACTGGCCACGCCCGGCTCGAGGACGGGGATCAGGCAGGGATCGAGCGCGCAGTGCGCCGAGCGCACGTCCAGAATCTCGAGATTGCCCGGAATGAAATCGACCGTCACCTGCGTTGCCGGGCTCGGACCCCGATTCTTCACCGTCACGTCGAATTCGATCTCTGCGCCTTCGAAATAGGGACCGGCGCTCAGTAGCAGCAGGTCTGAAGACACGTCGGTCGCAGCCTCGGCCACATCGGACTGGGTCGCGGTGTTATCGCCTGGATCACTGTCGTTCTGGTCTGCAGACACCTCCACGGTGTGCAGGAACGCTCCCGGGGCAGACGGCAGCGCCGTGTAATCGATGATGAATGCCTCTCCACTCGGAATTGAAGGAATGACGCAGGGGAGAAATGTGCACGGGTTACTGATGCCAACGATGACGGCGTTTTCGGTCAGGCTCTCGACGGTCACGTTGGTCGCTTCATCCGGCCCCTTGTTCAGGATTTCGGCGCGATAGGTCAGGGGCTGTGTCGGATAATGGGGACCCGAAGTGGTCAGCTCCAGCAGAACGGACAGTGCGGAATCCGCATCGGCGCCGCCCTTGAAGCCGTCTTCATCGTTTCGCGCAACCGGGTCGAACTCGTCCGCTTCGGCGCCCATCGAAACTGCGAAAAGCGGTGCGTCGATCTGCGCGCTGCCGCTCAGCCTGCGGTCCGATACATTCCCGAGGGAATGGATCAGGCACTGGGTACCGCTGAAGCTGTTGCAACCGACAATGCTCGCTTGACTCAGCTGAGAGTTGTTCAGCGACAGAACGATGTTTGTTGCGCCATTCGGTCCCAGGTTCTCCAGATCGATATCGAACTCGATGGTCTGGCCGACGGCATACGGCGGCGGTGTGGTCGGGGTGACCCGCAAATCCAGGTCGGCCGCCGCACTCAGGGAACCACCGTTGTCCAGGTCGTCGATGTTGTTGGACGGGGCGGGATCGCTGGCGAACGAACCTGTCGTGTCCACCACAAGCTCGGCATCGAACGTCGGCGTGCCGTCATAGGTGACAACCATCGGGAAACTGAAGCGCCCGCCTGCCGGAATCACTTCGATCGTGCAGCCCAACCCGACGCACGGATGATCACCGGCAAAGCGATCCAGCGTCAGCCCGTTCAGCGTGAATCGCGCATCGACCCGGTAGGCATCGGAGGGTCCCTGATTCCCCACCAGTACGTCGTAGCGCAGGCGCTGTCCGAAGTAGTAGGGAGGCGGCGTAAGCAGCGCAAGACTGGCCGTCAGATCGGTCACATCATCGATTTCATAGGCGCCGATGTCGCAGGCCGAACCGCGGGAAACACCGCGCTGATCGTCCGGTTCGCAGGTCGCCGGGTCACCGGCATTGACTGCCAGGTTGGTACCCAGAAACAGATTCGTGGGCCGTAGTGCAACCGTCCGGGTTGGACCACCGTTGTCGGCCGGCGACCGCCAGTCACCCAATGCCGAGGCGGGAGACTCCTGAGGGGTACAGGAGGTGTCGCGCGGGAACAGATTGGCCAGATCGCTGATGACCGGAAACGCCGTTTCGTTGCCCTGAGCGTCCCAGGCAACGCAGAATGGAAAAAACGGGGAGTCGTCGCCAAACCCGAAATAGCTGTTGCTGGCATGCACTTCGCTTGTACCGCGGGCACTGATGCCATAACCGCGGATATCGGAGATGACGGTGACGTTGTTCAGCCGCAACGTACTGTCCTCGGCATGGATGCGGCTGTTGGCAAGATTGCCGTACCAGAAGGTGGAATTTCGGACCGTCGCGTCACTGCCCTCGACCAGGAACAGATCGGCGCCAAGCGTCGGCGTGTCACCGTCCCGGGTATTGTTGTTCTGGAACAGGCTGTTCGTCACCGTGAGCACGGTGTTCCTCGCATGGATGCCCGCACCCTCGTCCGCACCGGTATCCCACTGCCAGCTGAATGCCGAGTCCCTCACGTCGAAGCTCTGCAGCGTGCAGCGGTCGATCGAGACGACGCTGTCGACCAGCGCCATGGCCGCACCCCGGCCGTTTCGAAGCGTCGAGCCTTCGAGAATCGCCGTCGCAGCGACGAGGTTGCGGTCGAACATGCAGCCTTCGATGGTCACGGTACTGTTGCGCACACGCAGACCGCCACCCTGGCGCAGCCCACCCACGACCCGATTTCTGCGGAACGTGAGATCGACCAGCACCACCTCCGAGTTGTTCATATACAGACCGGCTCCACCCACCTCGCCAAGACCGTTGACCCAGCCATCCGAAAGCACCAGACGTTCCAGCCGAACGCCGGTCGTCCCGGTGACCATGAGCACGCGCCGGTCGTTGTCACCGCGGATCGAGGCGCGCCCGGACGGGGTTTCCGTGCGCAGCGTCATCGGCGTCACGATCGGATCGAGGGTCGAGTTCAGCACGATCTCGGCCTCGTCCGGAAGGATGAGCGTATCCGCGCCGTTGCCGGCCGGACAATTGCCGCTGCTCGAGTCGGTGTTGGCCGCACGAATGGCGTCCTTCAACTCGCAGCCGCCAATGCCGACGAGGATTTCTGCCGCGCGCAGTTGCGAGCTCAGCAGCGCTGCGGCGACAATGGCGAAAATACATTGCTGGAGGCGTCGGGGCATGGCTTCAGGTCATCGTCTTGCCGACGCTGGAGCATGCACGATGAATCCGACTCGCGCTACATGCAACTCGTTGATTTAACTATTTTTCATAATCTTTCATGATTATCGCGGAAATCATCCCGACCCGCTGTTCCGAGCCGGGTCAGCGCAAACGGTCGGCCGATTCATGCACAGGCACCGAGCGTTCGTGCGGAAGCAGGTGGCAAGACCGGCCCACGCGAAGCGTTCAAACCACAGCGCACCCCGAAGCCGCGCGGCGGATCGACGACTTCGATGCATTGACGCAAATCAGGCGGCCTGCCATGCCGCAAGCACTTCGGCCTCGCGCCCCGCACTGATGCCGGCACGGATTTCTGCCTGGCGTTCTGCCGGTTGATCGCGGAACCAGTCCAGCGTCGCCGACACCGTATCGGCAAAGGGCCGGAACGTCAGTCCGGCGGCAACGGCCCTGGCATTCGACCAGGTGCTGAAGCCCGCATACTCGCCTTCGTGCGGAATCCAGACCGGCATGTCGGACCACGGTTGCAGGCCCTCCTCCCTGAGAAAGTCGGCCGGCACCCAGACCAGTTCGGCGGCCTTGCCGGTGACCGCACGGATGCCGTGCAGCATCGCGTCGAAGTTCATCCGGTAATCCGGGCCGGCGGCGTTGTAGGCGCCGCCGGTCTGCGCCTCGGCCTGCCGCACCGTCCACTCGGCAAGATCGCGCGCATCGATGATCTGCACCGGGTCGCTGCCATCCCCCGGTGCCAGCACCGACCCGCCCCGGGCCATGCGAAGCGGCCAGTACGTGAACCGGTCGGTGCGGTCGCCGGGACCGACGATCAGCGTCGGTCGAACGATGGTGTGCTGCTCCGGGAACCAGCGTGCGACTTCGCGCTCGGACTCGGCCTTGAGGGGTCCATACAGTCTGCCCGGATCGGCGCGCAGGGTCTCGATGGTCTCGGCCATCGGGTCTTCGCCAGAGTACTCGAGTCGGGCGGAAGATTCGTCGGCACCGGGATCGGCATTGGAGGCGTAGACCGACAGCGTCGACGTGAACACGTAATGACCGACCTTGCCCTGCAGCACCTGCCCGGCATCCCGGACCCAGAATGGCAGCGTCGTCGGGTTGTCGATGCACACGTCCCACGTCCGGCCTTCCAGTGCCTCCAGGTTGCTCTCGTTTCGATCCCCGACCAGCTCCTCGACCGGACCGGGCCAGTCCAGCGAACGGCTGCCGCGATTGAAGATCGTGACCTCGTGGCCCCGAGCCAGCGCGTAGCGAACCTGGAACGGGCCGGTAAATCCGGTGCCGCCGAGGATCAGGAGCTTCAGCGGACGGTCCGCTCTCGGCACGGCGGCATGCGCCTGCGTCAGCCAACCGGCACTCAGTCCGGAAAGCGCGAATGTGCCCAGGCCGAGGCCTCCGGCCTTCAATACGTCCCTGCGCGTCTGACCCATGATTTCTTCCCACGTTGTCTTTCGGGCTAATCTGCCACGTCGTCGCGCGAAGGTAAATGGGACCAATGGCAGGGGCGTCGGGCATGAATACAGAGACATTCTTCGCCCGGCATCGGTCGCAACCTGGTCGAGACGCTGACCGAGGCCGGGCATCACGTCTACGCCGATGCGCGCAAAGCGGAAGATCTCAAAGCGCTCGACGCGATCGCGAACATCACTGCCATCCGGCTCGATGTCACCAAACAAGTTGATATCGACGCCGTCGTCGACCTGATCGAGGAACACGGGACCGGACAGCGACAGTCTTTGAAGAGCTGACCGAGATGCTGAAACCAGCAATGGCACCGACCGAAGACTGAGCGGTCAGCTCACAGCCAGCGCAGCATCGAGGACAACCCCTTCAGTTCTGGACGGCCATTACGCGATTTCGGCCGGCTTTCTTCGCCCGGTAGAGTGCCTGGTCGGCGCCCTTGAGCACTCTCTCTACAGCGTTCGTTTCCGACTTGATTTCGTTGACGCCAACGCTGATCGTTATCGGGATGCTAACCCCCTCATAGAACGCCGGACTCGACTGCACGCGCTTGCGCAGGCGCTCGGCAAATTCCGTGGCCGCGGAGGAGTCGGCGCCACTCAACAAGATCGCAAACTCCTCCCCACCAATGCGGCCCACGCAGTCGGCCCGCCGAATGGCTTCTCTGAACAGTTCGGCGATATGCCGAAGCGCATGATCACCAGCAGCGTGGCCGTACCGGTCGTTGATTTTCTTGAAGCGATCAAGGTCTACCATCAGCAAAGCAGATTCGGAAAGCGCATGCCGCTTGATACGTTCAAGCTCCTTGCCGAGTTCATTGAAGAAGTGTCGTCTATTGAAGAGCCCGGTCAAATCGTCGGTGGCCGACAGGGATCGCAGCGAGCACTCCAGTTCCTTCGATGAAGTAATATCTTCATGCGCAATCACTGCACCGCGATCGGGCGCGGAACCCAATGGCATCACGCGCAGCCGAAACCAGCGCTCACTTTCATTCGTGGTGCAGCAGTACTCGGTGACAAACTGCTCCTGATCGCCTTCCAGAACCGCACTGATCCCATTCCACGCTGCCATGGCGGAGGCCTGTTCCTCAGACTGACGGATTTCGCGGCAGACGCTTTCATAGTTGACACCGATGGGGTTGGCGGTCTCGGCATCGGCCGCGTTGATCTCCGCCAAGCGCCTCCAGGCCGCATTTACACTGATGATCGTCCCGCTATGATCAAGCACTACGATACTTTCAGGTAGCGTGTCCAGGATTGACCGGACAAGATGCTCATTCTTGCGCGTTCTCTTTTCCAGCCGGACTCTTTCCGTCAGATCGATAAAGGTGACGACAACAGCATCCAGCGTGCCGCTCTCATTCCACTCGGGATAGGCGTTGACCAATACCCATGCTCGGCGAGAGGCATCCGGACGATTGATGCCGGCTATCAGGTTCCTGATCGGCTTCCCGCTGTCAATGACGCGATTGACCGGAAACTCGTTGACAGGCATGGAAGAACCGTCCTCTCGGACAAACGACCAATCGCCACCGATTGCTGACTTCCCCGTGATTTCATCATGACGAACCCCAAGTAGACGCTCGGCTTCCTTGTTTGTCATCTGGATTTCTGTATCCGGACCGTGGATCACCACGGCGGAACTCAGGTGATTGATGAGGTTACGATACTTCTTCTCTTTGGCTCGAATTGCTTCCCCCGCTTGTTTCTCCGCGCTGACATCATTGAAGATTCCGTGCCAGTGAATTTCTCCGCCACGCTCACGAGACGCAACGGCCTGAACGCGTACCCAGGACAACGAGCCAGTCGTCTTCGAGATTCGAAAATCGTGATGCAGATACGCTTGCTTTTCATGCGCTTCGGTAAATGCGGCCAGCGCCGCATCCCGATCCTGGTCGATGATCAAGGCATGCAGGCGTTCGGGCTGCGCATAGAGCGCTTCCGCGGAGCAACCGAAAAGTTCCTGCGTTCCGCCGCCCAGAAAGCTGAAAGCCCAGCTACCGTCGGGCTTGACCACGCATTCGTACAGGACCCCAGGAACGCGATCAATAATGCCGCGAATCGACCGCTGCAGCGAATCCGGGTTTGCCCGCTCCATCTCAGTCTTTCACCTCGCCTCCCCAACGACGTGTCACGCCGTGCCCTGAATGCCTTTGCGAAATCGGCCGCGATGAGATCGCGTCGATATGCCGACCGACGCCAATCGATGGCAGATTGATGAGATTATCCGCATGTGGTCAAAAAATGCAACTTCAATCTGTGACTCCGTTCAGAGAATTCGGCAGGCAACCCGCTCCGAAGGCCGGGTGATGAAGTAACGCTGAATGAGTCATATTGCCCTGCACTTCATCGTGCCGCTGCTCGTAGCCCGGGTCTTCTACCGCGCGCGCTGGACGAATGCAGCGCTGATCCTGGTCGCCACGATGATCGTCGATGTCGATCATCTGCTGGCCGACCCGATCTACGATCCGGAGCGCTGTTCGATCGGCTTCCACCCGTTACACACGTTGCCGGCCATCGGCCTCTACGCGGGACTGTTTCTGCTCCCACTGTTGATGCGCCCGTTCACCGGAACCAATGCATCGAGCGGGCGGGCGCGCCTCGTCCATCTCATCGGCCTGGGGTTGCTGATCCATATGGCATTGGACTGGATCGACTGCTGATCGGCTCGATACCACCGGCACGGAGAATCAATGCAGCTTCAGGTGTGGCCGAATCCAGCGATTCAGGGCCTTGAGCCCCAGCATCAGCAAACCTCGAAACGGACCGAAGACCTCGATCAGGTGGCGCCGGTACAGCGAGACGTAGGTCAGCCGGGCAATTCGACCCTTCACCTTGAGCCCGCCGCCGAGGAACGAGAACAGGTTGCCCTCGGTGTGCACGTTGGCCAGGTTGACCAGTGCCCCGAGGTCCCGGTAGACATATTCCTTGCGCGGCGGCTGACCGTTCAACATCATCCGGATGTTGGCCGCGACCAGGTGCCCTTCCTGCCGCGCCGCCTGGCCCCGCGGCGGCACCAGGCTGCCATCGGCCTGCGCCAGGGCACTGCAATCACCGATTGCGAAAATCCGGTCATCCCTTGTGGTCTGACAGGTCGGCCGGATCACCAGTTGGTTGACATGGTTGGTCTCCAGGCCACCGATCTCCGAGAGCACGTCCGGCGCCTTGATCCCGGCGGCCCAGATGACGATCTCGGCCGCCACCGGGTCACCCTCCTCGAAGCGCACCAGTTCGGGTCCGACGCGCACCACGCGCATGCCGGTACGCACCTTGACGCCGATCCGCTCAAGCTGCCTTCCAACCGATTCGGCAATCTCGGGCCGATACTGGTGTTGCAGAATCCGCTCTTCGGCCTCGATCAGCGTGACGTCGAACAAGCCGGGATTGATGTGAAAGCCGAAGCCGCGCAACTGATCGACCGCATGATGCATCTCTGCGGCCAGTTCCGCGCCCGTCGCGCCGCCGCCGATCACGGCAATCTGGATCGGCCGGTCCGGGTCATCCTGGCTGGCATAACGCAGGAAGCGATTCCGCAACTCGGTCCGCAAAGCCAGGGCCTGCTGCGCATCGTCGAGAAAGACGCAGTGCTCGCTGACGCCGGGAATGCCGAAGTCATTCGAGACGCTGCCGATGGCAATGACCAGGTAGTCATACGGGATTCGTCGGCGAGGCAGCAGCTGGCGCTTGCCGTCGTAGAGGCTGGCCAGGATCACCTCGCGTCTTTCACGATCAATGTCGGCCAGCGCACCCTGCTGGAAGTGGTAACCGTTGGCTCGCGCATGCCCTCGAAAGCTGATCGCGTCAATGCCCTCGTCCAGTGCACCGGTCGCCAGCTCGTGAAGCAGCGGCTTCCAGAGATGCGACTCGCTGCGATCGACCAGCGTGATGTGGGCACGATCACGACGACCGAGCTTGCGTCCGAGCCGCGTCGCCAGCCCGATCCCGCCGGCCCCACCACCGATGATGACGACTCTTTCCATAACCACTCCGTGAACGGCCGTCGCGATCCGCGCGGGCGGCATCTCTGAAAATTTAGGGAATCAATACTGGATGGTATCGCTGAACCCGCAGACATGCAGGTGACTCGGGGCGCGCAGCGTGGGGCGCAGCGAGTTCACCCGGGCTGGATAAGTCATGAATCGACGTCGCGAGGCGCCGCCAGGCGCTGTAGCCGGGGGGAGTTGGCGACCGAGCCAAACGCCGTGGATGCGGGCGCTGGTGGTGTCGCAGCAGTCGGCTTCATCAATTATCCGGGCGAGTCAGTTTGCAGGTTACCATCCTGCATTCCAAAGGACGGAGTGTACTGGTGAGCAACCCATCGATCCTCGTCGGCAAGGGCGAATCGCAGATTCATCTGCTCGGACGCTACGCCAATCGACATGGCCTGGTGGCCGGTGCGACCGGAACCGGCAAGACGGTCACGCTGATGGTGCTGGCCGAAGGCTTCTCGCGCATGGGTGTCCCGGTCTTCATGGCCGACGCCAAGGGCGACATCGCCGGTTTGGCCGCGGCCGGCAGCCCGCATCCGAAGATCGACGAGCGCATCGAAATCATCGGGATCGAGAACTATGCGCAGGCCCCCAGCCCGGTTGTGCTCTGGGATCTGTGGGGCAGGCTCGGGCACCCGGTCCGCACCACAATCACCGAAATCGGCCCGGTGCTGCTGGCCCGGATGCTGGAACTCAACGACACCCAGGAAGGCGTGCTCAACGTCGCGTTTCGGGTCGCGGACGAGAACGGGCTGTTGCTGCTCGACCTCAAGGACCTGCGGTCGCTTCTCAATCACGTCGCCGAGAATCGCAAGGAGATCAGCACCGAGTACGGGCTCGTCCACACCTCCAGCATCGGCGCCATCCAGCGTGCGCTGCTCCGGCTCGAGGCCGACGGCGCCGAACAGTTCTTCGGAGAGCCGGCGCTGGTGCTCGACGATCTCATGCGCCAGGACCTTGCCGGCCGGGGTGTCATCAACGTGCTTTCGGCCGAGCAACTGATCCTGAAACCCAGGCTCTACTCCAGCTTCCTCTTGTGGCTGTTGTCGGAGCTGTTCGAACAATTGCCCGAAGTCGGCGACCTCGACCAGCCGAAACTGGTGTTCTTCTTCGACGAGGCCCACCTGCTGTTCGACGACTGTCCACCGGCGCTGCTGGATCGGGTCGAGCAGGTGGTCCGGCTGATCCGCTCCAAGGGCGTCGGCGTCTATTTCTGCAGCCAGAATCCCGACGATGTGCCGGACGAAGTGCTGGGCCAGCTCGGCAATCGGGTCCAGCACGCACTGCGGGCCTTCACGCCGCGCGACCAGAAGGCGGTGCGTGCCGCGGCCGAAACCTTCGTGCCCAACCCGGCCATCGACGTGGAACAGGCCATCACGACGCTCGGCGTCGGCGAAGCGCTGGTCTCGATGCTGGCCGACAAGGGCGTGCCTCAACCGGTCGACCGGGCGCTGATTGCCCCGCCGCGTTGCCGGATGGGCGTGCTCTCGGACGAAGAGCGTGCTGCGGTTCGCTCACGCTCGCCCGTGGGTCCAAAGTACGACCAGGCGGTCGATCGCGAATCCGCGCACGAGATGCTGGCGAGACAGGCTGCCGCCGCTGCCGAAGCGGCGGCAGCTGCAGAACGCGAGGAGAAGGAAGCCGAGCGAACGCGCACACCATCAAGCCGGCGCTCGAACCGTCAATCGGCCGGTGAAGCCATGCTCAAGTCGACCCTGCGCTCGATCGGCTCGACGCTGGGCCGCGAGCTGACTCGGAGCTTTTCCCGCGGAATCCTCGGCGGCTTGTTCGGAAAGCGAGGCCGCTGATGCGCGATCGATCCAACTTCAGACGCCGTCGCGGGAGCACACCGCCCAGTCGAACTTCGAGCTCACAAACTCGATTCCAACATCAAAGGAGAATCCGTTCATGGACCTGACACATCTCGCCGCTCAACTGCTCTCGGAAAAACTCGGTCTTTCGATCGACCGGGAGACCATCGCCAAAGCCATTTCCTCGCTGCTGGGCGACGGAGCGGGCAATATCGATTTCGCCGGAATTGCGCAACGCATGGCGTCCAGCGGCAACCTCGGCAGCATTCTGGATTCCTGGCTCGGGGATGGCGCCAACGATTCGATTTCCGCCGAAAGCATCATGAGCCTGTTCGGCGAAGGTCGGCTGGGTTCGTTTGCCGGTCAGATCGGCACCGACACGGGCACCGCGGCCGAAGGGCTTGCCGACGTGCTTCCGCAGGTCATGGACAAGGCGAGCAGCGGCGGGAGTCTGCTGGAACAGGCCGGCGGCCTCGGCGGCCTGGCAGGGGCTGCCAGGTCTTTCTTCAAGTAGGGACGCCCGGCGTGGCCCGTGACGTCCCCGGTCCGAAATCGGTCAGCTGATGTCTTCGACCTTGGCGTCAGGCGCGTTCTTCTTGACTGACGCGATACCGTTTTCCATCGCGGACTCGCTGGAGTAGGTTTCCGACTTGCCGATATTCTGGCCATTGGTCGCCGTGAGGCTGAAATACGGCTCACCCTTGCTGGAGACCTTGCGCTCGAAGCGCGCATCGTCGGCACAGTTCTTGCGCACGGACTCGATCCCGTTTTCGGCCGATGACTTGGACGCATAGAGCTGGCTGCTCAGGATGACCTGCCCATTGCCTGCCTTGAGATTGAACATGAACTTGCCGCTGTCTGTTTTCTTCAGCTCGAACTTTCCAGCCATTGCTTATCTACCTCTGTTTTCAATTTATTAATCCGGCAACGAAATTCCTACGGTATTCGTTGCACGGCATTTGCGGCGCATGTCCGCAAATGCCTTCGCTTCGCGGTCCCGGCCGTTCCGGCGGGGCATTCACCCGGCAATCTATTTGATTGCCGGGTGAATAACGAATAATAAAGCCCGTGAACGGACGCCGAAAGTATACGCAGAGCCCGGAGCGGAATTCAACCGCCCGAGGCGCCTGCAAGAATCAGTCGGAGACGATTTCGAGCAGTTCGACTTCAAAGCTCAGCACCGATCCCGGGGGGATCCGACCGGCCGCACGATCGCCGTAGGCAATGTCCGGCGGGCAGACCAGCCGGCTCTTGCCGCCGACCTTCATCATGCTGACCCCCTCGGTCCAGCACGGGATGACCTGGCTCAGGCCGAACGTGGCCGGCTCGCCGCGGTCGACCGAGCTGTCGAACACCGTGCCGTCGCGCAACATGCCGTGGTAATGCACGCGAACCCGGTCGCTGGCTTCCGGACTGGTGCCGCTGCCTTCTTCGATGACGGTGTAGATCAGGCCTGAATCGGTCGTCACCGCACCGGACTCGGCCGCGGCCGCGGCCAGGAACTCGGCTCCGGCCGCCTCTTCGGCAGCCGCTCTTTCGGCCGCCTGGGCCTGGACGCGCTCCTGCAGCTTCTGCTGGTATTCGGCCGGATTGACGCCGTGCGTGTCATTACCCATCAGGCTGTCGGTCATGCCCGATTTGACCAGTTCCAGCTCTTCGGCCGACAGGTTCAGATTGGCCAGGTTCTGGCTGATCAGCATGCCGAGCGCATACAGCGTCTTGTCGTCCTCGGTTTCCGGGACAGCAGCATGCGCCGATGCGCCTAGCAGACACAGCGCCGGCAGGACAGTCTTGATCAGACGGTTCAACATAAAAACTCCTCGAGTTGGGATTGAGTCGGCAGGGGTCGCGAGCGCGAGACTGCCGGATTGCTCGTCAGCGCGGGATTGTACCAGCCACGATTGCCGGCCACGGCAAGAGCCATTTCGCGTTCCCCGACCTGTCGCCGCCTGCCGGTTCTTTCTGTGCAGGCCGCGCATACAGCGTTCCTGGCCGAATCGAACCAGGCGATGAAAAGCAATGCATAATGCGTCGCCGCAGGTGGCTTTCGACGCATCCGATGTTTCCGCTGAACCTACCCGCGGCCACTTGACTTCGCATCTGCGAAAAACAACCAACAGAGAGAACAGCAACATGAAAAGAGTCTTGATCGCTGCATTACTGGTTTCTGCAGCAGGCTGTGCGACATTGACCGAAGACGCGATGACACCGATCGCCTTCTCCTTCAGCGATGGTTCCAATGGCCAGTGCACGCTGGAAAACAAGCGCGGCATCTGGAAATCCGATATCCCCGCCGTGGTCGAAGTCAGAAAGTCCGATGACGCCCTGCGCTACAAGTGCACGACGGCAGGCGGCTACGAAGCGGTTGGCGCCATCGAAAGCGAAATGGGTGCAAAGATTGTCGCCAGCGCAGTGTTCCTTGATTTCGGCATCACGGATGCGATCACCGACAAGCATCGCAAGTACATCGGGAGCTACGTGATTCCGGTTCCCAGCGGCAGCCAGCAATAGTTCGCCGCGTTGCCAGGTCCCGGTTTCGATCGCCCACCTCCCGAATCGGGACCTGGCAGCCCTCAGTTCTCGAAACCGTCCTTGAACAGGAGGTCGGTTTCGGCAATCGTGACGGGCCAGAAGCCGCCGCTGAGCGAATAACCGGCACCGGCCAGCTCGGCCAGTCCGCTGGCATCCCACTGGCCCAAGGTGCCGGAGAGCTGCCAGCGACCGTCCGCGGTCTCGGAAAGCACTTCGCCACCGCCGTCCAGCGTGTACCAGTCGAGCGCGTACTGCGGCGACACGACCGCTGGCAAAAGCACCAAGAACAACACCGCGCCGCGCAGCATGCGAATCACCCCGGCTGATCGCGGAACCGCACGTCGATTGCGGACGGCGTTCATTGCGCGCTGGCCTCGGCGATCCGGGGCGCCAGAAGGTCACGCAGCATCGCCAGTTCGGCGCGAAGATCGGCCAGCTCGGTCTCCTGCCGGTCCTGCAGCGCAGCCAGCTGCGAGCGGAGACCCGCATTCTCCTGCTCCAGATGCGCGATGGCTTTCTGCTGCTCGCTACGCAACTCGCGCATGGCCTCCACTGCCAGCGCCCGGAAACCGGTCGGCGTGATCTGCTTGTAACCCTCGCCGTTCTCGCTCACCCACTCCGGCAACACCTGCTCGACCTGCTGGGCGACAAAGCCCATGCGCGGCTTGGTGTCGCCAAACGGAGCAAGATCTTCCCGGTAGCGAAAACGCACGCCCTCCAGAGCAAGAAGGGTATTGAGCGATTCGGTCAACGGTTGAATCTTTTCCTTGAGCCGCTGGTCCGAGGCAGTAGTAAACGAGCCATTGGGTGTGGTTATGGCTCCATTGGAGTCAATTCGCAGCCGCTCGACTGGAAACGCCCCGCCAGGCCCTCGCGTGTAGAAACTCATCTGCGACCGAACATCGCCCGGGGTTGAATTTTCCTTGACATTTTCAATATGACCCCAGAGACGGCGAGTGGAACTTCCATCGTTGCCAATGAAGGAGATGCCAGCACCTGTGCCTGCAAGGCCTGATGTCTCGTCACCTTCGGCAATGATCTGCCAGAAATCTCTTTCGGTGGTTCGGGAGCCTCCGAGAACGTGGAACTGAGTCTGCGGCGCGTTCGTATTGAGACCGAAACCGCCTCGTGCCCGCACCAGAAACTGGAATCTCCCGGTCGACGTGAAAACTTCATCGCCATCAGACCAAACGAAAGTCCCGGCGTCACCCGACACCCGATCGTTGATTTCGACGCCGTTGCAACCCTCTCCGGCAGCACCGGAATCACGACCGGGACGAACCTTCGCCAAGAATCCGCCAGCCCACCACGATGCTTCCATCCGCACTGGCGGTGTTCTGAAACCCTCCGCTGACCGTTGCATAGAGGTTACTGGCTTCGTTCGCGGCGCCGCCGCCAATCGTACTTCCGGTTCCATCGGACTGATTCTCGACACCTCCCGAAACAGTGCTCCGGGAGCCACTGGCGGTATTGGCGATTCCCCCGCCTACGGTGCTGTCTGTGCCCACGCCGTTGTTCCGGATACCGCCGCCGACCGTGCTACCCGAACTGCTTGCGCTATTCTCTTCACCGCCACTGACCGTGGTTGATCGGCCGCTCGCGACGTTGGACACTCCACCACCGACGGTGTTGAACGCTGCATCGCTTCCATCGGCATTGTCATTTCCAGTCCGGTTGCCATACCCTCCTCCAATGGAGCCGTAATGATCGGTGACCCGATTGGGATTATCGAACGCAAAATCCGGGTCTGGATCACCGGCCGGCAATCCACCACCGGCAATCGTCGCACCACGAACCCCGTCCAGAACTTCGTTCGCAGACGACCCCGCGATGACATTGACCGTGATCGGAACGCCATTCAACAACACATCGCTGGGCTCCAGCCGGAGAGTGCGAGCGCCATCCGTTCTAAACTCCAGCGCCTGTGCATCCGTGCTGCCGATGAAGTTGGTGTTCGGATCGGTGCCGGCATTCCCGGTCAGGCTCCAGCCTGCCTCGCCGCTGGCGCCGCCATCGATATCGCAGACGACGGACCCGTTTTCATTGATGGCCTGCACGTACTGTCCCGAAGGACAAGTCCCGGTAATGCGCAGCTGAACCTGGCTCGAATCGATCTCGGTGCTGCCGACCGCTCCAGCGACAGTCTCGCCCGCTCGCAGCGCAAACGGCACGGACGTGAGGCGTTGCCGCGGGCTCAGCGGCGCGCCGTTGACGACAACCTGCAGGAAACGCTCGCCGCCGGCAAACGCGTCGGCACCAAAATCGAGCTCGACCTGAAACAGCCCGTCCTCGACCGGCCAGTTCAATCGCTGGATCGGTCCCGCCACCGAACTTCCGCTGCTCAGCGCATCGAACAGCTGGAACTGCAGGTTCACGGTATCGGTGACCGGGTTGCCGTTCTCGCGAAGCTGTCCCTGGTAGGTAATCGTGCTGGACTGCGCGGCAGATAACGCCGGCAGCAGCGTCGCGATCAGGCCGGTCAAGAGCAATCGAGACACGCAGGAAAGAGACATCGCAGGTTCTCCTGTCAGTTTCGGGACATCGGGTTCAACGCCATACTGATACAGGAGACGCATCACGGCGTCAACACGCGCCTTACGCGCTGGCTCGCCGGAAGCACTCCGGGGGTGATGATGGGATCAATCCTCGTGCCCATCCGCCGAAGGGTCAGCGGATGGCCGACGACCTCTTCAGAGATCAGCCGTCAGATTCGGGCTCTGATGCAGTGCGGCGCCGACGCGGCCGCCAGAGCAGCCAGATCATCGCGAGAAAGAAAAGCGTCTGCAATGCATTGACCATTGCCGTCAACGGTTTGGACGTGCGATTGCCGGGCTGGAGGATGTAGGGCTCGGCAGCATAAGTGCCGCCGATCCATACCTCGATCTCTTCTCCAAAGCGTGCTCTACCGCAGTCTTCTTCCAGTCGATCGCTGGAGTTGCCGCCATGCAGCCAGACGGGTTCGTCGCGGAAGACTTCGCCCTCATGCGACCATTCCACGATCAACACGCAACTATAGGTGCCGCTTCGGAAGCTGGCGGTCGACGAGGAATACTCGACGCGCGAATCGACAATCGTGGCGGTACTGCGCGGGTACTGGTCGGTCCAGTCCTCATCGCTGAGCAACGTGTTCAGGGTCTGTGATCCGGCGATCCAGGCAAGCCAGGCCAGCAGCATCGTCAGCGGAATCCGAACGAATGGATTTCTCATCACCTCGAGTGTAACGGCAATGCTGCCTCGCTACCCTCTCGATTGTCGCGTACCCTGTGTCCGCTGCGGCCTCCCCGTCGCCTCTCCGTTGACTGCCGGGATTCAAAGATGAAAGTTTTCTCTTTTTTCTCAATCTTTCTGACGATTGCCCTCGCGACACAAGCACAGGCGAGCGAACGCTGGCTGCGTGACCCGGCCCTGTCGCCTGACGGCAATGCGCTGGTCTTCACGCACGCTGGCGACATCTATCGAGTGGACGTCGCGGGCGGCGTGGCCATTGCGCTCACTCGGACCGAGGCGGTCGAGTCGAGCCCTCACTGGGCGCCGGACGGCCGCCACCTGGCCTACAGCAGCGACCGCAACGGCACGCTGGATATCTACCTGCTGGACCTGCAGGACGGCGGCCCGGCCCGGCGCCTGACCTTCCATGAGTCCGACGATGTTGTCACTGGCTTTTCCGGCGATGGCAGCCGCGTGTTGTTCGAAAGCGTTCGCTACGACCCGCCCGGCCACGCGGCCGATCCCCATCAGCGACGTCCGGAACTCTACGAAGTCCCGATCACCGGCGGTACGCCCCGGCAGGTCACCCCGATCGAGGCGCGCCAGGCGACCTGGGACGCTCCCGGAACCCGTCTTCTCTATGCCGACCACAAGGGCGACAGCTTCTACCGCAAGCACGATGACTCGCCGTTTGCGCGCGACATCTGGCTGCTCGATGCCGGGACCGGCCAGCACGAGCGGCTCACGACCAACCCGTGGAACGACCATACGCCGGCATGGGACCCGGCCGGTGAAGGCTTCTACTTTGTCTCGGAGCGCTCGGGCAGCCTGAACGTATGGCACCAGTCGCTGGCCGGCGGCGAAGACAGCGCCCGGCAGGTCACCTTCCATACCCGCCACCCGGTTCGCGGCCTCAGCGTGGCGTCCAACGGCGCGCTGGCCTACAGTTTCGACGGCGAGATTCATCTGCTGCCCCCCGAGCCCGCACGCGCGGGTGCGCCGGAGAACGCGGCGCCGCTGGCCATCACATTGCTGACGGCAGATACCGGGGACGGCCTCGTCGAGGTCGACGTCGAAGACGGCATCAGCGAGTTCGCGCTCTCGCCCAACGACAAGGAGGTCGCGTTCGTACTGCGCGGCGACGTGTTCGTGACGTCGCTTGACTTCGCCACGACACGTCGAATTACCGAGACCCCGGGACTCGAGCGCAACCTCGCCTTTACACCCGACGGTCGCGGACTGCTGTATGCAGCCGAGCGCAACGCGCAGTGGACGCTATTCGAGAGCCGATTGAGCG
>JAABSN010000062.1 GCA_011390385.1 Thioalkalivibrio nitratireducens | reverse complement strand
CGGCTAAAGGTTTCGCTCCTCGCGATGACGCCTTGGGCCTTAATTTTCCGATCTGCGGAGCATTCGTGCTAATCAGGAGGGCGATTGCAATGGATGATCCAGCAGGACCCGGGTTTCTCAACGTCCCATGGATCGTCGCGTGCCATCGTGTTGCCATTCCGGCTGCACGCCGCCCATTGCCATAACCGGTCAAATCAGAGTTCCTTCAAGAAGCTGGACCAGAACAGGCGGTTCAACGTTTCAGTCAGAAAAACACCCATCGACATCTTGGGAAACGCTGAGACATCCTCAACACCCGCAATGCACAACAAGCATGTTTTCAGATCATCAAGCAACGACTCTCTGATATGTGAAGACAGGCTTCTTCCCCTGTCAAACACAGGTGTATTCACATATGACTTCTCACGAGTTATCTTGAAAATGGAATCTCCCGGAACACCATAATCCGAACACTTCGAAAGGTGGAGAATCGACAAGGGAGGACACAATGATCTTCAAACAGTTTTACCTGGAGAGCCTCGGACATGCATCCTACTTCATCGGGTCCGAAGAGACGGGTGAGGCCCTGGTCCTCGACGTGCGTCGCGACGTGGACGACTACCTGAAAGAAGCTCAGGCGCGCGGAATGCGGCTGCGGTACGCAGCCGACTCGCATCAGCACAATGATTACCTCTCCGGGATCTGTGAGCTGCCGGTACGCGCCGATGTGCAGCTCCTGGCGGGTGCACGAGCCCAGCTCGGTTATCCCGTGCACTACATGGACGATGGTGAACGCCTGCGCATGGGTGAAATCGAGTTCGAGGTGGTGCATACACCGGGGCACACACCGGAACACATCTCGCTACTCGTCTACGACCACTCACGTGGCCAGGAGCCGGCATTGCTTCTCTCCGGTGGCGCGCTCCTGGTGGACGACATTGCGCGACCCGATCTCCTGGGTGGTGAGGAGGAAACGCGGGCGAGCGCCCATGAATTCTGTCACACCCTGCAGGAAAAGATCCTGCGGCTTCCTGACCACGTGCCCGTCTACCCGACGCACGTGGCCGGCTCGCTCTGCGGCGGCAATATCGGCAGCATGCTTTCCACCACCATCGGGTACGAGCGCCGCATGAACCGGATGCTCGCGGATCTCGACGACCGCGAAGGCTTCGTCGAGCGCTGTCTCGAACTCAAGAATCTGCCCACGGTGCCTCCGTACTGGCGCCGCATGCGCAACCGGAACATCGAGGGCCCGAAACCGCTGGGCGTCCTGCCCGAACCTCCTGCCGTCCAGCCCGATGACTTTGCGCGCATGATGCGTCGGGACAATGCGTTCGTTGTGGACTGCCGCTCGCCGGAGGCCTTTGCCGCGCATATCCCAGGCGCCCTCAACGTTGCCGCGGGCACATCCTTCAGTACCTGGGCCGGAACCGTGCTGCCCGAGGACGCCCGGATCCTGCTCGTGGTGGAACAGCCCGGTGATCTCGAGGACATCTACTGGCAACTCCTGCGCATCGGCTACGAGCTTCCGACCGCCTGGCTGTCAGGCGGCATGCTGGCCTGGCGCACCAGCGGGCGCGAAATCGAAATCCTGCCGCAATGGACCGTTCATGAACTGCGCCGTGCCGCAGAGCACGATCGGGATCTGGAGATCCTGGACGTGCGCCAACCCGCAGAATGGGCGGAGGGTCACATCGCCGGCGCCCGCCACATCAGCGGCGGCGAACTGCCTCGACGTCTCGACGAAATCCCGAAGAACCGGCCACTGGCTGTCATCTGCGGCAGTGGCTATCGGTCTTCGGTCATGGCGAGTCTGCTGAACAGACAGGGGCACGGACCGGTTTTCAATGTACTGGGCGGCATGACGGGCTGGCAGAGTGCGGGCTACGACATCGAGACTGCATAGCGACGGCATTGCCAGCGGCCAACCTTCCACGGCGCACGGCAGGCACGATCATGCGTCCTCGGCCAGCCGAATGAATGATTCTGCAACAGCGACACACCCTCACCTATGGACAACGTTGCCCTGACTGCCGAGATTCTGATCGTCTTCGGTCTGTTGGGCCTGACGATCGTGTTGTTCGTCACCGAGATCGTCCGTATCGATATCGGCGCACTGATCATCCTTTTTCTGATCGGCGTGGTCGGGTTGATTCCCGATATCGAACCCATCCTGGCCCCAGAGAAACTGTTTTCCGGGCTCTCGTCGAATGCGGTCGTCGCCATCATCGCAGTAATGATCATCGGCAACGGACTGGACAGGGCCGGCGTGATGACGCGGATCGCAAGGCTGATACTGCGGTTTGCGGGACGCACCGAGCAACGCGTGATGGCCGTCGTCTCGGGCGCCGTGGGACTGATCACCAGCTTCATGCAGAACATCGGGGCCGCCGCGCTGTTCATGCCCGTTGTAAACCGGGTCTCCGGCGATGTCGGCATCCCCCGCTCGCGGCTGCTCATCCCGATGGGTTTCGCGGCCATCACCGGCGGCACGCTGACCCTGGTCGCCTCCAGCCCCCTGATCCTCCTGAACGACCTCATGCCTGGCGACCTGGAGGACTTCGGGCTGTTCGACGTGACGCCCATCGGTCTTGCCCTGTTGGCGACAGTGATTGCCTACTTCTGGGTCCTTGGCCGCTGGGTCCTGCCGAAGGCCCCGGACACCTCCAGGGATGAATCCAGGGCACGCAGCACCTCCGACTATTTCAAGGATCTCTATGGCATCGATTATGCGATTCGCGAGCTGCGCATCGGTGACGAAAGTCGGCTCGCTGGCACCTCCATCGGGGAGTTCGAGAAGGAATACGGCGTGTTCGTGATTGGTCTCGATGACGGCGACGAAGTGCTGATCGAGCCGCCTCGCAATGCCGAGATCGTCGCCGGTGGGCATCTCGCAATCCTCGGTCCCATCAAGGATCTCGAAACGGCCAGCGACCGGAACCATACCGGACTCCGGGACGGGCTCGACGCGTTCGCCCGGAGCATGTCCCCGCGCCACTCCGGCATCGCCGAACTGATCATCCCGCCCGGTTCAGAACTGATCGGGGAGAGCATCGGGGAACTGCACATGCGTCAGACCTACGGGCTGACCGTGCTGCGCATTCAGCGGGGCAACGACGTCCTCCGCGACGATCTCAGCGATGTCGAATTCCAGGCCGGCGACACCCTTGTCGTGCATACGCGCTGGGAACGCCTGATGGAACTGGAGGATGATCGCGATTTCATCGTGATGACCAGTCGGTATCCGAAACCGAAAGGGCCCGAGGCCCCCTGCAAGGTCTGGCCAGCGCTGGCATCGACGGCGGTGGCGCTCGGCCTGGTATTGTTCTCGGATCTACCCCTGGCTCTGGCACTGCTCGGAGGCGCGCTCGGCATGGTCCTCACCGGTGTGCTGAGCATGGATGACGCCTACCGCGCAGTGAGCTGGAAAACGGTGTTCCTGCTCGCCGCCCTGATTCCGCTGGGCCTCGCGGCACAGGATTCCGGCGCGGCGGCGTGGCTGGCGGTCAATGGAATGAATCTGATGGGCGACGTTCCGGTTTGGGTGATGCAGGTCATGCTGTTTCTGCTGGTCACGTTCTTCACGCTGTTCATCTCCAACGTCGGGGCAACCGTACTCCTGGTGCCGCTCGCCGTGAGCTTCGCCCTGGCCGCTCAGGCGAATGGGATCGACGCAGACCCCCGCGTTTTCGCACTGATCGTTGCCATCGCCGCCTCCAATGCCTTCCTGCTTCCAACGCATCAGGTCAACGCCCTGATACTCGATCCCGGCGGCTACCGTGTGATCGACTTCCTGCGGGCCGGCGGCCTGCTGACCCTGCTCTATCCAGCGGTCGCGCTGGTGGTGACCAACCTTCTGTTCTGAATTCATACCTCTGCGCACTCGAACCTCCCAGGTTCGAACCCTGGGCCGCTTCAATCATCAACGAAAAAGGCCCCACAAGGGGGCCTCTTTCGTTGATGGCTGGGGGACCAGGATGACTCGGCCTACGGCCTCGCCCTTCGGGCGGCCACGCTGCGCGCGACCGTGGGGCTCCGCTGCGCTCCGCACTCGAACCTTCCAGGTTCGAACCCTGGGCCGCTTCAATCATCAACGAAAAAGGCCCCACAAGGGGGCCTCTTTCGTTGATGGCTGGGGGACCAGGATTCGAACCTGGGTTGACGGAGTCAGAGTCCGTAGTCCTACCGCTAGACGATCCCCCAATTCGACAGGCCCGAATGATGCTCCGGGCCTGGAACTCAGCGCTTCGAGAACTGCTTTGCGCGACGGGCCTTGGCGAGGCCGACCTTCTTGCGCTCGACTTCGCGGGCATCGCGGGTCATGAATCCGGCCTGGCGCATGGGGGGGCGCAGCGCCTCGTCATACTGCACCAGGGCGCGCGCAATCCCGAGACGGATGGCACCCGCCTGACCGTTGGCACCACCGCCCTTCACGGTGGCGATCACGTCGAAATTCCGGGTCATGTCTGCCGTTTCGAGTGGCTGGCGGACGACCATCCGTGACGTTTTCCGGCCGAAATATTCATCCAGCGCCTTGTCGTTGACGACGATGTCGCCCTTTCCGGGGCGCAGAAAAACCCGGGCGGAGGCGGTCTTGCGACGGCCGGTGCCATAATTCTGGTTTGTTGCCATGAATGCGTGTTCCTTGACGTATACGGTGTAAGCGGCGCTAGATCTCGAGCGGCTGCGGCTGCTGTGCGGTGTGACGGTGTTCCGTCCCCGCATAGACCTTCAGCTTCTTGAACATGGCGCGTCCCAGCGGATTCTTCGGCAGCATGCCCTTCACCGCGTGTTCCAGCACCCGTTCCGGCGCGCGCGCGATCAACTGGCTGAAATTTGCCTGCTTCAGACCACCGGGGTAGCCGGAATGGCGATAATACATCTTGTCGTTCGCCTTGTTGCCGGTCACATGGATTTTCTCCGCATTCACGACGACGATGTAATCGCCCGTGTCGACATGCGGGGTGTAGATCGGCTTGTGCTTGCCACGAAGACGGCGTGCGATTTCGGTCGCGAGGCGGCCGAGGGTCTTGCCGCTGGCGTCGACGAGGTACCAGTCGCGTACGACTTCGGCCGGCTTGGCGCTAATGGTTTTCATGCCTGTTGCTCCGGATACGGCGCTATTTCAGAAAGCGCGCAATCATAACGGACGTTCGCCCGCGGTTCAAGGCGAACGACGATAGAGGGATGAGAAAGTGGGGGCCAAAAAAAAGGCCGACCCCCGGGGGACCGGCCCCGTCCCGTATCAGGGGAAACCCGATGCGGGACCCGGATCATGCCGGGCTACATCTGTTCAGCCGCCCTTTCCTGCACCTGTTGCATCAACTCGGGATCATTCTGCAGGGCCATCGCGACATCATTGTACTCCTGCACGCTCATGCCCGACTGCTCCACGGCCTGAATCATCTCCGCCTGAGCCTCCTGCTGCATGGCCTGCGCCTCGCTCTCATCCGACGCGGACTGCAGACGTTCGGCGAAATCCTCGCGGATTTCCTGCACCGCGACAAAGGCATCGACGAACGCATCGACCGTCTGTTCGGTCATGGCCGCGGTAGCCGGTGTCTTTTCACCCGGCACCGGCGCCTGGCCAGCGCCACCACCGCTCTGAGCAAAGGCAGAGCCGCCGGCGGCGAACATTGCAGCGAGGGCCAAGGTCGATACGGTCTTTCGAATCGTCATAACGTCTCCTTTCATTTTCAATTGCTGGATCAGCACTGCTGAAGGGTGCAGCAACCATGCCAAACCCGGGGAGACGCGATATTCCGTTTTTTTTCAGTATGTTGTGAAGATTGCACGGCGAATCGCCGAACCCGCATGCCGTGCCATCACGTCACATGCGTCAAAATGATACGGCGCCATCGGTCACACACTCTCTTCCAGCTTGCGATACAACGTCTTGCGGCCGATGCCGAGGATGCGTGCGGCACGCTGCTTGTTGCCGTCGGTAAAGGCCAGCACCTGTCTGATGTAACGTGCCTCGAGTTCCTGCAGGGTCTCCCACTCCTCGTCGCGTGGCGTTGCGCCGACACGAGCGCTCGCGGCCGCATGCTCGAGCGATGAGTCGGTCAGAACCCGCTCCGGCAGATCGTCAAGACCGATGACGTCACCTCTCGACAGAGTCGCTGCCCGTTCCACCAGGGCGGCCAGCTCGCGCACATTCCCCGGAAAACGGTAACCCAGCAGGCGGCGCAGGGCATCAGGAGCCAGGGTACACGGTCGGGACCCCCGGCTCAGCGCGTGACGGCGCAGGAAGAAATCGAGCAGCTGCGCAATGTCTTCCCCGCGCTCGCGCAGCGGTGGCACCTCGATGCGGAAGGTCTCCAGGCGAAAGAACAGGTCCTCGCGGAATCGACCTTCGGCCATCAGTTCCGCAACATCGCGGTGGGTGGCGGCAATGATCCGGACATCGGTACCTGCTTCCTGGTTGGCTCCGATGGGACGCACCTTCCCGTCCTGCAGCAGGCGCAGCAGTTTTGTCTGCATCGATGCGGGCATCTCCCCGATCTCGTCGAGGAAGAGCGTGCCACCATCGGCCTCGAGGAACAGGCCCTTGCGCGCCCCGCGCGCGCCGCTGAAAGCACCTGCCGCGTGTCCGAGCAGCTCCGATTCCAGCAGGGTTTCCGGAATCCCGGCACAATTGATCGCGACGAAGGGTCCGCCGGCGCGAGCGCTTTCCTCGTGCAGCGCGCGGGCAACCAGCTCCTTGCCTGTACCGGATTCCCCGGTAATCAGCACACTGCCGTCGGACCGGGCGATACGCCGGATCAGGTCGAACAGGCGCAGCATCACGGGGCTCCTGCCGAACATGCCGTGGAACCCCTGATCTCGCAGCACCTCCCGGTACTGCTGCACCTCGTTGCGAAGCCGCCGTGTCTGCAGTACCCGATCAGCGGCGATGCGCAGATGTTCGAGATCGATCGGCTTGGTCAGGAAATCGTCCGCCCCCGCCTTCAGCGCAGCGACCGCCTGATCGATGGTACCGAAGCCGGTCAGCATGATGAACCCCGGCGCGGGAACCAGCGTCCGGGTCTGCTCCAGGACGGCGAACCCGTCCGCCCCCGGCAGGCGCAGGTCGCTGATGACGAGCGAGCATGTATGCTCCTGCAGCAACGCGAGCGCCTCTTCCGCCGTGGCCACGGCGGTCACGACGTATCCCGCCTCGGTCAGTTCCTCCCGCAGGAGTTCACGGTGTCCGGGATCGTCCTCGACCACGAGCACCCCATCACGAGCATCGCGCCAGGTCGTCGGCAGGGACTCATTCATCGGCGCCGACCTCGGGCAGTGGCAGGGTGATGACGAAGCGGGTACCGGACGGCCAGGCACGGTCCAGCCGGATGTCGCCGCCATGGTCCTCGATCGCGACATGCGCCACGGCGAGACCAAGACCCGTCCCCTCGCCGGTTGGCTTGGTGGTGAAGAAAGGCTCGAACAGGTGCTCGACGTGCGCATCGGCGATCCCCGGTCCATCATCCGCCACCGTGATCTCCAGCATCTCGCGCGAGTCCTCGTCGATCCTGCGCCAGGTGATCGTGACCCGCTTGCGCGCAGCGTGGATCGCATTCTCCAGCAGGTTGCCCAACGCCTGTTCGAGACGGGCGGGATCCGCCTGGATGACCAACGTTCCGGCGGCATCGCCCGGCGTCACCCGGATCTCGATCTCCGGGCGCTGTACGCCGATGCGAACCCGCGAAATGACATCGGCCATCAATGATGGAAGAGCGATCTCGCGCCGGTTCAGGGGATTGCGCCGCGCGAAGTTCAGCAGCTGACGCACGATGTGTTCGACGCGGCCCAGTTCGGCCAGCAGCCTTTCCATCTCGACCGCGGTGCGGGAACCCTCGGGCACACCACGGCGCGCGCGCTGTGCACGTCCGGCAATGACCCCGAGTGGCGTTCCCAGTTCATGCGCCACCCCGGCCGCGAGCTGTCCGATCGCGGCCAGCTTTTCGGACTGGCGCAGTTCCTCCTCGAGTTCCGCGCGCTGGGCGCGCTGCACATCCAGCGCCCGTTCCGAGTCCTCGCGGCGTTCGAGCATTTCGTTCATTGTCGTGGCGAGCAGCCGCAACTCCTGTGGACCCTGCTCCGGCACCCGCAAGCCGCGGGCGCCGGTACCGACTTTCTCCATGGCGCCGGCAAGCCGGCTGACGTGCCGACCCACAGCCCGGTGGTGCCCGACCAGGACCACAAGCAGAAAGATCAACGAGAGCAGGACGATTGCCACACCGCCCTGCCAGCGCATCTGTGCGATATAGGCGTGAAAACGGGTCACGTCACGCGTCGTCTGCAATAGCCCGACAATGCGTCCACCAGCGTCGGTGAGCGGCAGGAAGAAGGAAAACACTTCCCGACCGTGGCGCTCGTCAAAGGCTCCCTGGCTGCCGGTCGCAGTGATCAGACGCGCCTCGCGCCGGCGCTCCAGTGAGGGGCTGCGCGGACCGCTGGTGGCGACAAGTTCACCATTGGAATCGTATACGTAAACGCCGAACACCTGTTCCAGCTGAAAGGCGGAATCAAGCGCCTGCTGCACGTTCGCCGCGTCGCGCCTCGCAATGGCCGCCGAGATCGGCAGCCGAATGGAGCGCGCGACCAGTTCGATATCCTCCTGCATGCGCAACTCCATCTGCCGCTCGAATTCGCGCAGGCCGAGCATGCCGAGTGCCACCAGCACTGCAAGCAGCGGGAGCAAGACGAAGGCCAGCACGGCGGTGCGAAGGCTGTTGAATGAAAAATGCATTGTTGGTCGATCAGGCTCAGGTCAGCCCTTAGGGGTAACAGAATCCGCGAAGAGAGGCGAATCCAGCGTCGGCCGCGCCACGTCACACCTCGCGGCCAGAGGCCTTGTTGCGCTGGGTAACGGAACCCACGCCTTTACCGTCATCGCGGCGCCGAAGGCCCGCGGCCATCCCCTGCTTGCGCAATCTGCACAGCAAAAAAATGGCGCGAACCGGAGTCCGCGCCAAATAAACCACCAAAGGAGGATGGAGGAGTACGATGATCGCCGCGGGGGGGCAAGCAATCACCGTATGAGAATCTTCTAATATTAAGCCTCCACTGTCAACCCCGGTGCCGCAAAAATCACTTACCTGGCCCCGGCAGCCGCTCGTGGCACGGGGTCCAGGGTTCGCCTGTATGACAACGGTGCGGTTCGGCTGCGCCTCACGGCACCCTACGCAGGTTCTTTCCCTTCCGCGTGCTTGATGAAGCACCTTGCCGTTGAGCGCACACCGGGAATGGCAGGACCGCGGCCGCTTTGCCACAATGCGGCTCCGCACCTACCGATCGGGACAGCCCCATGCTCGGATTCGTCACCATCCCTGTCACCGCCTTCGAACAGAACGCGACCCTGATCTGGTGTGAAGAAACGCGTGAAGCCGCGTGGGTCGATCCTGGCGGATCAGCGGAAACGTTGCTGGCCGCGGCTGAAGAGCGACACTTGAACCTCCGCCAGATACTGCTCACCCATGGCCACCTCGATCACGTCGGAGCGGCCCGCGAACTCGCGGACATGGCAGGCGTCCCCATCGTCGGTCCGGGCGAGGCGGACCGTTTCTGGCTGGAACAACTGCCGATGCAGGCCAGAATGTTCGGCACCGAGGAAGTCAACGCGTTTCTTCCCGACCGCTGGCTGCAGGAAGGCGATCAGGTGCGCGTGGGTCGGCAGGTGCTGGACGTCTACCACTGCCCCGGCCACACGCCGGGACACGTGATCTTCCATCATGCGCCAAGCCAACTCGCCCTCGTCGGCGACGTCCTCTTCGCCGGGAGCATCGGCCGCACCGACTTTCCCCGGGGCAACCACCAGGACCTGCTCGATGCCATCGCCGGCAAGCTCTGGCCATTGGGGCCGGAGACCCGCTTCATTCCCGGCCATGGACCGATGTCGACGTTCGGCGAGGAGCGTCGCAGCAACCCGTTCGTCGCAGACCGGGTGCTGGGCTCGGGCCGCTGAGTTCAGCAGTGGGGCACCGGGGAAACCGTGGCCTACAGGCGGCGAAGAACGCAATTGGCTGCGCTTATTTCACCGTACATCGTTCGCCGTGAGTGGTGGCCGCTCGCGATGTCCATTAGCGTGAAAATACAGCCGCGGAAGGACACGGAAATCACGGAAAGTGAATTGGGCCAAACCCACTGTCCGTGTCTGTCCGTGCTTTCCGTGGCTCGCCTTTTCATCCTTCAGGGTGGCCGCCGGCCATGACAGTTAGCGTGAAAGAACCGCGTAGGGTGCCGTGAGGCGCAGCCGAACCGCACCGATGCCACGCCGGTTCTACCCAACAGGCTCCCGGGTCTCAAACGGTGCCATTCGCTGCGCTCATTGACACCCTACGCGTGCACCTTTCATGTTTCGGGGTGGCACCCATGGCCATGGCAAACTCAGCGCATCGCCTTCAGTGCCATGATCCGCTCCTCGATCGGCGGGTGCGTCATGAACAGGCGCTTGAGACCAGTCGGCAGGCCGCCGCGGATGCCGAAGGCCGCCATCTGATCGGGCATGTCCACCGGCCGCCCCGACGCACGTGCAAGCGACTCCAGCGCGCCGATCATCTTGTCGCGTCCGGCCAGTTTCGCGCCAGCTTCGTCGGCGCGGAATTCACGGCGGCGCGAGAACCACATCACGATGATCGAGGCCAGGATCGCGAGCAGGATTTCCGCGACGATGGTAGTGATCCAGAACGCGGGGCCGTGGCCCTGTTCGTTCTTGAACACCACGCGGTCGACGAAATGACCGATCACACGGGCGAGGAAGATCACGAAGGTGTTCACCACACCCTGGATCAGCGCGAGCGTCACCATGTCGCCGTTGGCGACGTGGCCGACTTCGTGACCCAGCACGGCCTCGACTTCGCCCTGACCCATGTTCTGCATCAACCCGGTGCTGACCGCCACCAGCGCGTTGTTGCGGCTCATCCCGGTGGCGAAGGCGTTGGGGTCGGGTGAATCGTAGATCCCGACCTCCGGCATTCCGATGCCGGCCTCCCGGGCCTGACGACGCACGGTGTCGAACAGCCATTGCTCGGTCGCGTTACGGGGCTTCTCGATCACATGGACGTTCATCGTCTTCTTGGCCATCCACTTGGAGATGGCCAGCGAAATGAACGAGCCTCCGAAGCCGAATACAGCGGCAAAGATCAACAGGGCGTTGAAGTTCAACCCGACGCCCTGTTCATCGAGAATGCGTTCCACGCCGAGGATACGCAGCGTGATGCTCAACACCACGATAATGGCGAGGTTGGTCCCCAAAAACAGCATGATACGTTTCATGGCGACTCCGAAGACTCCATCAGGAAAGTTGAATACTGCGTATTAGATGGGGCAGTGACCCGGAAATTCAAGCGGCACAGCGTTTGCTGTCCATTTTCATCCCGGCCCATGCCGGGGCGAACTTTCATGCAGCTCCTGGGCGACGGAAAGCAGGCCATGTTTCGTACCCCGCCGGGTTCACCCTACCCACCCGATGCTTCATCAAGAGATCTGGACCTCCAATCGATCCACCTTCTGGTAGCCGCGCGGCAGTTTGTGACCGCGGCGGCCACGCCCCGCCTCGTATTCGGCCCATTCGGCAGGCCCCATACCCTTGAATCGCTTTCCGGCATGGATCACCAGCGTACTCCCCTGGGGCAGCACCGCCACGGCCGTGACCCGCTCCTGCCCGGCCTTCAGGCGCGCCGAGGGAATGCCGATGATCCTGTTGCCCTTGCCGCGCGCCATCGCCGGCAGATCGGCCGCGGCGACGATCAGCAGGTAGCCGTCGGTGGTCGCGAGCGCGACACGGTCGCTGCCGACATCCAGAATCCGCCGGGGCGGCAGCACGTCCGCGCCCCTGGGTACGCTCAGCACGGTCTTGCCCGCCTTCTGCCGGCTGAACAGGTCGCCGAGTTCGACGATGAAGCCGTAGCCGTGATCGGTGGCCAGCAGCCAGTGCTCGTCCGCCGCGCCGGAAGCCAGGCCGACGAAGCGCCCGCCATCGGCCGGCGTGACACGCCCCGACAGAGGTTCCCCCTGTCCGCGCGCGGAAGGCAGGGTATGCGCCGGAAGCGTATACGCCCTCCCGGTTGAATCGAGAAACGCGACCAACTGGTTGCTGCGCCCCGCCAGCGCATCCAGGAACCCGTCGCCGGCCTTGTAATTCAACGCGGCGGGATCCACCTCGTGACCCTTCGCGGCACGAACCCAGCCCATCTTCGACAACACGATGGTCAAAGGCTCGGTCGGAATCAGCGCGGTTTCGTCCAATGCCTGGGCGGCGGCGCGCTGCACCAGCGGCGAACGCCGGTCATCGCCGAAGGTCTCGGCGTCCGCCCGGATCTCGTCCGCGACCAGACGTTTCAGCCGCTTCTCCGATCCCAGGGTCTTTTCCAGGCGCTCGCGTTCGGCCGCGAGTTCGTCCTGCTCGCCACGGATCTTCATTTCCTCCAGCTTCGCGAGATGGCGCAGCTTCAGTTCGAGGATGGCTTCGGCCTGGATATCCGTGAGTTCGAACCGTTCCATCAGCACCGGCTTGGGCTTGTCGTTCTCGCGGATGATCCGGATCACTTCGTCGATGTTCAGATACGCGATCAGCAGGCCTTCGAGCACGTGCAGGCGGGCGAGCACCTTGTCCAGGCGCCATTGCAGGCGCCGGCGCACGGTGGTCACCCGAAAGCCCAGCCATTCGCTCAGGAGCGTGAGCAGGTCCTTGACCCTTGGGCGGCCATCGAGGCCGATCAGATTCATGTTGACCCGGTAACTCTTCTCGAGATCTGTGGTGGCGAACAGGTGCGCCATCAGCGACTCGACATCGACGCGCTGACTGCGCGGTGTGATCACCAGACGCGTCGGGTGTTCGTGGTCGGACTCGTCGCGCAGATCCTCCACCATGGGCAGCTTCTTGGCGTTGATCTGCGCGGCAATCTGCTCCAGCACCCGCGAGCCCGAGGCCTGGTAAGGGAGCGCGGTCACCACGATGTCGCCGTTCTCGCGCTCGTAGCGGGCGCGGGCCCGGACCGACCCGTGACCGCTCGCGTACATCTTCTGCAATTCCTCTCGCGGCGTGATGATCTCGGCCGCGGTCGGGAAATCCGGCCCCTGGATCGATTCGAGCAGGTCGTCAAGCGTTGCGCCGGGGTTCTCCAGCAAATGCACACAGGCGGCGGCCACTTCGCGCAGGTTGTGCGGAAGAATGTCGGTCGCCATGCCGACTGCGATGCCGGTGGCGCCGTTCAGCAGCACGTTCGGCAGCCGCGCCGGAAGCACCTTCGGCTCTTCCAGGGTGCCATCGAAATTGGGCACCCAATCGGCGGTACCCTGGTCGAGTTCCGACAGCAGCACCTGCGCATAGCGCGACAGCCTCGACTCCGTGTACCGCATCGCGGCGAAACTCTTGGGGTCATCGGGCGAACCCCAGTTGCCCTGTCCGTCCACGAACGGATAGCGGTAGGAAAAAGGCTGGGCCATCAGCACCATGGCCTCGTAGCAGGCGCTGTCCCCATGGGGGTGAAACTTGCCCAGCACGTCGCCCACCGTGCGCGCGGACTTCTTGTACTTGGCAGTCGCGGAGAGACCCAGTTCGCTCATCGCATAAATGATGCGTCGCTGCACCGGCTTCAGCCCGTCGCCGATGTGCGGGAGGGCCCGGTCCAGGATCACGTACATGGAATAATCCAGGTACGCCTTTTCGGTGTAGTCCTTCAGCGGCAGACGCTCGGCGTCCGCGAAGTCGAGGGTCAGATTCTCGGCCATGGTGTCCTGTCGGAAGATAAGCTGGGTTTGCCCGCGTCGAAGCGCCGCCGTACTGTAGCCAGTCTCGACCGTACGTGCCATTGCATGACCTGACCCCGGAGGCGAAACTTGGACGTGGAGACCAGCTGGATCGCCAGCGGCATCGCCGCGGCCGTGTTCCTGTTGGCCATCGCGAGCGCCGTGCATGCGCTGCTGCAACGCCGCGAAACCGGCGCCGTCATCGCCTGGGTCGGACTGATCATCCTGTTGCCACTGGCCGGCTCGCTGCTCTACTGGCTGTTCGGCATCAACCGCATCCGTCGGCGTGCCCGCGCCCTGCGTGACGGCCACGGGCCATCGCCGGCGCCCCGACCCAGCCTCGCAGTGGCTCCTGAGCTGAGCGCGCGCTGGCGCGGGCTGCTGGGCTCCGGGGATGCCCTGAGTCCGTTCACCCTCAGCGCCGGCAATCGCGTAACACCGCTGTTCGATGGCAACCAGGCTTACGGCGCGATGCTGCAGGCGATCGACGGCGCGGAGCAGAGTGTCGCGCTGGCCACCTACATCTTCGATAGCGACCGCATCGGGCTCCGCTTCGCCGAACACCTGAGCGCGGCCCATGAACGCGGTGTGGAAGTACGCGTTCTGATCGACGGCATCGGTGTCCGTTACAGCCGCCGCAGCATGGTCACCCGCCTGCGCCGTCTCGGGGTACGCAGCGCCGCCTTTCTTCCGGTGCATCTGCCCCGCAGCCTGGCCGCCTTCAACCTGCGCAATCACCGGAAACTGCTGATCGTCGATGGTGCATCCGCGTTTACTGGCGGCATGAACATTCGTCAGGGACACTGCCGCACCGATCCTGGCAGGCACCCGATCAGCGATCTGCATTTTCAGATCGACGGGCCGGTCGCAGAGCAACTCCAGCGGGTATTCTTCGAGGATTGGCGGTTTGCCACCGACGAGACACTGTCCGGACCCGCCTGGGCCACCACCGCCGGCACAGTGGTTGGAACGACGTTCTGCCGGGGCCTTCCCGACGGCCCGGACGAGGACTTCGAGGTTCTGCAGTTCACCCTGCTCGCCGCGCTGGCCGAAGCCCGTTCGCAGATTACCGTGGTGACGCCCTACTTTCTTCCCAACGTGGAACTCCTGAGCGCCCTGAAGACAGCAGCCCTGCGGGGGGTTCAGGTCGATCTGCTGCTGCCCCAACGCGGGAACCTGCGGCTGGTCGAGTGGGCGAGCAATCCGTTGCACACCGAGCTGGTCGAACGTGGCTGCCGCATCTGGTTGACACCGCCACCGTTCAATCACGCCAAGCTGATGCTGATCGATGCCTGCTGGGTACTCCTGGGCTCCGCCAACTGGGACCCGCGCAGCCTGCGTCTGAACTTCGAGTTCAATCTGGAATGCTATGACGAGGCGCTTGGCCGTGACCTCGCGCTGTGGTGCGCGGATCTGCGCGCGCGATCCCGGCTCCTGACGCTGCAGGAAATCCAGCAACGTCCCATTCTGCTCAGCCTTCGGGACGGCGCAGCGAGGCTGTTCACACCCTACCTGTAGCGTAAAAATATAGCCACGGAAGGACACGGAAATCACGGAAAGTGAACCGGGCCCAAACCCCTTGCCCGTGTCTGTCCGTGCTTTCCGTGGCTCGCCTTTTCATCCTGCAGGGTGGCCGCTGGCCATGACAGCTAGCGTGAAAGAACCCGCGTAGGCTGCCGTGAGGCGCAGCCGAACCGCACCGATAACACGTCGGCCCTGGCCCCCGGGCCTCGAACGGTGCAATTCGCTGCGCTCATTGGCACCCTACGTGTGCACCTTCCAAGTTCAGAGATGGCTCGTGGGCATGGCCATGGGAGTCAGTGCCGCGGGCCTCTGGCCCTGCCGATTACAGGTCGAGCAGCACTTCCCAGGCAACGAAAGAGCGACACCTGATCGCTCCCGTTGCACAAACGCGTTACCCTTACCTCATGAGAAGCATGCACCCACAATACGGTCGTCGTTTTCTCTTGAGGCTGGACGGCAGCCCGTCATGATCTTCGATCTTTTCCAGCGCGAGCCTCTGCTGGATGACACCACCCGCGACTGGATCCATGCGGTTTTTGCCTGGGCCCTGCGTCACCAGGGGCGTGACATCTTCTTCGCTGGCACCCAAGTGGTCTTGCCCACACCGGAATTCTTCCCCGGACGGGCCGACAGCGTGCATGGCATGGCGCAACTGGTCTTTGATGAAGTGCGCGCCCACGCCGGTTTGAGTCACTGGCCCTGCCGACTGCTGGAACCGGGGGCGCTGACATCCCAGCCGTACCCAGGACAAGACCCCGTCGCACCCGTTCGTGCCATACCGGGCAGCCGGATGCCCGGTGCTCAGGGCACGGGGCCAACGCTGTTTCACTATGCCCCCGAACTGGTACCGAATCCGGAAGCACTGATTGCGAACTTTGCCCGGGAATTCGCACACCATGTCGCTGCCGGGGCTCCGGAACCGCCACCCGCCGGCGCCGAGAACTGGGGGCATGTGACGGAACTGGTCGGCGTGTTCATGGGGTTCGGAGTCATGTTCGCGAACACCGCCTTCAACATCCGCGTGAACTCCTGTGGCGCCTGTCAGGGACCGGCGGCCGAACGCCCGGGATTCCTCTCGCGGGCCGATCTGAGCTATGCGCTGGCCTTGTTCTGCCGCCTCAAGGACATTCCAGCGGCTCGGGTACGACCGCATCTGAAAACCGCGCTGCGTCCGTTCTTCCGGCGCGCGCTACGGGATATCGACCGTAGCCCGCAGGTCCTGGCCGGAATCCGCGGTGACGTCCCGGCACTCGCTGATCCATCGCTGCGGGGAAGACAGCCCAAACCCCTTTGACGGGTTCAGGGCATTGGGACGTTGGCGTCGTAAACCAGCCATGCAGCGTAAATCTCTTCCGGCCAGAAACTCTGAAACCAGGCGATCGTCGCATCGATCTCCGAAGACGACAGCACTTCCCCGAACGCTGGCATGTTGCCGTTCTCGGGCTGCGAACCCTCCCGGATCTGCTGCCGCAATTGCCACAGCGGATGGTGCCAGGCATGCGCCGTGCCGTTCAGAGGGGGCGGTGGCCAACGGCCATCCGGTTGCCGCCGGAACCATTCCTCCGCACCCTGCGCGCGAGCTCCGTGGCAGGCGGAACAATAGTCCGCGAAAATGGGGCCGCCGGAAACAACCTGATCCACGCTGTACCAGCGACCTGTATCAGAGTCGCGGTGCGGGTCGCTGCAGGCACTCACGATCAGCGCAACCGAAGCCACGCACATCCGAGCACAGTTGCGTTTCATCCACCAGGATCGTTGCTGTTGCATGCCATTCACCTTACGCCGGCACTCACGTGAAAGTCACGGCCATGCCCGCGCGATACAGGGCACATGCGGCTGGCCAATTGCCTTTCATGATCCGATTGCAGTGCGATTGACAACAAGCGATAACACTTCCGAAGTACAGTTTCCGCACCGTCGATGCAGTACAGTTCTTGGACCATCCGGTTCCCGGTTGACTACACTGCACCACATAATCGCGATACCGCGATGCAGTTCCCTGACCCACGAAGGCGCGTTCCGTGCATTCGGACGCAGCATAAACAGGCCGGCGGGTACATCGTCGCCCAGCCAAAGACCGCCACAAGGAGACCACGACCCATGACCCAACCATTTGCTTACCCGCCGGAACGGGTTCGATGCACCGGGACACTCATCCATCGCCTTGCCGCAGTGGTGCTGTTGTCCGTGCTGACCATCCCCGGTTACACGCAGCAGACGGACACGGAGGCCCAGGCCGACAGGGTCCAGAGTGAGCTGCAGGCGTTGCGGGATGAACATCAGGCACTTCAGGTTCGCCATCAGGAAACGGAGGAGGCACTTGGTGACCTTCGCGCCGCACATGATATTCTCGAGGCGGAACTGGCGGCCGCCCGTTCCCAGCAGTCCGACCTTGGCGAACAACGTGCCCTGCTGCGGGCCGATATCGCCGCGCTCGAAGCCGAGCTCGAAGTCACCCAGGGGCAGCTGACCGAAGCCCAGACCGCAAGCGGCGCGCTGCGCGGCGAACTCGCCGATCTGCGCAGCGCCCATGAAATGCTCCAGCAGGAACTCTCCACCGCCCGCGCCGAACAGTCCGATCTTGGCGAACAGCGGGCCATCCTGCGTGCCAATATCGCCGCGCTCGAAGAAGAACTCGACGGTACTCGGACACAACTGAACGAAACCCAGGCCGCTCGCGATTCCCTGCAGACCGAACTCGAAGAGACCCGGACGCAACTCGCCAACGTCGAGGCCACCCGCGACTCCCTGCAGGCCGAGCTCGAAGGCACACGGACACAACTGAACGAAACCCAGGC
>JAABSN010000061.1 GCA_011390385.1 Thioalkalivibrio nitratireducens | reverse complement strand
ACGTCCAAGATCTATCTGATCTACGACGACAGCGAGAAAGGGTGGACTGCCGAGGAGGTTGGTACCATCGGCAACCCGGCCGACGTCCCGCTCCCGGTCGCCTTCTCCATCACCGCCGATGATCGCTATCTCTGGATCAATACGTTCATGGATGGGAAGACGCGGCTATTCGATGTCTCGGATCCTTTCAATGCGAAGCTGGTGAAGGATTATGTGATCGGGTCCCAGGTCAATATGGTTTCACAGAGCTGGGACGGCGAGCGGGTGTATTTCAGTACTTCCCTGCTGGCTAACTGGGACAAGAAAGACGAAAAGAATGAGCAGTTCTTCCGGAAATACACTTGGGACGAGGCGAACCTCGAGTTGACCGAGGCGTGGACGATCGATTTCCATGCCGAGAACCTTGGACGCGCGCACTTGATTACGTTCAACTCCTCCAGCCTCTTCAGCCGTGGCATGGCAAGCGATACGCAGGACGATGTCGCGTTTGATGCATTGGTGGCTTCTTCCAGGGGGATCGCCACTCAGTAAATTGGTTCGGTCGTTGAGGATGCGATCGCTATCATATCGCTGTGGGGTGGTCCATCTTGGGTATCGGCGGGTTTCCGTCGATACCCTTTTGTTTAAAGCAATGCCGAGAGTCGAGTGATGAAAACAAGCGGTGGTTCGCTGCGTGGAGGATTGCGCGGCGTTTGCATGAGTCTGGTCATCCTTTTGGGTGGGGTCGTTGGCATGGACCACAGCTGGGGCCAGGCCAGCCATGGGCGCGCTCCCAACGTTGAACGAACGAGTGCGGAGGGGTCGGCGGGTGTCCCGCTGGCGCCGGGATATTCGTCTCTCGGCTTTGACCTGCCTGAACCAGGCTCCTACCGCTTACCTCGCATCAAGGAGGCAGCGACCGGTGAGGTCCTGCTGGATAGTGGTGAGCCTGTCGAGTTGGCCGACCTCTTCGATGACCAATATGTCATCCTGAGCTTTATCTATAGTTCGTGTGATGACGTGAACGGGTGTCCGCTGGCGACTTTCGTCATGTACCAATTGCATCAGCGGATTCTGGAAGATTCGGCGCTCAAGGATCGTATCCGGCTTTTGACCCTTAGCTTCGATCCGGAGAACGACTCTCCGGAGGTCATGGCGTTGTACGGCAATACATTTACCGGGAACGGATCGA
The DNA here is from genome assembly GCA_011390385.1 of Thioalkalivibrio nitratireducens. The sequence continues at coordinate 16,889 of JAABSN010000061.1, read as the reverse complement.
ACTGGGAATTCCTCACGACCGAATCCGAATCCGTGCTGGCACCGATCCTCGACGGATACGGTCAAAGCGTGAACCAGTCTTATGACGAAAATGGCCAGCCGACCGGTCACTTTTCACACGTGTTGCGGGTCTATCTCATTGATCCAAAAAGGCAGATCCGTAACATTTACAACGTGGACTTTCTTCATCCGGACTTGTTGCTGACTGACATTCGAACTCTGATGATGGAGGACGCGCAAGACAACGGGATGGCATCGAACGAGCGGACCGATTCTGCAATCGCTCTGCCTTGGGGCGAGTTGCTGATCCGAGAGGTCAACAATCCCCCGCTGGGTCTTCCGGTACTCCCGAAGGATAAAAGCGAGGCCCTGACGCCGGAAAAGGTGAGCCTGGGTCGCAAGCTTTTCCGTGACCGCAGGTTGTCATCAAATGGCGCTCTGTCCTGTTCGTCGTGCCATAACCCACAGGAGGCGTTCGCACAGAATGCGATGGGGCGAGCGATTGGAATCGAAGGAAAGAGCCTGCGGCGTAACAGCAGTTCGCTGCTCAACGTGGCCTACCAGGATCGGCTGTTCTGGGATGGCAGGGAGTTTTCATTGGAGACCCTCGTCTGGGGCAAGCTGCTGGACGAAATTGCCCTGGGCAACCGATCTACCGGAGAAGTCTTGAGCAGGCTTCGAGTGGACCCGGATCTTCATGCGGAATTCGGACTGGCGTTCAACGGAACAGGGATCACCCTGGAAACCGTTGCCGCGGCAATCTCCGCGTATCTCACGACGCTGGTTTCCGCGGACTCCAGGTTTGACCGGTGGTATTTCGGCAATGAAGAGCAAGCGCTGACGGACGAAGAAAAGCAGGGATTCGAGTTGTTCAGGGGCCGGGCCGGCTGCGTGAATTGTCACACGATCGAAAGTGATCACGCCCTGTTCACAGATCAGAATCTGCATAACACAGGGTTGGGTTGGGAACATTCGATGGGATTGCGTAGTCGGGGCGACACGATTGTGGTAGCCGGTCAGACGATCAAGTTGAATCTGGATGCCCTTTCCGGCACCGAGCCACGGCGCTATAACGATCTCGGCCTGTACGAGGTCACGCAGGATCCGGCGGACCGTTGGCGCTTTCGGACCCCGACACTCCGTGATGTGGAGCTGACAGGCCCGTATATGCATGACGGATCGATCTCCAGTCTCGAGGAGGTGGTCGAATACTACAGCCGGGGGGGCGTGCCGCATGAATTACAGGCCGAAGCCATCCGGCCGTTTGAGGTGGACTCGGCAGAACAGGCTGCGCTGGTCGCGTTTCTGAAAACCCTGACGGGGCGCTACGTGGACACCCGCCCTTGACCGGCGTCTCGTCGCCTGGGTTTCGGCGCATCTTGGCAAATGTACAGAGTCATCTGACCGCGGCGAGGTCGAGCCGCAAGGATAGAAACACATGATCTGCCTTCTTTATGGTGCCCTATGCCCGCAAAAGGAACGAGGCCTGTTTTTGGCACTGCTTCTGGCTTCCTGCCTGACCTGGCCGGTATTCGGTGGGGCCCAAACGGTTCTCGATGGGCCTGGAGATGACCGTCGCGGTTATGAACGGATGGATTACCAGACGCGCTCACTGGCGCTGCAAGTCAGGGTTGGCGCCGCGTCCGATCTCCTGGCCCGTGCGAGCGAGCCAGTACTGGGCCTGCCGCCGCTGGTTACCCCGAAGAACAATCCCCTGACCCAGGAAAGGGTGGCGCTGGGTAGAAAACTGTTCTTTGATCGCCGTCTGTCATTGAACGGGACCCAGTCGTGCGCGATGTGCCATATTCCAGAGCAGGGATTTACCAATAATGAGCTGGCGACAGCGGTAGGTGTCGAGGGGCGGTCGGTGGGTCGCAATAGCCCCACCCTTTATAACGTCGCCCATATGCAAAACCTTTTCCTGGATGGGCGTGAGGAGACTCTCGAGCAACAGGCATGGCAGCCGATGATCCATCAGAATGAAATGGCAAACCCATCCATCGGGTTCGTCCTGCGCAAACTCACGATGCTGCCGGACTACGACGGGTTGTTCGAGGCCGCTTTTGATGGGCGGGGACCGGACCTGGGGAATGTACCCAAGGCCCTTGCAGCCTACCAACGAACATTGGTTTCCGGAAATTCGCGGTTTGACCGCTGGTACTATGGCAAGGATGAGACCGCGCTGTCGGATGACGAAATCCGCGGCTTCGCACTGTTTGTCGGTGCCGGAAACTGTGCTTCGTGCCATACGATCGAGGCCGATCATGCCTTGTTCACGGACCATGAAATGCACAACACAGGGGTGGGATACCGCCGTTCACATCGAAAGGCAGGCACGGGTTCCCGCGTCTTGATTGCCCCGGGAGTCTTCGTGAATGTGTCGGACGAGACCATTCGGTCGGTGGGGCGCCCCATCCCTCCCGATCTCGGGCGCTATCGAGTGACAGGTGATCCAGAGGATCGGTGGCGCTTCCGAACCCCCGGCCTGCGCAACGTCGCCCTGACCGCCCCGTACATGCACGATGGGTCGCTTCCAACGCTGGCGGCCGTGGTCGAATTCTATGACCGTGGCGGTGAGCCCAACCCGTTTCAGGACGATCGGATTCGCCCATTGGAATTTGACGCACAACAGCGTGCAGATCTTGTGGCGTTTCTGGAGTCGCTGACAGGTGACTACCAGGAACTGGTACTCGACGCCTTTGCCGCACCCATTGGCGATGTGGGCGGAGAGAGGCGCCTGATCGCACCGGGACCTGGAGTGAACCCATGAAGCGACTTGTGACCGGCTGTGCGATGGTCATATCTCTGATGCTCGCCTCCCTGAGCGGATCGGCTCATGCGGAACGCACAATGGACCCGATACCCGGCAAGCCAAGAGCGGCAGATTTCGAGTTGCAGGATCCCGCCGGGGACATACACCGGCTCAGTGATTACCGCGATCGAGTGGTTCTGGTGAATTTCTGGGCGACGTGGTGTGCCCCCTGTCGCGAGGAAATGCCGGCGATGGATCGTCTTTATCGCGAACTTCGTTCCGAGAATCTTGAGATTCTGGCGGTTCATGCCGGGCGAGGGGGGGCGGCGATGGAGGAGTTTCTGGCCGAGGTCCCGGTATCGTTCCCGGTGTTGATTGACGTTCACATGAACCTTGGTAGTTGGGGTGTGGTGGCGCTGCCCACGACCGTACTGGTGGATAGAAATGGGCAGCGACGATACATTGCCGTGGGGCCTCGGGAATGGGATTCACCGGCAATGGTCGGCTTCCTGCGGGAACGGCTGCGAGAAGCTGCGCCGCAATCCAATGAGGCTTCGCTCGGGCCGATCGATACGGGATCCTGAGTCGCGGCTCGTCGTTCGCGCTCGGATGTCCTGCAGGCTCTTTCGAAGAAACCCCGTTCTCTGTCGGTGTCTTCTCTCGGAAAATGTCTGCGCGAACCAGTGGCGGTTTTGTCGATGGACTCGAAAGCGCCACGCCGCATTCGTTGCTTCCGAAGAATTACTGCGTTGTGATCGGAGCCTCGTTGCCGCGGCTATCGCAAATCCTGCGATCGGGAGGTCGGCACTGGCGAGTGCAAACCAGGTCGATCAGTAGCTTTACCTGCCCGCCCCGTATTCTCTCGAATATGCGTGTACTCCGCATTTCTCTACTGTGAACGAAGCACAGGGCGCCGCCAATCGCTCGCCATCTGAGCTACCACAAAAACAGTGAAGGAGTGAAATATGTCACAGGAAAGCGTCCAAGAGGCTCTGACCAGGACCATTGGCTCGATTAAAGCGAACCCGGCCAGCTCCAACGTGGTGTTTCGCGCCGAGACCGAGTGGGTGGAAGACGTGCGATGCACCGCCACTGTGCGGAACTTTGCCCCCATGATCGTGGATGAGCCGCCGGAACTGGGGGGGCAGGATTCCGCCATGAATCCGGTGGAACTCGTGCTCGTCGCTCTGGGCACCTGTCAGGAGATCATGTACGCGGCCTATGCATCTGTGATGGGTATCAAGCTTGACTCGGTCAAGGTAAACGTCCGCGGATACCTTGATCTCCAGGGGCTGTTTGGTATGGGCGAGAACGTACCCCCAGGCTACAAGCGCATCAAGTTCGAGACACAGATCGAGAGCCCTGCCAGTGATGAGGATCTGACAAGGCTGATTGAGACCGTCGAGAGCCATTGTCCCGTGCTCGATATTCTATGTACCGCACAACAGGTCACAGGTACCGCCACGGCCAACGGGAAGAAACTCGTCGCACTGTCCAAGAACGCGGCCTGAGGTTGCCGGGCAGAACAGCAGGGAAGGCATTTGGCATCACCGCTCAACAGGGTCCTGTTCGTGTGTCGATGATCGCCGCGCGTGCTCAGCAGAGTCTGACCGTGCAACCAGCCTCTAAAAGGAAAAACAGCAGATGACAGACACGCAACAGGACCTCAAGTACACCAGCAGTCACGAGTGGGTTCGGATGGAGGCGGACGGTTCCGTGACCGTTGGTATTACCGATCACGCCCAGTCCCTGCTCGGGGATCTCGTGTTCGTCGAGACGCCCGAAGCCGGAACCGAAGTCTTCGCCGGCAAGGCTTGTGCGACGGTGGAGTCCGTCAAGGCGGCCTCCGATGTCCACGCCCCTGTCTCGGGCGAGGTCATCTCGGCGAACGAGGATATCTCCGACGCCCCGGAGAAGGTCAACGATTCACCTTTCGACCAGGGCTGGCTGTTTCGCATCATGCCCTCCGATGCAAGCGAACTGGAGAGCCTGATGGATGCTGACGGATACGTGGCGATGGTCGCGAGCGAGGATTGAGCACCCGGCCTGGCACGGGGTGCGTCGCGTTGTCAGTGCAGCTTGATCTCCGGGTGGACGCTGGCCCTGAACAGGTGGGAGATGCTTAGCATCAGCGTGCGGTAGAAACCGAACAGGGCCAGTTGGTGCAGTTTGTAAAGGGACAGATACACCATTCTGGCAATGAAGCCTTCCACCATCACCGACCCGCCCAGGTTTCCCATCAGATTTCCCACGGTACTGTAGTGTCCCAGGGAGACCAGCGAGCCGTAGTCTCGATATCGGTAGTTGGACACGGGCTTGCCCTTGAGCCGTTGGCTCAGCGCGCGGTACAGGTGGGACGCCTGCTGGTGTGCGGCCTGGGCTCGGGGCGGCACCAGCCCTTCCTTTTCCGGCCAGGGACAGGCGGCACAGTCGCCGAACGCGAATATGTTGTCGTCACGCGTCGTCTGCAGGGTGGGGCGCACCACGAGCTGGTTGCTGCGCGTGGTTTCCAACCCGTCGATGTCGCGGAGAAAATCGGGGGCCTTGATGCCGGCTGCCCACACCTTGATGGCCGCCGGGATGAACTGACCACCATCGGTGCACACTCCGTGCTCGGTGACTTCGGTCACTCGCCGCCCGGTGATGACATCAATACCCAGTCTGTTCAGCTCGGCGCGCGTGGCGTCGGACAGGCGCTCGGGCAGCCCGGGCAGGATACGTTCGGCCGCCTCAACGATGCTGATCTGGATGGCATTCGGGGTGATACTGTCCAGACCGTAGGCTCGGAACAATCGCGAGACCTTGTGCAGCTGGGCAGCGAGTTCGATGCCGGTGGCGCCACCGCCAGCGATCACAACGTCAAGCTGGCTGGGCTCCAGCGGCTGCTTTTGAGCATGAGCGTGGATGTAGGCCTCGAGCAGCCGGCTCTGGAACCGCTCGGCCTGGGCCTTGGTGTCCAGTAGGAGGCAGTGCTCTCTGACCCCTGGGATATCGAAATCGTTGCTTTCGCTGCCGACCGCGATGACCAGGGTGTCATAGCCGAAGGTTCGGCGGGGAATGATCTCGCGGCCCTCGCTGCTGCAGGTGGGCGCGATCTGGATTTCCTGTTTTTCCCGATCCAGACCCTCCATTCGACCCAGGCGGAACTGGAAGGAACTTCTGGCACCCTGGGCCAGATATTCGAGCTGATTCTCATAGGAGTCGAAGGTACCTGCGGCCACCTCGTGCAGGAGGGGTTTCCAGATATGCGTGCGATTGGCGTCCACCAGTGTGATGTCCGCGCGCCCCTGTTTTCCAAGCTTTCTGCCCAGCCGCGTGGCGAGCTCCAGGCCCCCCGCGCCGCCGCCGACGATCATGATGCGATGGTTATGTTTCATGGGAATCCACGGCGAGCGCGAATACCTCGGAGAGAGGTTCGGGGCGCCCGCCCTATTTGCCGCCAGTGATTCTGCGCAGTAACCGTCTCAACCAGCCGCCTTCGTTCGCCATCGTGGCTGATGAAGGTGGTGACTGTGCCTGCGCCGTGGATTGGGACCTGTCGCTGTGACTGTGGGCTGTATGCGCCGGCCCAGGTGAGCGCTGTTGCTCTTCGTCATTGCGAGGAGAAGGTTGCGTTGCATCGGCCTTTGACTCACCTTGTGGCAGGCTGGTGACGGGGCTGGCCTCGCTATCACCCCCGTCCTTGCCAAACGTCGCATTGGCTTTCGTCCGCAGATGGGTCGCGAGCGGATGTTCGGCAAACGATACGTCAAGCATCTGGGCGTGGTGCCGGGCAAGCGTGGAGTCTTCCGGGGGAGGAACGGCCATGGTCTTCTGCACCGGGCGTGCGGTGGGAGGACGTCTGACTGCTGCGGGCGGAGTCGTATCCGCTCTCCTCTCGAGGTGGAGCGCAAGCGGGTGCCGGCCCGCTGACGACGCCGCCGTTGACCCGGTTGATGTTGCGGGCAGCTCCTGCTCGGACCCGTCAAGCCAGGCCGTCCGCATTTGTTCGTGGTGTCTGGAAAGAACCGAGTCCTCAGGAGTGGCGGCTGGCCACTCGGTTTGAAGACGGGACTCGAAGTGCCGGCGTAGAACGGAATCGGTTGGTGTTTGAAGCGCGGTCATGGTTCACTCACTCAGCAGGGGTTGATTCGATGACCGAGGAGACGGGCGATCCGGGGGTTTCCGGAAAACGACACACTCCGGAATGATTGAAAGTGGAGCCTCGGTTAGCGTGAAAGTCGTCCGTGGGGTGTCGTGAGGCAAAGCCGAACCGAACCGATACCACGCCCGCACTGGCCCCCAGGCTTCGGGGCCTCGAACGGTGCGATTTGCTGCGCCCATTGACACCCTACGCCTGCACTTTTCATGTTTCGGGGTGGCAGGCGTGGCCATGACGGTTAGACGATACATGGATGCTGTCTCCCTTTCGATTACGAATCCTGGCATCAAGATACTCCCGATTTCCGGTGCCTGCATGTCACGTCGATAGCGAGTTTAGCCGTTGTGCAGATTGAAAAGAGAGTCCGACACGCCGGAGAGGTGTCGGCGTGTCGGACAAAGCCGCGTTCGCACGCGTTCCGGGAGGGAATGTTTCGGCCGACCAGGTCAGAACTGCCACGTCAATCCGAAGCCGACATGCCAGGAATACGCTTCCGCACTCGTGTGCCCGCCACCTGGGAGAGAACCGGTCCCGTAGTCCCGGTCTTCGTTGAACTGCCAACCCGCGGAGAGGTCGAGGTTCAGGCCCGGAGCGAGAAAATCGTCGACACCCAGACCAGCGGTAACGCGGTGCTCGTAAATCACCTGTGTCTGGGCAGCCTGAAGGTATTCGATGGCTGGCACGGGCACAACAAGATCGCCCAGTTTGGTAACGCTGGACCGGGTGGGATCTTCGGCGTAACCGTACCCCAGGCGGTAATGCAGATTGTTTCTTGTCAGCTGGGCGCCAAAGGAAAACACCCATTGATCGTCATAGACATCCCCCCAGAAACGGGTACCACTCCAGTCCTTGTGCAGCACATCGGCCATGAGGAGTAGGTCGCCGTTCATGAGAGACGTGTTACTGATCCCGAAACCGACGTTCGCGGGTTGCTCAACTGTCGGGCTCTGGAAGCCACCAGTACCGTCGACGACCAGATTATCGAACTTGTGTTTTTGCTTTGTCTGATAGAAGGCTCCGAGTGTGGTGTCTCCCATGTCGTAGGTTGCGCCCACTGTCGCGCGCAGCCCGAGGTCGTGGGTTTGTCCGGAGGAACCGAAGGCGAAGTCCGCGCCGGGCGGGACGAAATTCTGCAGACCGAGATCGAGTTGCGCAAAGCTGATCGTGGCCGCTGCACCCAGATTCAGGTTGTCGTTGACGCGGTAGCCCAATCCTGCATTGACGCCGAAAATGATGAACTCCGCACTGGTCCCGGCGCTTGCGGGTTCCCCCTTGTATTCCGCACCGATTCCTGATGTTACGGTCAGGCCCAGCCCCAGTGTTGCCGGCAAGCCCAGCCCCTCGAGATCCTGGGTCACCGCGATCTGGGGTACTGGAAAGATGTCAGTTCCGGACTTGGCGTTGAATGCACCCTTTCCAATCACGCTGCCATCGTGCTTGAGTTTGGTCTCCGGTTGGTAAAAGCTTGCCCCGAACGTGAACTGCGTGCCTCGGAATCCTCCCAGGGTGGCTGGGTTTCCAAATACCGCGGACACGGTGTCCTGTGGATTGGCGATACTGGTGCCGGCAAGACCGGCGCTTGCCGGAGCAAGTGTGTTGTGCAGGTCGTACCCGTGAGGCCCCGCGTGAACGGATGTTGCAGCCACGGATGCGGCGGTCGCGATCAATGCCAATTGAAGTTTGCGCTGCATTATTCTCTCCCTTAGCCGACGCGCGGCTGTCCTTTGGTAGTCAGCCCATGCACTTGGCGTGGCGGGCCTCTCGTATTGCAAGTCGATCCGGGATTGCAAGTGAAAAAGGTTTCGATGTCCAAATGCGTGCTTTCGCTTTTGCATGAACCCGAAAAAGTGGAACCCAGAAAGTCTTTGCCTGCCCGACGGCGGTATAGTCCCTACTCTTTAGTCCAAGGATATTGTATGTGCGTTTCTTGGTAATCAGGAGCTTTACGCAATATCCGCGTAAGATCACTTACCTATAAGAAATGAAGAAAATGCTGATCCCGTTCGATAAGGTTTGTTGAATGAAGTTTGCAAGGTCAGTTTCGCCTGCTGGCTTGCGGGTAAATCCGGACCCTGTTGCATGGGATCACTGCCCCATGGACATTCAGGAAAGAAACAGCCGGGTATCGCCTACCAGCGGGTTTATGTGGCTTCCTGATTAGCACGAATGCTCCGCAGATCGGAAAATTAAGGCCCAAGGCGTCATCGCGAGGAGCGAAGCGACGTGGCGATCCAACCCACATTGGTTTCTGCTGAGCCATTTGGATTGCCGCGCTGCGCTCGCAATGACGGGGTGAATTCATGCGCGAGTCCGGCTTGCGGAGCATTCGTGCTAATCAGGTGACGACAAGGATGGCGAGACCGAATGTGCGAGCGGTGACCGGATGGCTGCGCCCGCCTGCGACCGCGTTGCGCCAATAAGCTGCCATGGGCTGAGAGGCAGCGACTGGCAGCAATGGGTCGGTTTCTGCCTGCAACATTTTGGGGGGCTGGAAACTCGGCGTGACGGGTGGGGGAGCGGAGGTGATCGCCGCGGCGCCGCAGGGTAGTCCACCGGGACTCCCGTCGCTCCGGGGCGTGATGGGGTACAGCCGATCGACGACACGCTTGAGTGCATCCCGAACTTCGGTTCCAGTGAAATCGCAACGATCCGCGTCCGATAGCCGGTCCGTGGCACGGACCTGCCGCCCACCGAAACCGATCGCGGGACAGTGGGCGAAATCTTCCCGACATTCGAACGCCGATCGCTAGACGGATACCCCACGGCTATCGCCGACGCCTGGGGAGTATCCGCGGTACATCCGTCGTTGGAAGAAGCTCGTTCAGAGCGGCACCTGTTGCAATAGTCGCTCGAAGTCACGACTACGGTTCCGATCAGAGGAAAGCGCTCCGCGACCCCACTGTGCCCAGCAAACGACCCATCGCACCCACCATCGGATACCTCAAAACCGACAAGCCCCAGGAAGGCTTCTGGGACACCGTCACGCCGGGTCTTGGCATCCGCGCCACCCGAGGCGGCACCCAAATGTTCTTCGTCATAACGTGCCCGGTCGAACGGGGAACGCCATCTGTTTCGTGCGTGAGTCCGACGCATCAGGCGTCGAGACGCTCGGAAAACCATCAATCCGCCGCCAGGTGTCCAAGGCCCGTCAAGTGGCCGCTCTTGTAGGGGTTGCTACCGCTGCTGAACGAGAGCGCGCTGCCCGCTCAGGGTCGAGACAACTCCCTCAGGACCTGCTGAGGTCTGAGCCCAAACCCGAATCGCCTCTGCCAACATGGTCAAGGGAGCCTTTTATCCATCAACCCCAACGCAAGAGTCGGGCGGCGAAATCTGTTCTCGCAAGGCGCTTCACACTTGCATCATCCGAGGCAAGGGCAGGATCCTGAGCCACGAAAACCAACACAGGCTGCACAGCGATGATCACTCTGGAATCGACTCTTACCTGTCCTCAATGCGGACACGAAACGACGGAGACCATGCCGACCGACGCCTGCCAGTGGTACTACGAGTGTCCGGCCTGCCATGCCCTACTCCGGCCGAAAGCAGGCGACTGCTGTGTGTTCTGCTCTTACGGGACCGTTCCCTGCCCACCGGTTCAGGAATCCGGCAACGGCCATTGCTGCTGAGCAAAGGCGGATTCGCGGTAGACTGAATGTGCTCAGCCGCTTAGCCCTCGAGCGTCACCAGGTCTGGCTGTACCTTGTCGGGGTCGCCGGAGGGCTCGCGCTCGGGATCCAGATCCCGAGCGTCGGTCCGCTGTTCGACGCGCTGCTCTGGCCCGCCCTCGGCGCGCTGCTCTACACCACCTTCGTACAGGTGCCACTGCTGCACCTGCGCAATGCCTTCCGGGACCTGAGCTTCGTACTGGCCCTGCTGCTCGGCAACTTCGTGCTGGTTCCGCTGCTTGCCTGGGGTCTGGTCCTGTTGCTCCCGGACGATCCCGCGCTGCGACTTGGCGTGCTGCTGGTGCTGCTGGTCCCATGTACCGATTGGTTCATCACCTTCACCCAGCTTGGCCGCGGCGATACGGCGCGTGCCATCGCGGTCACGCCGTTGAACCTGCTGCTGCAGTTCCTATTGCTGCCCATGCATCTCTGGCTGATGCTGCCCTTGGAACAATTTTCCTCGATACTCTCGGTGCAAGACCTCGCCCCGGCGGCCATCGGACTGATCGGGGTGCCGCTCGTGCTGGCCGCGCTCAGCGAACGCTGGATGGAGGCGCGCCGACGACTTTGAGCGCAGCGTTGCCCCCCTTTTTCCCCCTTTTTTGTACGACAGCGAACAGACGGCAGAAAGACTTTCCGCCACTCTATAGATCTCATTTTTGTTCAAATTGCCTTCTGAATTTGGATGTCCATCACTGATAACGCAAAAATAAGGTTCTGCCTTGGATGTCACGTTGAACAAGCATACCGGCTTTTCCCGGTTCAAGAAACTGGTGCCCTACCTGTTCTTGGCAATTATGCTTTCCCTGTCTGTTGTAATCTCGCTATTTGTCAGGGATATGTATACCGAAAGGGCAGAGCAAAGATTCGATGAACATATCACTGACAAAACCAGCCACATTGTCGATCGGCTTGGAAGATACAAGATTATCCTGGAGGGGGGCGTAGGGCTTTTTATGGCATCCGAGCACGTGAGCCGTGCGCAATGGCAGACGTATGTTGAAAATAGCCGAATCGAGACCCTTTATCCGGGCGTCCAGGGCATGGGGTTTTCAAAAGTCATCCGGCCCGCGGAACTGGCGTATCACATCCGGTCCATCCAGGCCGAGGGGTTCCCCGACTACACGGTCTGGCCCGAGGGCAATCGGGATGAGTACACGACCATCATCTATTTAGAGCCCTTTGATGCCGATAACCAGCGCGCTTTCGGCTATGACATGTTTTCCGCACCCGTGCGCCGGGACGCAATGGCCCAGGCCAGGGATACAGGCAACGTCTCCCTGTCGGGGCGAGTGACACTGGTTCAGGAAAATGATCAGGCCATGCGGGCCGGATTTCTGATCTATGCGCCCGTCTATCTCCATGACGCACCGCTCGATTCGCCGCAAGAACGGAGGGCTGCCATCCATGGATATGTATACGCACCGTTCCGAATGGATGTCTTGATGGATGGCATCTTTCCGAAAATCGATCGCAAGATTGACTTCGAAATCTACGACGGCCCCGACATCGCGCCCGCGGCCCTGACGTTTGCCTCGGATATTTTGCCCGGATCGACGGATGAAAGACGCCGACCCATGCTCTCCACGACCCGGACCCTGGATCTCCATGGTCGTCAATGGACCCTGGCAATAAGAACATCGCCTTTTTTCGAGGCTGAGGTAGATTTCAGTATTCCCAAAATAGTTTTTGGCAGCGGGGTTATCTTCAGCCTGTTGATCTTTCTCATTGTAAACATATCGGCAAATTCAGGCCGGCGTACGGAATCCCTGGCGCGCAAGATGACCCGGGAATTGCGCCGTACGTCTGAATTACTCGGCATAAGCCAACGCCTTGCAAAGATTGGCGGCTGGGAATTTGATTCGAAAACCCAAAAGGTTACCTGGACGGAGGAGACCTATCGCATTCATGAAGTTGATCATTCCCAACAACCGGATTTCGACACGAGTATCAACTTTTACACGCCCGAGTCACAGCCCATCATTACCGCGGCAGTGCAGAACGCCATCGACACCGGCGAGTCATTTGATCTTGAACTGCAACTGATCACAGCCAGTGGAACAACTATCTGGGTACGCTCTATGGGAGAAGCCGAACGCCTCGACGGCAAAACCGTTCGTCTCCTTGGCACCTTTCAGGACATCTCTGCTAAGAAACAGTCCGAGCACGACCACATCGCCATGCTGGCGGCCGAGGCGGCGAACCGGCAAAAGAGCCAGTTCCTGTCCAACATGAGCCACGAAATCCGCACACCCATGAACGCCATTATGGGGTTTGCCCAGGTCCTGGATCGCGATCGTTCATTGACTCCCGGGCAGAAACATCAGATTCGCATCATCAACCGCAGCAGCCATCATTTGCTGCGGCTGATCGACGATATCCTCGACATCTCGAAGATCGAGGCCGGAAGGATAGAGCTGAAACCCGTCGTCTTCGGACTCGAGGATTTCCTGGACGATGTCGAGAATATGTTCCGATCCCGGACCGAAGCCCAAGGGCTTGAATTGACGGTTGAACGGGATGCCGGGCTTCCGGGCTGGGTCCATGGCGACGAAAACAAACTGCGTCAGGTGCTGATCAATCTGCTGGGCAACGCCGTAAAGTTCACCGAAAGCGGCAGGATTTTCCTGCGGGCGCGCAGCGAGCCTGCAGCAAATCATGCGGGTGAGAGTAAAAAGCGCCTGCGGCTGGTCTTCGAGGTGGAGGACAGCGGTCCGGGAATTCCCGAATCCGAACAGGATCGCATCTTTCAGGCCTTTGAGCAGGTAGCGTCAAAGCGCGTCATTGAAGGAACCGGTCTGGGCCTTGCCATCTCCTACAAGCTGGTGACGCTGATGGGCGGCACACTGACGGTCGATAGCGTGGTGGGCAAAGGCAGTTGCTTTCGCTTTGGCGTGCTGTGCGAGGCGGCCGAAGCCATAAAGGAAGCAGAAGCGCCTGAATTGCCTGAAGTGGTGGGGCTGGACCCCGGCAGCGGCCCCTGGCGAGTGCTGGTGGTGGATGATGTGCCGTCCAACCGCGACCTGCTGCAAGCGCTGCTGTTGCCCCTGGGATTTGAACTCCGCGAAGCAGAAAATGGCGCGGATGCCATAGAGATATTCGAAGAATGGGCGCCTCATGCCGTGCTCATGGATATGCGCATGCCGGTGATGGACGGTTATGAGGCCACCCGGCGCATCAAGGCCACGGAGAAAGGCCGCAACACGCCTGTTATCGCGGTAACTGCCTCCGTTTTCATGGGCAGGGAGGAAGAGGTGATGGTCTCGGGAGTTTCGGCCTACCTGCACAAACCCTTCCCGCCCGAGAAACTGTACGAGATCCTGGGCGAATATCTGGACCTGCGGTATGTGTATGCCGATAAACCGTCCAAAGCCCCGAAACAGCCCAAGGCCGAAGCACTAACGCCAGAGGCCCTGGCCGCCCTTTCCCGGGACCTGATCGAGGGCATGGCAGATGCCGTGGATGCGGGCGACACAGCCCGGCTCGCGGAGTTGATCGAGCGGGTGGAACCGTTGGACAGCAAAGCGGCCCGGGGGCTGAAGGCTCTGGCCGTCCGGTACGACTACACGACGCTCAGTGAGCTGCTGAAGCGGGAAGAAAACGACAATGACTAACCCGACCGTGACCGCAACCCTGATGGTGGTCGACGATATTCCGGAAAACCTGAAGCTCATACAGGACATGCTGCAGGGCCGGGGCTACCGGGTAAATGCCTTCCCCAGTGGCAGGATGGCCCTGAAAGCCGCGGCAAAAAATCCGCCCGACCTGATCCTGCTGGACATCAACATGCCGGAGATGAACGGCTTCGAGGTCTGTGAGCACCTCAAGGCCGATGCCACCCTCAAGGATATCCCCGTGCTGTTCATCAGCGCCCTCGCCGAAGTATCGGACAAGGTCAAGGCGTTTTCCGCAGGGGGGGTGGATTACGTGACCAAGCCCTTTCAGTTCGAGGAGGTCACCGCCCGGGTGGAGACCCATCTGCACCTGCGCGACATGAAGCGCGAACTGGAAAAGTACAACCTGCATCTGGAGGAACTGGTGAGCGAACAGGTCAAGGACATCTCCGACTCGCAACTGGCCACCCTTACGGCGGTTTCAAAGCTGGCCGAATACCGGGACGACGAAACCGGACACCATATCGAACGAACCCGGAGGTTTTGTCGGGTCATTGCAGAACAACTGCGACGCAATCCCCGTTATGAGCAGCGCATCAGCGATGACTATGTGGAAAACATCTTTCACGCCGCGCCCCTGCACGATATCGGCAAGGTGGGCATCGCCGACAGCATCCTTCTGAAACCCGGAAAACACACTTTCGAAGAATTCGAAATCATGAAGACCCACGCCCTGATCGGCGCAAACACTCTGGAAACCGTGCGCAGCAGGTATCCGAAAAACGCCTTTGTCAACATGGGGATCACCATTGCCCGATCTCACCACGAAAAATGGGACGGCAGCGGCTACCCCGACGGGCTGGCGGGAGAAGATATCCCCTTGGCAGGACGTATCATGGCCCTGGCAGATGTCTATGATGCCCTGCGGTCCGAACGGCCGTACAAGGCGCCTTTTACCCATGAGAGAAGCTGTGAGATCATCCTGGGAGGCGCCGGACAACATTTCGATCCGACGCTGATCGACGTCTTCAAGACGGTCGAATCCGAGTTTGCCGAGATCCGCCAACGCATGGCCGAAGGCGCGGAGTGACCCCGCTGGAGGCTGCGTCTGTTAAATGAATGAGTTCGAACTTCACCGTCATCTATGACGCGTGCGTGCTCTACCCGGCACCGTTGCGCGACCTGCTGATGCGCCTGGCACTGACCGATCTGTACCGGGCGCGTTGGACGGACAGGATCCACGACGAGTGGACGCGTAACGTTCTGAAGCAACGCCCGGACCTGAAGGCCGAACACCTGGAACGAACGCGATCGCTGAAAAACCCGCCCAAGACGGTTGACGAGTACCTGGACACGCTTCTCAAGCAGGGACTGACACAGACCGTCGGCCAGTTACGGGAGTGGAAGGTAGCAATCTGACGGACGCGAGTTCAATTCCCGTTTCGGGAATTGAACTGGTCCCGGAAAGCAAATTAGGTTAAGCAGCCTTTCCGGCCACCAATCAATGCTGAACGTCCAGCACCTGGAAAGCCTGAACGGTACCGTGGCCCGGATCACCGGGGTCCGCAGGCGGGAGACGGTGCCAGACGACCTGCTTGATCTGACCCGCGATGCGGGACGTTTTTCGGGCACCGGTCAGACCGTTACGGTGTCGGTTACTGACCGATCTTTGGGGCAAACCCATCGGCACGACACTCACTACCTGCGCATTCTGATCGCCCGGCTGCGCAAGAAGCTCGGCGATGACCACGCCGACCCGTTGTACGTGCTTAAAGAACCTGGCGTCGGTCAGCAGTTGCCCGTTGTAACGGGACACGAACACACCCCGGGAATAGACCAGGGCACGCAACTGGTGTCGGAGAATCACGCCTGCCACCTGGAAGCGGAAGATCTTCATTCCCCCGCTCGTGGAACCACTGCATCCGCCCACGAAGGTCAGGAGTAGGAAGGCCATCAGGGGTAACGGACCCCAAAGTCCGTAGTCGTCCGATGCATAACCGGTGGTGGTGACCACCGAGACCACGTTGAAGGTCACATGGGTGAGCGCCTCAACCGGCGCCGTACCCGTCGTGACCCGGTATGCGGTGAGGGCCAGAATCACCAGCGCAAGGAAACCGAGCAAGCCTCGCACTTGCTGATCCTGCCAAAGGGCACCCCGAGCCCCGCGCAGGGTTCGGATATACAGGACAAAGGGCAGAGCGCCGCACACCATGAATAAACTGGCCATCCACAATAGATGCGGCCGGTCGGCATACGCACTGAACGACGCATCGGAGTTCGCGAAACCGCCCGTGGCCACAGTGGTCATCGCATGCACCACGGCATCCAGCAGCGCCATCCCGCCCAGCCAGTATGAAACCATGGCCAGCAGCGTGAAGCCGACGTAGACCAGCAGCAGAGCTTTGGCGATTCCCTCGGCGCGGGGCATCACCTTGTCCGACCAGTCCGACGACTCGGTCTGAAACAGGCGCATGCCGCCCACCTTGAGGAATGGAAGAATGGCAATACCCACAGACCAATGACAGGCGCAGTCCTGCAACTGCATCTGGCAAGCTTCTGCCAATCCTGCATGTCAGGCAAGTGGTGGACAAAATTCGTGCTGATTAGCACGAATGCTCCGCAAGCCGGACTCGCGCATGAATTCACCCCGTCATTGCGAGCGCAGCGCGGCAATCCAAATGGCTCAGCAGAAACCAATGTGGGTTGGATCGCCACGTC
>JAABSN010000060.1 GCA_011390385.1 Thioalkalivibrio nitratireducens | reverse complement strand
CCAGGGAGGCGCCGGAGTCCAGCACGACCATCGCTGTCATCAGTTTGGTCACAGACGCGATCGGGACCGGATGATCGGCGTACTTGCTGAACAGCGGGGCATCGGCACGCAACGGTGCGACGGCGGCGTGCACCGACGCCAATTGCAGGGAGGACGCGTCTCGCGCAGGCCCTGCTGCAACGGTTGCGCCTCCCAGAACGATCATCACGCCGGCTACGAAAGCGGCGAACCACGGCATTGTCTTCATGTTCAGTTTCGAGTCCTGGAATTGCTGGGTCATCGACGGCAACGGCATTCCACTTCGAGCGCGGCCGGCCCGTCGCATGGACACAGGATAGCGGAAGGCAATAGTGGGCGGCACCCCGAAAACATCCTCTTTCGGCAGTGAAAACCATGGCCGTTATCGAATCCGCCGGTCCCGGCTGGCCCAGGCATGAGTCCAAGTCCGCTTGTTACCGCAAGTACGATTCAATGCCCTGCGCGATGTGGCGTCGGCGTGCATTTCTCTCCGGTGTGGACACGGTAGCGGCCCCGGTGGTCTTGTTGGCATCGAGCAGGATGGGTGTCCCGTCGTGCACTACGTAATCGAGCTTTCCGTAGTCAAGACCCAAGGACTTGCGCCATGTCTCCACGATAGGGTGCGGCTCGATCGGCTCCGAGTGCAGCGTATTTCCCGTCTTCACGATCGGGTCTGTCGAGGCAAGTCGTCTGCATGTACTGCGGTCGCCGAGAAACTGGTACACGCGCAGTCGAAACCTTCCGCCCTCGATCTCGGGCAGGAACCGTTCGATGACAAAGCTCGGATCTTCCCGTAACTCGGGCGGCACAAGGCCGACGCGGTCGTAGATGCGGTAGGGCTGCGAGCTCCGCTGTATCACGCTCCTTCGCCATCGGTGATGGACACGTGCAAAAACGCCCGCAGCGCGAGTCAATCTCAAGATACGCGGGCTGCCGAGTCGCCGTTCCGGTTCGCCGCCGTAGTTCAGTACGGACTTGACGATGACGGGTCCGTCCCAGTCGTCTTGCTCGCTGACGAGTTGTTCGCTGACCCGGGTTTTTCTGATGTCCTTCACCCGGCCATTGATCGCCACCGGGTAGCGGGATGCCAGGCCCAGGTAGTCGTCCGGCACCACCGAGAGATCCACGTGCAAGAACAGGAGATCAGCGGGAACAGGGTGATTCGTCCCGCGCAGCATCGACACCCGATGTCCTGCGGCCCGCCAGTGGTCGGCGAGGTGAAAGACTACGCTCGATCTCAGATCCCTGCGCAGACTCCTTGCGTGAAAAAGAACGGCGATATGCTTTCGCTCGTTCATGAAGCCGGTCCGTAACGGGAGCTTCGCATCGTCAGTCGCAGTTCATTCATTTCGGTCGGCACGGACGAATGCCAGCTGCCAATTCATCCGCACCTGGTCCACCCCTGCCTCGAGCCCGAGATAATCGTCCAGCCCACGCCATATCTGCGAATCGTCGGCTCGATCGAGACGAAAAAGGTGTCGGCAGAACCGGATGGCCGTGGCCTTGTCGGGATACATCCAATGGAAACGCATTGCTTCATAAGCCAAGACCCGGAACCCGGCTTTTTCGATGCGCGCAATCTCCGTGTCGCGGTCGAGAAATCGCGCTTCATGTCCCTGAGAACTGTGCTGATTGACGAACCGATCAAGAAACAGGGCTGCCGGAGTCCCTTCTTCCACGTCGCCGATGATCAGCCGCCCGCCGGGCGCAAGCACGCGACGACACTCTCGGTAATACGACGGGCGGCCGACGATCACATGATGCAGTGCCGCAAGTGTCAGTACCACGTCTACTTCTCTGTCCCCGAAGGGAAGCCGGTCCCAGCTTCCCGTCAGTATTGTGCCGTCGCCTTCGGTATAGCCGGTGACATGCTCCACCGGACGGAGAATGGCCCCGGGTGCTATCGCATCGAGGTGTGGAAGCAGGTAGGAACCACCGCTTGGGAAGTCCACGAGGATCTCACCGGGCTTGAGCGCCGCGAGCTCAAGTGGACGCCGAAACTCGAATTCCCGTGCCCGGGGGCAGAGATCCATGGCTCGGCGATAATCGAACGCATCGCGTCGTGTGACCTGGTCAGTGATCTGCATTCCGTCCAAAGTGCATCTCCTTCCGGGCAGCAGCTCACAGCGAAGTGAATCGGTTGCCTACCGGCTCGGCTCTTCTCCGCCCGTGTCGCACGCTTCGCAAGGAGCACTGCATGGTTCATGTGCAGCCCGGACATTACACCAGTGTTCTGGCAGCCGTCTGCACCGGATCCCAGACCGGCGAGAAGGGCGGAGCATAGGAGAGGTCCGTATAGACCAGTTGCTCCGCCGTAAGCCGTGCCGTGATCGCGACGGCCAGGGTGTCGATGCGCTTGGCAGCGCCGTTTCCACCCACGATCTGGCCGCCGAGGAGGCGCCCGGTCCGGTCTTCCACCACCAGTTTCACTTTCAGTTTCGCGGTGCCCGGGAAGTAGTGGGACCGGGTCAGGGCGTCGATGGTCTTCGCCCTGAATGGAATCCCGGCCGCTTCCGCTTCCTTTTCCGACAGACCCGTGCGGGAAATCTCCAGATCGCGGAACCGGGTGATCGCGGTCCCGAGAACACCGGGAAACTCCATCGTTCCGCCGCTGATGTTGATGCCGGCCACCAGTCCGTGCTTGTTGGCGACCGTACCGAGGGCAATGAAAACCGGCTCCTCCTTGACCAGGTGAAACGATTCGGCGCAGTCGCCGGCCGCCCAGACATGCGGCACCGACGTTTCGAGTCGCTTGTTCACCTGGATCGCGCCGCCGGCGCCCAGTTCGATTCCGGCTTTCTCAGCCAGCTCGGCATTTGGCCGAATCCCGATGCCCAGAATCACCAGATCGGCCTCCAGCACCCGCCGGTCGGTGACCACGGCGCGGACCCTTCCGTCCGAGTCGGTTTCGAAGCGCTCGATTTGCTCGCTCAGGAACACGCTGACTCCCGCATCTCTCATGGCCTGACTGACCGACGCCGCGATGTCGGCGTCCATACTGACCATCACCTCGGCTGCCATGTCGACCAACGCGACTTCCATGCCGCGTTCGCACAATGCCTCCGCCATCTCGATTCCGATGTAACCGCCACCGACGACGACGGCTTTCGCGGGTCGCTGGGCCTCCACGTACTCGAAGACGTCGATCCCGCTCTGCAGGGTGGAAAGGCTGAAGATCCCCTTGGCGTCGATGTTCGGCAGGTCGGGAGCGATCGGAGAGGCGCCGGTGGCGATCAGCAAGTCGTCCCAACTCTCCCAGAAGGTCGCTTTCTGCTCCAGATCGAGAACCCTGACCCGCCGTTGCGCCGTGTCGATTTCCACGACCTCGTGCCGGATGCGTACGTCAATGTTCTGTTTTTCGCGGAAGACCTCGGGCTTGCGCGCTATCAGGCGATCGGACGATTCCACCTGGCCGGCGATGAAGTAGGGCATGCCGCAGGCCGCATAGGAGGTGTGCCGACCGCGTTCAAACACCACGATCTCGCGTTCCGGATGTTCGCGCCGGACCTTGGATGCCGCGCTCATTCCAGCGGCATCGCCGCCGATGACGACCAGCTTGCGGTTTGGCATGGGCATTCTCGGACCTCGCTGTTGTGCGGAGTTTGCAACGTTCGTTGCGCAACGGGACGTGATTCCATCGAGACCGCGGGGTGAAGGCAGCGGTCGGGGAATCCCCGCGACCGCCATCCGCCTTCCCCCAGCCTCTCCCCCAATGAGAGAGAACACGCGTTATCGGGGTCAGGCCTGCTGCAGCACCTCGCGATAGGTCTGCTCCGCGAACATGGATGTGGCCATACGCACGGTGGGCATGCGGATGCAGTTGTTGAATACCTTGGGGCCGTGAACGAAGAGTATTTCGGGCTTCACGTTCACGTGCGGCATGCCGCGCTGTGCGGCCTCGAGTGTCTCCCATTCCACCATCACCACGTATTCGGCGGGAATGGTGTAGCCCTCCCAGACCTCGGCCGTGCGCTTGAGCTTGGCCCCGGGAGTGTCCTTCATGCGTTCCATGATCGAATCGACGGTCGCGTGACCCGATCCGAGCGTGGAGATACCGACGCGTTTCAGGATCTGGTAGCCGATCATACCGTTGGTCTCGCGCAGGAGTTCCATGGTCTGGATTTCGCCATCCTCGAACTCCGCTTCCTTGCCCGGACGCACGTGGTGGGTTGCCAGTACGGTCACGGTACGCCCGGAGTCCACCGCCATGTGCGCGAGGTTCCCGCCGGCAGCCCGCGCATGCTCGAACTGGTTCAGCGATACCAGC
Source organism: Thioalkalivibrio nitratireducens (assembly GCA_011390385.1). Next base: position 14,123 of record JAABSN010000060.1, on the reverse strand, counting down.
TTGGGCAAGTGGCTTTTCACGATGCGGTACACCGGCTCCTCGGGGCCATCGAGCAGCACGTTGCCGCACTTGTCGCACGCGGTGACCACCACGTCCTCGAAAGTCTCGTGGAAGTCCTCGTGCGCCTCCAGGCTGTCCCAGTAGGTGAACTGATCGATCCAGATATGCGAGAGTTCCTGGGTCATGTCGGTACTGGCGCCCCAGCGCATGCCCATCGGGCAGCTTCCTGTCTGCCGCATCAGGTCGAAACCCCGGAACCCCGGCGTCAGCGCGGTCGCCAGGCACATTTCGGAACTGGCCTGGCGCATCATGCGCATCAGGCTGGGGTTGTTCTCCACCATCACGCGGTTGATTGCGACGTACAGGGGTGAATCGGGCTCGGCATCGAACAGGGCCTTGATATCCGTGCTCATCGGCTCTCCAAAGGTCAAGTGACGGAATTCAGGGACGATCGATCAGTTCAGGTATCGGGTGAACGTCAATTCGAACTCGTTCTGATCCATCTCGATGAATCCCGTCTGAGGCCCGGTATTCGGGTTGCTTCCCCGGACCCGTTCCCGAGGTGCGTGCATGAACGACGCCGTGATCTCGCTGCGATCGCTGATACGGTAGCTCAGTCCCAGTGTGTAGTGCCGCTGGGTCACCCCGGGGGCCAGGATGTTGAACAGCGCCTGGCTGCTGGGAACGGGCTGGCTGCCGTGTGCGACGCCGGCGCGCAGCGTGAGTTTCGGACTCTGCCGCCACTGTACGCCGAGCTTGTAGGCAGTGACATCCTTCCAGCCAAAACCAAGACCGTTGTCGGTGCCCATCACGATCGAGCCCGGCGCGATCGGAAGGTCCCCGGGGTTGGCGATCGACTTCACGTCCGAGAACAGATAACGCTGTACGTCGAATGCCACCGTCACATCCGGTGTCACCTTGTATCCGACTCCGACGTTCCAGGTCCCGGCAATGTCGAACTCCCCTCCATTGGCGAACAGACCCTTGTAGTCCTTGAAGCGGCTCATCTTCAGCTTGCTCTGGTACGAGGCCCCGAGGCTCAGTTCATCGGTGATCTGCCCCATCCAGCCGATGCGTATGCCGCCGCCGTAGGAGAGGTCATGGCCGTTGTTGGTGAGCTTGTCCGGGTGCTTCGAGACCGCGCGGAAGGGTTCGAGTCCGGTGGCCTTGAAACCCTGTACCGCAAGGATCGGCGTAACGCCGATGCTGTGCTGATCGTTCAGGCGACGCGAATAGCTGATGCCGACGGCCAGCTGCATCAGGTTGATTCCGGTCGGCTTCGACGCCTGGAACTGGGCGGGTGCGTCGGGGGGCGCGAAGTTTTCGAATACGGCTTTTCCAAAGTCCGTGTTCATGCCGCCGTTGCCCGCGAGCGAGAGTGTGATCGCGCTGTTTTCGTCGAGTTTCCAGTTGCGGGCGAAATTCGGAATCAGGAACAAGTCGCTTCCGCTCTTGTATCGACCGGGAGTGATGAAGGTCGGATCGCCCGGACCCATCGGGGGTTGAAAGTTCGCGTCGGCCGTGTAGCTGCGGTTCGGATTGAACAGCGTGGCGCCAGCCGCCCATACGTTGCCCAGATGTACCAGGCTGGCCGGATTCGTAAGCCCCGCGAGGGGATCCTGTGCCAATGCGGTTCCGGCACCGCCCATGCCCTTGCTCTGGGTCCCGTACCCATAGCCGTAGTATCCGAAAGTGGCCTCGGCAGTCTGCGGGGCACCCAGAATTCCGCCCACACCCGAGATTGCCAGTGCCATGGCCACACTCATCCTGCGAATCGAATATGCCAATTTGTCCTTCCTCCATATGATTCTTGTTTTGTTTGTTTTAGTGCACAACGTGTTGCGGTCGGTTAACGACCAGATCCATTTCCGGGCCGCCTGGCATCACCCTTCAAAGCGGGTCTGGATACCTGTTGCTGTCGGTTCCTGTCAACTTTCATCAGGCGCGTCGTCACCGTGCGGTGATCGAAGCCAGCCGTGCGAGGGTCGTGAATGTGCACGTTGAACGAAGCTCAGTGCAGGGCTTCGGGCCGCAGTGTCATTGCGCGTCCCTTGGCCGTTGATGATAACAGCGCTTTCTCCCGGAACACCATGGGCTCGGCACTCGGCTCCGATTGGTCGAGGTCCGGCCATGCGCAGTGCTACAAGGGTGTCCAGCAGGGTGCAGTGAGACGCAAGCTAAACCGCGCCGGGACCACAATACAGGGCTGCGTTCGGGCGAGCCTGTGTGCGCGGTACCGTGACAGGAGCACGCCTGCAGGGCAGGATGGCCCAAAACGGTTGGTCCGGAGGCCGCATGATCCGATTGCTTTCCGCGTTGCTCGTCCTTCTCGTCTTCCCCGTGGCCCCGGTGCAGGGGCAGGGCTCGATCGATCGGGAAACTCTGCAGGTCGGCGTCCGGGTAGCGCCTCCGTTCGTGATCCCCGACGGTGCGGGCGGCTACGACGGCCTCGCGGTCCGCCTCTGGGAGGCAGTCGCCACGGAGATGGGGGTCGACTACGTCTACCACGAACGCGGCATCCGTGAAGTTCTCGACGAGACCGCGAACGGCAGGCTTGATGTGGCAGTAGGCGCGCTGACCATGACGGCTGAACGCGAGAGGCAGCTCGATTTCACGCACTCGTGGTTCCGTACTGGCCTCGGCGTGGCGGCCAGCCTTCGCCACGATAGTGGCTGGTGGGCCGTGGTGCGCGTGTTCTTCTCGCGCGATTTCATGATGGTGCTGCTGATACTGGCCGGTGTGCTGACCTTCTGGGGCGCGTTGCTCTGGCTGGCCGAGCACCGCCGTAACCGGGAGCAGTTCAGCGAGCGGCCGCTACAGGGCATCGGCTCCGGGTTCTGGTGGGCCGCCGTGACCATGACCACCGTTGGTTACGGAGACAAGGCGCCGGTGACCTTCTTCGGACGTCTGATCGGTCTGGTCTGGATGTTCGCGGCACTGGTCACCGTGTCGACCTTCACGGCGCTGATCGCCTCCTCGCTGACGGTGGGCCAATTGGAGTCCCGCGTGAGTTCGCCCGCGGACCTTCGCCGTGTGCACGTTGCGGCTCTGCCCGGGACCACCGCAGCCGACTGGCTCAACGGGCGGCAGATCGATTTCAGTGCCTACGACACGTTGACCGATGCGCTGAACGCTCTCGAGCGTGGCGAGGTCGAGGCGGTGGTCTCCGATGAGGCGATTCTCCGTTACCAGATCAGCGCCTTCGAGATGCGTCGCCTGCATGTGTTGCCCTTCACCCTCGACGACCAGGACTACGGCTTCGCGGTGATCGAGGCCGGAGAGCTGCGCGAGCCCATCAACCGGGCCCTCCTCACCGTCACCGCCACCGAGGACTGGGAGCAGTGGCAGCACGAGTTTCTGGGCGACTGAAGCGGCGTGCCTGGTGGATGCCGCGCACCCTTCAAGTCCGGATCGATATCGTCGCAGGCATTGAACCGTTATTCCTGGGGAAGCGCTGATTGAGTCCGTCATCGCGAGGAGCGCTGCCTTTAGCCGCGAGCGCAGCGTGGCGGGACGCGGCGATCCATAAGGCGTGGATTTCATATGCGCCGCTTGGGTTACTCGCTGCGCTCGCCCTTCGGTCCAGCCTACAGCTGATCAATGCGCGTGCGTCCACCATGGATTCGTATCCGTGTCGCGGGTCAGCTCTTCTCGGAGTCGACCCGGACGCCCGTCACCTTGCGGATACCCGCACGTCGCAAAGCGCGTTCGCGTTCCGTCAGGTATTGCGAGAAGGGCAGGGTGGCCACGCGGCCCTGCAGCGCAAACTCGATCTGCGCCTCGAAGCGGTCGGAAGCCTCGGGTGCATCATTGGCCACCACGAGCCAGATACCGGCGCGCAATTCCATTCGGATACCGTCCACCAGGATATTCGGGTCGTCTTCCGAAACGAGGTACAGCGGACAATCCTCGAAGCACCGGATTTCGTTGACCTGAACGACCCATTCGGGCGCCGCGAAGCGCTCGATGGCGCGCGCCCGCGCAGGGTCGCCGTAGCCGAATCGCGCCGGGTCGGTCGGGTGAATCTCCTCGAGCGGAAACAGGCGGATGAAACCCATGGCGATGTCTTCTTGAGACGAAGGATCATGGACAAGGATGAAGCGGCACCGAGGCAGGCGCAAGCGCAATCAGTCAACCCCGACTCGTTAAAAGAAAAAAGGCGGGAAAGGCGGACCGAGGGACCAACTGCCACGGTGCTCGCGGCCAGCCCTGACGATGAAATCCATAGGGTGCCAATGAGCGCAGCGAATTGCACCGTTCGGAAGCCGGAAGCCGGCATCGGCGTCGTATCCGGTGCGGTTCGGCTGCGCCTCACGGCACCCTACGTGGGTTCGTTCACGCTAGAACTCAACCCCTCGGTCCCCTTTTGCGGAAAAACAGGATATCGTTGCGCGGTGCAGCCGAGCTGCAGCATCCGGGCTATTCCGCCACAGCGTTCTACAAGAGCATGAAATCCGATGATGGGTAAATTGTTTGGGGGCTTACTACTGCTTGCCGGTCTTGGCCATGCGCTGGCTGACGAGCCGGCGCAAAACGTCATTTTTGTATTTGACGCCTCGGGCAGCATGTGGGCCGAGATGGAGGGCGGGCATCGCATTACCGTCGCGCGCGAGGTGATGCGCGAAGTGGTCGACGACCTCGATGGCAGCACCAACGTGGCGCTGGTGGCTTACGGCCATAATCGACGCGGCGACTGTGGTGATATCGAGACCCTGATTGGCATGGGAACGCTGGAAAAGGCGGCTTTCATGCGCACAGTCGATTCGATCAACCCCAGGGGGATGACGCCGATCACCGGCTCTGTTTCCCACGCGCTGGATCTGCTCAAGACCAGCGAGCACGCGGCGTCGGTCGTGCTGATATCAGACGGTCTGGAAAACTGCGGAGGCGACCCGTGCGCGGCTGTACGCGCAGCGGCCGCCATGGACATCGACTTCACTTTTCACGTCGTCGGTTTTGCCATGGGAAATGAGGACACCTCCCAATTGCAGTGCATGGCCGAAGCCGGTGGCGGACGGTACGTATCGGCAGACAGCACCCATGAACTGACCGAGGCGCTGCGGATTGTTCTTGCTCCGGAGCCTGAACTGCCGACGACCGGCCTGCTCCTTGGCGTCAATGTCCTGGGCGAACCGATTGAGCGTGGCGCAGTGCGGATCATTGAAAGCGAGACCGGCGTCGAGTTGGTTGGCAGTGGAGGCCCTGCAGGTTGGCTGGGCACTTCCAATCCCAATCCACGCTTTTTTGCTGTCCCTGCCGGCGTTTACGAAGTCTGGCTGGAAGGCGGGGACACGCTCGCCGAGGGCCAGTGGTTCCGCGCTGTTGAAGTGGCTGAAGGCGAGACGGTTGAGCGGATCCTCGAGCTTGGACCCGGCACGCTGGTGCTGGGTGTCACCGTCAACCAGCAGCCCTGGGATGCCCGGGTTCGGGTTGTCGATGCGGCAAGCGAACAGGACATGATTCGGGATTTCGGAACCACCATGCTGAGTGGTCGCAACAATCCTCGCAGCTACAGTTTGCCGGCCGGCGTGTACGACGTGGAATTTACGGGCAACAGACTCCTCGGCGGGCCCGCCTGGGTTCGTGGGGTCGAAGTGAGCGCAGGTCAGCAGACCGAGCAGATTCATGACTTCGAGCTCGGCACCCTCAAGCTGGGCCTGACGCAAAACGGTCGTCCGCTCGAAGGCAGGGTCAAGATCGTCGATCCGTCCACCGGGCAGGACCTGATTCGGGACTTCGGTACCAGCAGGATTGGCAACGCCAACCCGAGAAGCTACGAGTTGCCGGCCGGGATTTATGACGTGGAGTTTACCGGCAGTGGGATCCTCGGCGAGGCTGCCTGGGTGCGTGGTGTCGAAGTGAGCGCAGGTCGGCAGGCCGAACAGATTCATGACTTCCAGCTCGGTACGCTCAAGCTGGGCCTGACGCACAACGGTCGCCCGCTGGAAGGCAGAGTCAAGATCGTCAATCAGGCCACCGGGCGGGACATGATTCGGGACTTCGGCACCAGCAGGATTGGCAACGCCAACCCGAGAAGCTACGAGCTGCCGGCAGGGATCTACGACGTCGAGTTTACCGGCAGCGGAATTCAGGCTGAACCGATCCGGCGGAGCGGTATCCAGCTCAGAGCTGGCCAAACGATCGAGCAGATCGTCGGTTTCGATTAGACGGTAGGGGTCCGGAGAACCCGCTGCGGGCACCCAAGTCCGACAGGACACTAGTGCATTACAGCCTCGACGGTCCGCATGGTCCGGTGCAGCCGCTCGGCCAGCAGGTCCGCGATGAATCGATGCAGGATCATTGCGAACTCCGGATGTTCCTTCTCCATCCGGTCGAGTGCTTCCCGCGTCAGTCGATATGCACTGCCGTCGTCATCAGTGATCACCGACGCCGAACGCAACGTATCGAGGTAAAACCCCATTTCGCCCACAACCGTACCCGGACCCATGCGCTGGATCCGGATCACTGGCCCTTCCGAGGTGCGCAGATACACCGAGACTCCGCCCTGCTCGAGAAAAAAGAGATCGCCCGCGGGTTCTCCCTGGGTGATCAGGGTTTGTCCCTTGGAAAAGGCTATCTTGAAGAGATAATTCCGGAAGGCATCGACGGCCGTCTGATCGCTGAAATGCTCGGAAAGCCGCTCCAGGATCGAAGGGGAAACACGCAGGAGAACAGGCCCAAATCTGTCAAGGACCTGATTTTCATACCACTCCAGCCCATGATCCTGATCCGCGAAGGTCTGGAAGATACCCTCGGCCTCGACCAGCTCCTGCACATGCAGCCGTTCCTGGAACCGTTGCGCGAGATCCGTGAGCAGAACCCGGAATCCCTTTTGCCCCGCCATCCTGTGCAACCGGAGGAAGGAATACATCGCCGAAGAGTCGATTCCCGTGACCTGCCTGAAATCGATCAGCACATACCGCAGACATGGCGAGCCGGAGTCATCGGCGCGCTCCTGAATCCGCTGGAGCAACTGGTTGGCGGTACCAAAAAAAAGGTGCCCGCGAAGCTTCAGTATCAGCAGTTGGTCCCCGTGCTCATGGAGATAGCGCTCGTGATCAACGGGTCGCGCCAATCGACTCTTCATCTCTTTGCCCGAAAGTGCATAGCGAACGATCGGCGTGCGACTGTAATTGATCACGAACAGGATCACGGCTGCCAGCAGCCCGGTCAACATACCCTCGAGAAAGCCCATGGTGGCGATGACAACGAGGATCAAGGGTATGACGAGATATTCTCCGTGCGGCAGTTTCCCCCAGGTCCCGATCAACCACCCACCGAGAAGTGACAACCCCAGGAAGAGCAACAGGCCGCCCAGAATTCCCCGCGGCAGATAGACAATGAGATCGGTGCCGAACCACAATACGGCGCCGCAGGTCAGTGCTGCGATAACACCCACGACCCGGGTCTTGCCGCCCATCTTCAGCGCCAGACTGGAAAGGCTCAACGACTGGAATCCGACCATGCCGCCGCTCAGCCCGGTCGCCACATTGGCGATCCCGGCCACCCGCAGTTCACGATTGACGTCGATATCGTTGCGCGAGAGCATTTCCATTCCGCTCGCGGTCAGCATGATCGAAACCGCGCTGATCAGCAGCACGGTCAGAATCCCATCCCATTGCGAAGGGACGACAGACCAGTTCGCCTGTGCCAGCAATTGTGCGCTGCCCGGCAGTATTCCTGAATCGCCGGGTCGGATGATCGCGGATTCCGTCGGGTCAAATGTGCCGAGGAGCCATCCCGTTGCGCTCAACGAAGCCAACGACTCCCCGTTGTTCAGCATGACGGCATAGAACGTTGCGGTAGCCCCGAGCAACAGCAGAGGCAACGTGATCGCAAGATTGGCCTTGCGCGAAGCGAGCAGAAGCGCCACGGCGATCACCAGACCCGGCATCCAGTGGACAATCTGATGCGGTGCCATCAGCGCCGCCAGCTCGGCCGCCGAGTTGAGTTCCATGCCGCTCATCATGCGCATGGCTCCCAGTACCAGCAGCCAACCGGTACCGGCCAGAAAGCCGCCGAGCACCGAGTAGGGGAAGAAACGCATCAGGTCGCCGGCCCGACCCAGCCCCAGGGAGAGCAGGACAATCCCCACGATCAGCGTGGTGCCCACGATGGCGGCAAGGACGCCGAGGAAAAGCTGGTCTGCATTCGTTCCTGCGGGGGCCGCCGCAACGATACTGGCGGCCATCATGGCCAGAATGGGCGCCGTGCGGTCCTGGGGAATCGCGATCGTGAATGCACCGGAGCCGGCGATGGAGACGATCAATCCGACCAGTGTGGCGCTGATCAGCGCCATCTCGACGCCCCGTTCGAGATGGCCCGTCAATGCTCCGGTAAAAATCAGCGCCGCCAACGACACCGAAACGAAGATAGTCAGACCACCTACCAGCAGTCCGGAGGTCAGGACAGCAACTGAGTGCGTCAGACGCGACAACCAATCAGCAGGCGAACGGGGAGCGTCAGCTTCTATCATCAGCGGTGGGTTCAATATAGGGCTGGCGCTGGTTCAGTCCATTGCCGTGCGCGCCGCAAGTGTACGTACTCAGGTACCGGGGTCAAGTCTCACGGGGTCTGGGTAGAGCGAGGGACAGGCCGACACCGCGGCCTTTTACGGGGACAGTACACCGGTGCGACACGAAGTCGCACGGGTTTACTGTCCCCGTAAAAGGATCACGAGGTGTGGAGATAGTCCGTGGGATCGGCAATCCCGGCGGCGGCGAAGGCCGCCCGGCGCGCCTCGCATTGCGGGCAACGGCCACAATGTCGGGGGTGACCGAGCAGGCAACTCCAGGTGCGGGTCCAATCGATGCCGGTGGGTGCAGCGGCGCGGATCACCTCCGATTTGTCCAGGTCGTGCAGCGGCGCCACAACCTCCAGGCCGGGCACCAGGGTGTCCACCAGGTTCGTGAAGGCATGCAGGAACTCGGGCCGGCTTCCGGGGCCGTGTTTCCGGTCGTCGCGATTCAGTGCAAGCAGGATGCGCCGGGCCCCGATGTGCTGGGCCAGGTTCACGGCAAGGGCAAGCACGGCCAGATTGCGCTGCGGTAGCGGCACGTGGCTCACCCACTCGGAAGCCCGAGTGAAATTGGCACGCAGTCCGGAAAGATCCATCGTATGCAGCGGGGTGCCGCAGTCTTCAGCCAGGTACCGGGCCGCGTCTCGTTCGTGCCGGGCGTTGCGCTGGCCATAGTCGACCCAAAGGGCATGCGCTGGCTCCGCCTGCTGTCGGAGCTGGTACAGCAATGCGGCGCTCTCGATTCCGCCGGAGAGCAGCAACAGAGTCGGTGCGGACGGGTTGGGCTCGGCCATGGTCGGACGATACGTGACCGCGCCGATTACCGCCGCATATTCCGCAGTGGCGGCGCGGATCTGCATTTTTTCAGCGCTCCAGACGACCAGATCATGTTGCCGAGGCGAGCGTGAGGCTTGCCAGGCGCGGGCAGGCGGGCAACCTCGACCCTTGCCAAATTTTGCCAAGGCGACCTAGACTTGGACCATGAGCACGATGAACATTTCCCTGCCCGAAAGCCTCAAGGCCTTCGTTGATGAGCAGGTCAGCCATCGCGGCTACGGTACCAGCAGCGAGTACGTGCGCGAGCTGATCCGGCGTGATCAGGATCGCTTGCAGCTGCGCAACCTGTTGCTCACCGGTGCATCATCGGCGCCCTCCGCACCGGTGAACGAGGCGTACTTCGACCGCTTGCGTGAGCATGTACGCGGTACCGCCCGGGCGGGTGGCAAGCCCAGCCGCAAGGCCTGACAGGCGGGATGAGCGTCAAGCCCGTCGTCCCGCGCGAGCGAGCACAACGGGACGTCCAGGACGCGGTCGGTTTCTACCTCGCCGAGGGTGCCGAACCGGCAGCACTCGGCTTCATCGACGCCTTGCAGCAGGCCTACGCCCACATCAGCCGCCATCCCGCCACCGGCTCACCCCGCTACGCCCACGAACTCAACTTGCCGGGCCTGCGTCATTGGCACCTCCCACATTACCCCCACCTCGTCTTTTACGTCGAACGTGCCGACCACATCGACGTCTGGCGCATTCTGCACGGGGAGCGAGACATCCCGGCGTGGATGCAGGAGTCGGACGGGCCATGATCCCGAGTCCGCGCGTGGTTCTTAGGACATACGGATGCCGCGGAGGCGAGTCTCGGATAAAACGGCTGGACTGTCCCCGGAAAGGCGTTCGTTGCGCAGGGACTTGACTGAATGGTTCCAATAATGGAACCATTTTTCCCTGGCGACGATCAGGAAGATCATCGAGCAAATGCGGACGGAACCGTCGAACGTTCGATTCACCGACCTGCGCAAGGTATGCGAGGAATACTTCGGCCCGCCGAGGCAGAGGGGGACCAGTCACCTGATCTTCCGGACGCCATGGGTGGGGGATCCTCGCATCAACATTCAGCGGGCGGGCGACAAGGCAAAGCCGTACCAGGTCCGACAGGTACTCAAGGCGCTTGAAAAGCTGGACGAGCAGACATGAAACCCGATCACTACACCTATCGCGTAACGTGGTCGCCCGAGGATGGGGAACACGTCGGTCTTTGTGCGGAGTTCCCCTCGTTGAGCTGGCTTGCAGATACACCCGAGGCGGCCCTTGCCGGCATCCGGGCCCTGGTTGCCGAGGTCGTCGCGGACATGGCAGAAGCCGGCGAAACCCCTCCGGCTGCGCTCGCGGAGAGGGAGTACAGCGGTGAATTCCGTGTGCGTATTCCGGCGGAGCTGCATCGCAAGCTCGTGTTGCAGGCGGCTGAACAGAACATCAGCCTGAACCGGCTGGCGAGTGCCAAGCTCGCCGGCTGACGACCTCCCTCTCGTGGGGCTGTCCCCGGAAAACCGCGGCTTGATAGTTCATCTATAGTGAACTATGGTTCATCAAAAGTGAACGATCTAGGTCGGACCGCCGTGAGCCAGCTCAGTGATGCCCTGTTTACCGAGACCCAGCAAAAGGTGCTGGGCCTGTTGTACGGCCAGCCGGAGCGGACTTTCTACACCAAGGAAATCCTGCGTCTGACGGGGATGGGGGTGGCCACCATCAAGCGGGAGCTGGACCGGATGCTGGCGGCAGGTATCCTGCGCATGAACCGAATTGGCAACCAGCACCATTATCAGGCCAACCCGCAGTGCCCCATCTACAGTGAGCTGCTGGGCATCGTCAAAAAGACGTTCGGCTTGACCGAGGTGATCCACCGTGCGCTTGAGCCGCTGGCAGGGAAGATCGTTCGGGCCTTTGTCTTTGGTTCCGTGGCCAGCGGCAGGGAGACGGCGGCCAGCGATATCGACCTGCTGATCATCGGTGACGCGGGGTTCGCCGAGGTGGTCGGCGCGCTCCATCCCGTGCAGGAAACGCTGGGCCGCGAGGTGAATCCGAAAATCTACCGCCGGGAGGAATGGACGCGAATGATGAATGCAAGGGACGCCTTTGTCATGGAAGTGATGACAAAGCCGCGCATGGATGTGATCGGGAGTGGGCATGAGCCTGGATAATCTTGTTGGCATCAGTCTGGAGAAGGTCGGGCCGGATGCGACCATGATCGGGCGGCTACTATCCAAAGAGTAGGCGCGAAAAGCGACCCCGGCGCTGTGTCCATGCCCACACAGCGCGCTTGATTGCCGCAAGGCAGTGATGGCACCGTCCGCTTTTCCGACAAAGGACTAGGACGAGCAGTGGCCAACCAGCGACGTGACGTGTTCCGCTTCCGGCTCGAGCTTCTCGGCATTGAGCCCCCGATCTGGCGGGAGATCCTGGTCTCGGCCAGTTATTCGTTCTGGGATCTGCACGTCGCGATCCAGGACGCGATGGGCTGGGAGGATTATCACCTGCACGAGTTCCAGGTCGCCGAACCGGAGAGCGGGCAGCTGCTCCCCATCGGCATACCGGACGACGAAGGATTCGGTACGGGCAGGGTGACGCTTCCCGGTTGGGCCGTCGGCGTGATCGAATTGATCGAGGAGGCGGGCCAGACCTTCGATTACGACTACGACTTCGGTGATGGCTGGAAGCACCGCATCACACTCGTCGGAGTCGAGCCACGCATCAAGGGACAGCGCTATCCACAATGCCTGGCGGGTGCCCGCGCCTGCCCACCGGAAGACTGCGGAGGGGTTTGGGGTTACGAGAACCTGGTCGAGGCCCTCCTGGATCCGAAGCACCCGGATCACGAGGACCTCCGTAACTGGGTTCCAAAGGGTTGGGGGCCGGAGATCTTCAAGGCTTCAGACGTGCGTTTCGATAATCCCAAGCGACGGTGGAAGCTCGCTTTCGGAGAGGAATGATTTCCTCATCCGGCGGTGGGCGCGGATCGCCGAGAAGGAGAATCGCTACCTGCGCGTGGTTTTGTTGCCCGACGGCGAGACGGTGCACAACGCGTTTTTCGATCGAGGATTCAAGCCATGAAGGTCAGCTATTTCGAAGACACGGATACGCTTTACATCGAGTTTCGGGCAGGCGACGTTGTCGAGACTCGGGATCTTGACGAAAACACCGTGTTCGACCTGGATGCCGGTGGGCATATCTGCGCGATGACCTTCGAGCACGCCAGCCAGCGCACGGACGTGAAACATCTCGTCGTCGAAGGAATCGCGGCGTAATCTCAGAACCGCCCACGGCGACCCCGTTTCGGGGTCAGGAGCCGGGATGCCCAGAGCTTTCGAGCACCGGCCCTTTCCCCGGGAAGGTTCCACGTGGATGGAATCTCCAGGAGTAACGGCCGGCGTGAGGCGTTCCGGGCCTGTGCTAAGCTGCTGTCATGCCTCACCGTTCAGGAGATTTCGATGCGCCTGACAGCACAGCAGCACCGAGTCATCAGGCAAGCCGCCCTCGACTGCTTCGGGCCGGAGGCGCGCGTTATCCTGTTCGGGTCGCGTGCTGACGACACGGCGCGTGGCGGCGATATCGACCTGCTGATTGAAACTCAGATCACCGACCCGGAAGAGATCGTCAACGCGGAAATCCGTTTTCAGGTGCAAGTTCAGCAGGCGATCGGCGAGCAGAAGATCGACCTGCTCGTGGACTATCCGGGGCGTGGCGAACACCCGCCGATCTTTGCCATCGCCGAACGAACGGGGGTCAGGCTGTGACCGACGCAGCAGCACAGCAGCTGGCAGATGCCTGGCGACAGTGTCAGCGGCACGCTCATCACCTGAGGCATGCCATGTCCTCCCTGGAGGGCAAGCTTCCACTGTCGGGCAGCCAGCTCGCCACTCTGGACGACGACGCCGTTCAGGATCTCGATCAGTTCGTGCTGCGCTTCGGCAGGCTTCAGGACGCCATCGGCGCTCGGCTGCTACCGGCCGTGCTGCGTGTTCTCCAGGAGCCTTTCGAAGACAGGCCGATGATCGACAAGCTGAACCGCCTGGAGAAGCTGGGTTTTCTCCAAAGCAGCGAACAGTGGCAGCGCCTCCGAGCGATTCGGAACCGCTTTTCCCATGACTACCCTGACGACCCCGACAAGAACGCCGCGCTGCTCAATGTGGCGTTCCAGTCAGTAGACGATGTCATGGCCATCCTGCGGCGAATCGAGCAGAAAATGGCTCTGCCACCAATCTGACGGTCACACCGGCATGGAGTTGTGGTGGTTCGCCATTGCAGCTGCCCGCCGAACGTATGGCTGGCCTTTTCCGGGGTCAGTACACCGATACCGCCGCCACGCGGCGGCAGCAACACGGCTCAACCCGCTCAACGTGAATTCTTTCCGCCCCGGCAGACGACCCGATCATGCCGCGCAGGTGAGCCTCGGCAAAAATGGGTGTACTGTCCACAGGAAACTCAGGATCAGGGGCCCGATAGGCGATGGACGTGTATCAGCTCATCTCGCTGTTTGCGGTTCTGATGGCCTTGGCCGCACTCCCGAGCGCCAGCGTGTTGCTGGTCGTCGCTCGCGCGAGTGCGAACGGATTCCGTCACGGTGTGGCGGTGAGCGGCGGCATTGTCTGTGCCGACCTGCTGTTTGCGACCTTGGAACTCGTGGGAATGGCTGTTGTCGCCGAACTGCTCGGTGAGTTCTTCACCTTGGTGAAGTACCTCGGTGGCCTGTATCTGATCTGGTTTGGGTGGCATTTGCTGCGGCGCGCACCGGGGGAACCGACCAGGGTTGCATCGGGTTCGTCTCTCGTCG
>JAABSN010000006.1 GCA_011390385.1 Thioalkalivibrio nitratireducens | reverse complement strand
GCTGGAATACCGCGAACGGATCCTCTCGTGCCTGCCCGAGGGATCCGGGTTCGAGCCCCTGATGACGCTTTACCTCACCGAAGCGACGGCCCCTGCCGAGATTGTGCGGGCCCGGGAGTCGGGTCTGGTGCATGCGGTGAAGTATTACCCGGCCGGGGCGACGACCAATGCCGCGAGTGGCGTTACCGACCCGCAGCGCTGCTACCCGGTTTTCGAGGAGATGCAGCGCCAGGGCATGCCGCTGCTGCTGCACGGCGAGTCGATCGATCCCTCCGTTGATGTATTCGATCGCGAGGCGGTGTTTATCGAACAGACGCTGCAACCCCTGGTGCATGACTTTCCCGAATTGCGGATCGTCCTCGAACATATCACCACCCGTCAGGCGGTGGAGTTCGTGACCGACGCGGGTCCGAACGTGGGCGCGACCATGACCGTTCACCATCTGCTGATGAGCCGGAACGCGATGTTTCAGGGTGGCATGCGGCCTCATCACTACTGCCTGCCGCTGCTCAAGCGCGAGACCCATCGGCAGGCTCTGGTCGGCGCTGCCACCGGCGGGAATCCGAAGTTCTTCCTCGGTACCGACAGCGCGCCCCACCCCAGACATGCCAAGGAATCGGCGTGCGGCTGCGCCGGGATCTACACGGCACATGCCGCTATCGAGCTTTACGCGGAGGTGTTCGAGGCTGCGGAGGCGCTGGATCGGCTCGAGGCCTTCGCCAGTTTCCATGGTCCGGATTTCTACCGCCTGCCGCGCAACGCGGGAACGCTGGTGCTGGAGAAGGCATCGTGGCAGGTTCCCGACGAGGTGCCGTTCGGGGATCAGATGGGCGTGCCGCTCCGCGCCGGCGATACGGTCGGCTGGCGGATCGCGGACTGACGCGTCGTTTCTGCGGTGCATCTGGGTCGGCGCGGGTGTCCCGGGTTGGCGCAGCGAGGATTCCGGGCTTTTCAGCGGTCGGGTTGGAACACACTGTAGTGGAGTGCGGGGTCCGCTGAGGCATCGGTCTCGCGGCCACCGGGGCGGGATGCGCTGCAATGCCCGTCGAGTTGCTGCCGGGACTCGTTGTCGGACTGGATGACAACGACCGCGCGCTGGATCTCCGGCAGCGGACGATTGGATATCAGCACCACACCCGTTTCCGCGGGCGGGCGCTCGCATACCACCACGCCGATGCGGGTTTGCTCGTCATCCATATCGAGAAGCATTCCAGGATACCGGTTCAGGCGTGCGCCTCTCATGTCGACGCGCATGTCGGGCGGGGCTTTGGCGAGAACTTCGTCGATGAGCCGGATCTGCGCGTCGTTCAGCAGTTCCCGGATGCTTCCTCTCCAACGTGCCATGGCGAAATCCTCACGTGGGCAAATGCTGCGAATGGCCTGTTTTCCAGAATGGGGTCAGCGCCTGCGGCCCGTCAATGAGCCCAGAATCCCGCGCACGATCTGACGACCGATCTGGGTCCCGATCGACCGTGCCGTGCTTTTTGCGGTCGCGGCAAAAATGCTGTCGCCGCGCCGCGCGGGTCTACGGGCTTTCGGCGCCGCTTTCTGCGGCCGGGTCTCCGGCTGGTGTTCTTCCGCTAGTGCTGCCTCGGCCTGGGCTTTCAGGATTTCGTACGCCGATTCCCTGTCCATCTCCTCATCGTAGACGCCGGCGAGTACCGAGGTCGCGATGATCTGGCGGCGCTCTTCGTCGGAGAGAGGTCCCATCCGGCTCGACGGGGGGCGGATCAATGTTCGCTCCACGGGTGTTGGCCGGCCTTTCTCGTCGAGGACCGAGACCAGGGCTTCGCCGACTCCCAATTCGGTGATGACCGCGGCTGTATCCAGCGCCGGATTGGGCCGGAAGGTCTGTGCGGCGACCCGAACCGCCCGTTGATCCCGAGGGGTGAAGGCGCGCAGTGCGTGCTGGACGCGGTTGCCGAGCTGGCCGAGCACACGCTCGGGCAGGTCGGTGGGGTTCTGGGTGATGAAATAGACCCCGACACCCTTGGAGCGTATCAGGCGGACCACCTGTTCGATGCGGTCGATCAACGAGGGCGGCGTATTCCTGAACAGGAGATGGGCCTCGTCGAAGAAGAGCACGAAACGCGGTTTTTCGGGGTCGCCGACCTCGGGCATCTGTTCGAAGAGTTCGGAAAGCAGCCACAGCAGCAGGGTCGAATAGACCAGGGGTCCGCTGCGGTAGAGGCGCTCCGCGTGCAGGATGTTCACCACGCCCTTGCCGGCCGCGTCGGTCTGCAGGAAATCTTCCAGGGTGACGGCCGGTTCGCCAAAGAAGCGCTCGCCGCCCTGGGCCTCGAGTGTCAGCAGGGAGCGCTGGATCGCACCGACACTGGCGGGGGCGACATTCCCGTAGTGGCCCGTGAGTTCCTTGCGGTTGTCGTTCACCCAGGCCAGCATCGCGCGCAGATCCTTCAAATCCAGCAGCAGCCAGCCCTTGTCGTCGGCGACCCGGAAGACGAGTTGCATGAGTCCCGTCTGGGTATCGTTCAGGTTCAGCAGGCGACTCAGCAGCATCGGTCCGAAATCGGCGATGGAGAGCCTCCAGGGGTGTCCGTGTTCACCGAAGATGTCCCAGAACACGGTCGGTGCTCCGTACAGTTCGAGGGGGTCCAGGCCCACGCGGCGTGCGCGTTCAAGGAGCCGGTCGCTTTCCGTGCCGGCCGCCGAGATGCCGGAGAAATCACCCTTGATGTCCGGTACGAACACCGGAACGCCCATGTCGGAAAAGGCCTGGGCCAGGACCTGTAGCGTGATGGTCTTTCCGGTTCCGGTCGCCCCGGCAATCAGACCGTGTCGGTTGGCCATCCGGGGCACGATGGCCACAGGATGACCGGCAGCGCCAATCAGTAGAGGGCTGGTGCTCAAGACGGGTTCTCCGGTTACAGGACTGGTCGGGTTGATAACGAAGGCGATGCAAGCGGCTTCGCTGGTGCACAACGCGTGCTCTCACAAGGTCCGGCCCGCGTGGGAGCGCGCCTGGCATGGGTGAAAACCTGGAAGTTCAACCGCATTCTATCCGCGAATTCGCGTGGAAGGCACCCATGTGTCGGGTGTACCAGTGCGATCGCCAGGCGGTCATTGTCATTGGCCCTGGATACTGCGAAGCCCCTACAATGCGGTTCATGGCCGCAACCAGGGACACTGCTCAATGACACGCATTTCCGTGATTGGCGCCGGCTTCGGCGCCCTGACCGCCATCCGCAAACTGCGCGCAGCCGATCCGCAGCTGACCATTGACGTGATCGCTCCGAAACCGGAGTTGGTTTACTACCCGAGCACGATCTGGATTCCGACCGGTTTGCGCAGCCCCGAGGACGTCGTGGTGGGTCTGGAGCCGTTCTTCAAGCGCATGGGCATCCACTATCACCCGGCTTCGGTCACGGGACTCAAGGACGGCGGGCGGGTTGTTCTGACCGATGCCGGCGAAGTGGCCAACGACGGTTTGATCATCGCCTCGGGCGGGCGTTTCCTGAAAAAGCTCCCGGGCATCGAGCATGCGATCACGCCGTGCGAGGGTGTGGAAGCGGCGGTGAAGATCCGCGACCGTCTTGCCGCGATGAAGGGCGGCACGATCGCCTTCGGCTTTGCCGGCAATCCGAAAGAGCCGGCGGCGATGCGCGGCGGGCCGATCTTCGAGTTCATGTTCGGAATCGACCAGCATCTGCGCAAGCGCGGCGACCGGAAGCAGTTCAAGCTGATGTTCTTCACCCCGGCGCCGAAGCCCGGCAATCGGCTGGGACCCAAGGCTGTCGAGGGTCTGATGCGGGAGATGAAGCGCCGGGACATCGAGCCGCATCTGGGCCACAAACTGAAGGGTTTTGGCGCCGACAAGGTCACCACCGAAGGTGGCGAATTCGGCGCTGATCTGATCGTGTTCATGCCCGGGATGACCGGCAACGCCTGGTTTGACAATACCGATCTTCCGCGCTCCGACGGCGGACTGCTGCAGGCCAATGTCCATTGCCAGGTGACGGGTCAGGACAAGGTTTACGTGGCGGGTGATTCCGGAAGTTTTCCGGGGCCGGACTGGTTGCCGAAACAGGCGCACATGGCGGATCTGCAGGCCGAGGCTGCCGTGGCCAACCTCCTGGGTGAGCTTCAGGGCAAGGTGCCGAGTCATACCTTCAAGGCCGAGTTGATCTGTATCGTCGACACGCGGACCAGCGGCATGCTGGTCAAGCGCACCGAGAAGCGGAACGTGATCCTGCCCTCGACTCCAGTTTTCCACTGGGCCAAGCGAGCCTTCGAGTGGTGGTACCTGCGGCAATACCGTTGATCGGTGGCAGTGACAGCTTGCGCCTCGGCGGTGTGGCCGGTGGTGTCTGAGGCAACCGACCGGGTTCGGCAATTCCGGCCCGCGTGGTGGCTGCCCGGCGGGCACCTGCAAACGATCGTTCCCAACACGCTGCGCTGGCACCGAGGGGTTCCATTGCGTCGGCAGCACATGACACTGCCGGATGGCGATTTTGTCACGCTGGACTGGGGCCCTGATCCGGGCGGGCCGATCGTTGTCCTGCTGCACGGCCTGGGCGGTGGCAGCCGGTCGGCTTATGCGCGCGTACTCATGCGCGCCCTGCATGATCGGGGGTTCTGGGCCTGCACGATGCACTTTCGTGGCGCCGGCGGCGAACCGAACCGCAGCCTGCGCAGTTATCACATGGGCGAAAGCGAAGATCCGCGCTTCGTCTTTGGCGAATTGCGCCGGCGCCATGCGTCGCGTGGGCTCGCCGCGGTCGGGGTTTCGCTGGGTGGCAGTGCGCTGCTGCACAGTATCGCCGCTGGTGGCGACGAAGCCGGTGTCGACTGCGCGGTTGCGGTCTCCGTGCCATTCTGCCTGCATGCCGCCGAAAGGCGGTTGAACCGTGGCCTTTCGCGGCTGTACCAGAGCCACATTCTGCGTCAATTGCGCAGACAGTGGCGTAAGAAATGTGCGGCGCTGGCGCGTCAGGATCTGGCCGAAGGCCTCGAGAGCCTGCACAGCTTTCGACAGTTCGATGCCCGAATCACCGCCCCCCTGCACGGGTTCAGGGACGTGGACGATTACTATGATCGCGCCAGTAGTATCGGTGTGATTCGGAACATCCGCGTTCCGACGCTGATGATCAACGCCGACAACGATCCGTTCATGACTCCCGACGGGCTGCCGACCACCGAGCAACTGTCGGATTGCGTCATCCTCGAGCGCCACGCACAAGGCGGTCATGTCGGGTTCCTCGAGAGTAACGGGCGCAGCTACCTCGAGCGACGCATCCCGGAATATCTGCTCGAGCAGTTCCGAAACCGGTAATTCGTGTCTGGCGAGATGCGGCGAACCCCATCCCGGTCAATGGAGGACAATGATGTTCTGGAAGATTCTGACGCTGGCCGTGCTCATCGGGTTTGCCTGGTGGCGCCTGCGCCAATGGCTGCGCGAACGTCGCTTGCGTGCCCAGGGCGAGCCCGTGCCGGAAAGGCGGGGCGTTCGGCCGATCACGATCCTGGCCGGAGCCATGCTGCTCGGGTACGGTGGCTACCTGGCCTGGGTGGTGGTGATGCAGGCGTTCGCGACCTTGCAGGGCTGATGGATTGCGGGCCTTGGCACACGCAGATGCTTTTCCCGTAGGGTGCCGTGACGCGAAGCCGAACCGCACCGATACCACGCCGGCGCTGGCGTCCAGGCCCCGGGCATTCAACGGTGTAATTCGCTGCCGCTCATTGACACCCTACGTGTTGCCTATCGTGCCTTGTACCCCGTAGGGTGCCGTGAGGCGAAGCCGAACCGCACCGATACCAGTCAACAGATCGTCACAGGGATTTGTCACCAATCCGGAACGAAGGGGGAACGTCATGGCATCCTTGATCAAGAGCGGAATCTGGCTTCCCGTCCTGCTGTTTCTGCTCGGTGTCGCTCGGGCTGACATTCGTGAACCGGCAGTACCGCTGGACCAGATGATCAAGGTCGAACTGGCCACGGTCGGTTTCGCAAGCCTTGGCGGTTCACCGGTGGTTCTGCTTCGGGAGCCGTCCTCCGGCGACGTGGTCCTGATCAGCATCGGTCCGAACGAAGCCCTGGCCATCCTGCTGGCGCTACGCGAAGTGCCCACACCGCGCCCGATGACCCACGATCTGCTCGCCAACGTCATCGCCGCCAGCGGCGGGTCGGTGGAGCGCGTGATGGTCGATGCCCTGGTCGGTACGACCTACACGGGATTGATCGAACTGCATCTGGAGCATCGCGATGACCCCGTGCTGGTCGACAGTCGCCCGAGTGACGCTCTGGCGCTCGCCGTGCGAACGGGCGCGACCTTGCTGGTTGCACCCGATGTGCTGGTTGCGACGCGCGGACTGGAATTCGAGGGTTTGCCGGAATCCCAGCAGGTGGTGACGGCGCTCGGGATTACCGTGGGCGCGGTGACTCCGGACCTGCGCGAGGCGTTGCGTTTGCCCGATCGTCCGGGTGTATTGGTGAGCCGGGCCGTCGGTGAAGCCGCCGAACGGGGTCTCGTTCCGGGCGTGATGGTGCTCGAAGTGAACGGCGAGGTTCCGGATTCGCCGATGGCGTTCCTGGATCTGGTGCGGCAGACGCCCTCCGGGTCCCGGGCCACGCTGACGATCTGGCACGATGGCGAAATCCGGGACCTGGAACTATCGACCGACGTTCCGGAACCACGGCGACCGCCGGCAGACGGCGACGGCCTGCGCGTACAGGACACGGGTCGGGTCACGCCCCGGGGCTGAACCCGGCCGTGACCCCCACGACGAAAAGGTAGGGTGCCAATGAGCGGCAGCGAATTGCACCGTTCGGGGCCCCGATGCCTGCGCCGGCGCAATATCGGTGCGGTTCGGCTTCGCCTTACGGCACCCTACGCGGTCGAGCTTTGACGCTGGACCGACGCCGACGCAGATTTCGCCTACCAGGGAATCGTGCTGCCGTCGATGTCGATGAAGCGCCCGTTGTCGGCTTCCGACGCGTTGTCGAGCGTCTTCAGCATCGAGGTCACCGATTCGGTTACCGTGATTTCCGCATTCGGGCCGCCCATGTCGGTGAGTACCCAGCCGGGATGCAGGATCAGGGTCAGTATGCCCTGGTCCGCGAGGTCCCGGGCCATGCTCACGCCGACGGCATTCAGCGCAGCCTTCGACGAGCGGTAGATATAGACGCCGCCCGATCCGTTGTCGGCGATCGAACCCATCTTGGAACTCAGCAGCGCAATGCACGGGCGGGTCCCTGTACGCAGGTTCGGCAGCAGGGTTTCGACGATCTGGCGTGGCGCCACGGTATTGACGCGAAAGGTTTCCAGCCATGCATCTTCGTCGGTATTGCCGAGGGTATCCGGGACCGGCCCGTACATGCCGGCGTTGTTGATGAGGAGATCGACGCTTTTTCCGTTGAGCGTCGCGGCAAGGTTGGCCCGGTGCGCCGCGTTGGTGACATCCAGCGGCAGCACCGTGAGGAGGTCAGGGCGGGTTTGTGCCAGTTCCATCAGTTCACCCGACGACTCCGGGCGCCGCGCGCCAGCGTAGACACGGTCGCCCCGTGCCAGCAGGTGGCGCACGAATTCCAGCCCCAGGCCCCGACCACAGCCGGTAATCACTACGGTTTTCATCACTGATTCCCCAGATTGCATGGAGCCGACATTCTACCCCTGGTGGCAGAACAGGCGCTGCGCTACAACATCAGCAGACACACGAAGCCCGACGCCGCGAACGTCGTATAGCCGTAGCGCGTCCCGGATCGCCGGATCCGCCGCCTCATCGCTGTCCAGCGGCAACCGGCTTCCACTGGGCAGCGTGTCCAGCCACTCGGGGTGAAAAACGGTACCGGATTCCTGCGGGAACAGCGCCACGTAGCCGATTTTCGACTCGACCAGATCCTGAAAGAAATGGGAGCCGAACGAAAGATCGGGAATCAGTCCCGAGCCAAGCTCCGCGACCTCGACCAGTACGGCGACGCGACTGATGTCCGCAAACCGGACCGGGATGCCGAGTTCGGGACTGCTGGTGCCCCAGCGCCCCGGTCCGATCAGCAATGTCGGACACTCGTCGCGATCCCGGACCTCGCGGTTCAGGCGCCCGACGAGGCGGGCGACGGCGAAGCGCTGGGAAACCTTCAGCGCGCTGTAGCGTGGGCCATCGACATGGATGATGCGGTCGATCGGTTGATCCATGTTGCCGCCCATGAAACGGCCCTCGGTCGAGAACAGGAGGCGGTTCGTTGCGACCCGGTCGGGCAACTGCACCTCCCGAGGCTCCCCCAGGGTCTGTAGAGGGCGGCACTGCACGAGGTTGACCGAAGGTGTGCCGTCGTCGGCGAGATGCAGGGTGAACTCGATGTCGACCGGGTAGGCATAGGCCTTTTCCAGCGTACCCAGCAGCTGCCGCATCAACGGCACGAAGTCGGTTTCACGCAGCAGCGGGGTAAAGGTCAGGCGCCAGATCGGGCTGCCATCGCCGTGTTCGCGCGCGCGCTCGGTGGCCTCGCGGTCCATTTCCGCCACCCAGCGCAGGGGCAGCGAAGGGGCAGCCTGGACCAACTGGCGCAGCGGAATCGAGCGCAACCGGTTATCCATGATGTCGAGAATATCCACCGCATGCTGCGAGTAGCGGTACGCGTCTCCCGTGTCGCGAAACGGACGCCGGTGCGGCTGATCGAGCGCGACGACACAGGCGTGGTCGCCTTCGATCCGGTCTACCGCCCGGGTGCCAAGACCCAGCACCAGACGCAGCATGCCGGCCTTCGGGTCCATTTCGGGATCCCAGGCGAAGACGTTCCGCGACACGCCGACCCCGGCCGCGTCCGGAAGGTACAGTGATTCGTGGTAACGGCCGTTGACCCGCTGCAGCAGCAGACCCATCGGCTCTTCCAGTTTGGCCAGTCCCCGCTGCTGGCGGTAGACCAGGGCGTCCTCGCCCATACTGGATGCGAAGACCAGGCGGATCGCCTCCTCGAGCTGTTGCATCCGCTCCTCGGGTGTTCCCTGGTTGACCCGGAAGGTGCTCTCGTACTTGCCCGCGAAAGCATTACCGAACCCGTCCTCCAGCAGGCTCGACGAGCGTACCAGGATCGGGTACTGGCCGAAGTAATCGAGCACGCGCTCGAGCTCGAGCCGGACCTCATCGGGAATTTCGCCCGCGAGCATATCCTGGTGCAGCGACCGGGCGGCGTCGAAATAGCCCTCGGTGGTGCGTTGGCGCATGATTCGCGGCCACCAGCCGTTGTGCACCAGGTACGAATAGTAGACATCCGAGCCAACGTAGAAGGAGTCGTGAGGCTCCAGGTACCGCTCCCAGCGTTCGGGATCCTCGCGCAGCAGGATCTTTCTCGCCAGCAGCATCCCGACGGCCTTGCCGCCGATGTAGCCGGTGCCGATCATGCGGGCGCGGACGGCGAGAAGGTCCTCCAGCGTCAGATAACGGCGTGCAAGTTCGAGGATGCGCGGCTCGCGGCCGATCACGACCTGCAGCAGATGCTCGAGCACCCCGGAGCGTCGGGATTCGTCCACACCCGGTGCTGCAACTTCCGCCGCCTCGAGGAAGAGATGATCCCAGCAGTCGAGCTGGCGCCGGCTGGTGCCTTCGCGCCGATGCGCCAGCGCCGCCTGCAGGCGGGTGGCATCGCTGCTGTCGACCACCGGCAGGAAGCGATCGCCGCGCTGTCGGTGCGGCAGGAACATCGTGGGCGACTGCCGCTGCCAGACCTTCACCGGCTGAATCTGGCGCTCGTTGTCAGCGTGATGCACGTCGATCAGGACCTGCGTGGTCTCGCGGATCCGGGAAAGCGTGATATGCGAGTGGTTCTGGGGCTGTAGCGCGAAGTACGCGACCGTATCCAGCTCGAACAGATAGGGGCAGACGACCCGGAAGAAGTTGCCGACCATGTAATCGGTGGCCCAGGCTGCGAGGAGATCCGACAGGCAATCGCAGACGTAGAACGCGCCGCGCCCGTGATCCGTGATCAACTGATAGACCTGCGCCGTGAAGGCCTCGAAGCCGCCCCGAGACTCAAGCTGAACCGTCCGTATGCCGGGGTCGTCCGGCAGCAATGGCGCGTGTTGTCCGAACCGCAGGTAAATGATCTGGCGCCCCTGCGCCGAGGCGGCGGCAACAAAGGGCTCCACGAAGCGCCGGTAATCTTCGATATCGTCGACACGCCAGACCACGTTGTCGCCGATACGCAACCCGTCGAGAATCGCGTCGAGGCCCTCGACTCCGGTGGAAACGGTCGTGGATGGATCCGTATCGGTCATGGTCGACTCGGGCTTCGCGGATGGATACACCGGGCAAGATTACCGGGATCGGCGGGCCGTTGCAGTCGCTGCCATGGGGGCAGAGTTTCCGGTACCATCCTGCTACAGGTTCCTGATCCGGTCGGTTCAACCGATCCGGTCCGGCGCAGCCCGGGGGCGTGGCGGAACTGGTAGACGCAGCGGACTTAAAATCCGCTGGTAGCAATACCGTGCCGGTTCGATTCCGGCCGTCCCCACCATTCAAATCAAGATCTTACCTTCACAGTGGTCACGATCCCTGCTGGGCCGCCAGCGCTCAGGGACCACCCAGGGGCCTCTCGGCGCTGTGCCCGGCAGCGGACCGGGGCGCGGCGCAGGGAGGATCGGCAGGGAGCCCACTGACGGATCGGTAATCCCGGGAAGGCCCGTTTCAGGGTGCGCTCCATATCGTGGCTGTGGCGTGTGACGATCGCTCGCTGCCCGTCCGAGATGGGCCCTGGTTTGCCGATGATCTCCATGGAGTCTACCGTGGCTCATGCCGAGGGTGGACAGGAGCAGCTTGACACACCGAGGACCCCGTTAAATCATCGGGAACGGGTTCCAGCGCTACATCCAGCGGCTACTTCGGCGTGCGAGCCGGGACATGCTGCCTCAGAGACAGGCAAAGGGCCGGTTGGCTTTCAGGGACAGTCGGATGTCTGCTTGGAGGGATCGGGGGCGGAATGAGAATGAAACGACTGGATAAACCGCAGGCGCTGCGGATCGCCCTGCTCGCGGCAGCGGCATACGCAGCGATCGCGCTGCCGTGGGTTCTCGCCTCCGATCACTTTCTCCTGATACTGGCTGGTGAGGATGCCGAGCGACTGGGTCGGCTGCAGGCCCTGAAGGGTGGATTTTTCGTTGTCGTGACCGCGCTGCTCCTGTTTGTACTGGTGCGGATCGTGTTGTTACGCGAGGTGGCGATCACCCGCAGGGCTCGCCGCCTGACCAGGCTGATCGGGCGCTCGCCGGTGGTTGGTATGGAATGGCGGTCATCCCCGGGCTGGCCGGTCACCTTCGTCAGCGACAACATACGGGACTGGGGCTACGATCCGGCGGACCTGTCGACGGGCCGCGTGAATTACGCCGACCTGATCCATCCTGATGACCGCGAGCGGATCGCGGCAGAGGTGGCACGGCATCTCGCCGAGGGTCCGGACAACTACCGGCAGGAATACCGGCTCTGGCATGGAGATGGGCACTGGTTGTGGATCGACGATCAGACCTGGCTGGTTCGCGATGCCGAGGACGGCGTGGCCCTGATCCAGGGAGTGCTGATGGATGTGACCTCCCGGGTTACCGATCGCATGCTGGAGCAGGCCCGCATCGACGTGCTGAGTGATCTCGTGTCGGGGGACTCGCTGGAGGTGCTGCTGCGATCCATCTGCGCCCGGCTGGAGGCCGTGTATCCCCTGCTGCGTGCCGCGATCCTGCTTCGGGACGAGGAACAGGACACGCTGTGGGTTGGGACGGCCCCGAATCTGCCGGAGAATCTGGTTGCGGCCATGGCAGGAAGCCCGCTGGATCCGTGCGTCGGGGCGGTCACTCGGGGCGAGCCGATCTATGTCGATGATCTTGCGCAGCGCAGCACCGACCAGACCGTCGTTTCCGCCGCGCTCGAGGCCGGTTACGGTGCCTGTTGGGCAGTGCCCTTCAGGAACGGCAATGGAGAGGTCATCGGGGCGCTGGCCGCGCTCGGCAACGATTCCCGCCTGCCGACTGATCGCGAGGCGAGGATTCTGAGCGAATTCGCGGGAATCACCGGGCTCGCAGTGGATAAGACGCGCTCTGCCGAGACGCTGCGGGCGCGCGAGCGGGCACTGCAGACAGTCGCCGGCATGACCCCGACGCTGGTGCGCGAGGAAGATACCAAGGCGTCGATCGACGAAGTGTTGGGAGACCTGGGTTCGATATCGGGGGCGGACCGTGTCTACGTGTTCGAGATGCACGAAGCGCAGCCGCCCGGTCGCCTGCTTTGCAGCCAGCGTTACGAATGGGTACGCAAGGGCGTCACACCCCAGTTGTACAATGCCGATCTGCAGAATTTCGATCTGCAGGCCACGTTACCGCGCTGGTATGATCACCTGAGCAGTGGAGATCTGATCAAGGGCTTTGTACGCGACTTCCCGCCGGATGAGCACCCATGGCTGAAGCCCCAGGAGATCACGAGCGTGCTGGTCGTGCCGATTCCGGTCGAGGGACGGTTCTGGGGCTTTCTGGGATTCGACGCCGTGACCCGCGAACGGGCCTGGGGCCAGGTCGATGAACACATTCTGCGTATCGTGGCTGCAAGTATCGGTGCCGCGGTCGAGCGTCGCCGCGCGGCGGAAGACCAGCATCTCGCTGCCGCGGTGATCGAGAGCACCCGTGACGGTGTAATGGTCACCGATCTTGCTCCCCGGATCGTTTCGGTCAATCCCGCGTTTACCCGGATCACCGGGTACGCGGAGGACGAGGTGGTGGGCAGGAATCCACGGATCCTGCAATCCGGGCGGCATGGACCCGAGTTCTTCAGCGCGCTGTGGCAATCGCTCGAGGAGGTCGGACACTGGCGCGGCGAGATCTGGAATCGCCGGCGCGATGGGGCGATCTTTCCACAGTGGTTGAGTATCAGCCGGGTCATCGATGAACACGGCAAGCCCACCCATTACACCGCCGTCATCACCGACATCAGCGAACTGAAACGGACCGAGGAACGGCTGCAACACCTGGCGCATCACGACCCGCTGACTGATCTTCCGAATCGCGTTCTGCTCCAGCTGCGGCTTGAGCAGGCAATTGCGCGGGCGCGCCGGAACGGCGATTTGGTCGCGGTTCTGTTTCTGGATCTCGATCAGTTCAAGACGATCAACGACAGCCTCGGTCATCCAGTGGGGGACCGCCTTCTGGTCGACGTGGCACAACGGCTGTCCGGGCGCATTCGCGACCAGGATACCCTCGCGCGGTTCGGCGGCGACGAGTTCCTGCTGATCCTCGAGCAGTTGCGGGATCCGGACGCAGCGGGGCAACTGGCCGACGTCCTGCTGCGACTCCTGGAGAAGCCGTTCACGATCGGCGACCGCGAGCTGTACGTCAGCGCCAGTATCGGAATCAGTGTGTTCCCGTTCGACGGCGACTCGGTGACGGAACTGATCCAGCATGCCGATGCCGCGATGTACGAGGCCAAGGGAACGAGCCGCAATACCTATCGGTTCTACACCGAGGCGCTCACCCGGTCCGCGAATCTGCGCCTCAGCATGGAGGCCCGGCTGCGCCGGGCGATCGAGCGCGACGAACTGCTGGTCCACTACCAACCCCAGGTGGATCTTGCAACCGGCGCACCCGTGGGCGTCGAGGCACTGGTACGCTGGAAGACAGCGGATGGACGGATCGTGATGCCGGGCGAGTTCATCCCGATCGCCGAGGACAGCGGCCTGATCGTTCCCCTCGGCTATTGGGTGCTGCGCGAAGCGTGCAGCCAGGGGCGCAGGTGGCTCGACGCAGGGGGGCCGCCGATGCGTCTCGCGGTCAACCTGTCCGTGCGCCAGTGGGGGCACAAGGGGCTGCTCGAGCAGATACGGGAGACTCTGGACGAGACGGGTTTCCCTTCGGATCGGCTGGAATTCGAGATCACCGAGACGACCCTGATGCAGGGCAAGGGACCGGAGTCCGAGGTGCTTGCCGCGCTCAGAGAGCTGGGGGTTCGTGTCGCGATCGACGATTTCGGCACCGGTTACTCGTCGTTGTCGGCACTGAAGCAATTCCCGGTGGACGTGCTCAAGATCGATCGTGCATTCGTCGACGGTCTGGCGGACGATTCCGACGATCAGGAGATTGTGTCCGCGGTCATCGCGATGGCGCACAGCCTGCGACTGGAAACGGTGGCCGAGGGTATCGAGACATCGGCACAGCGCGCGTTTCTGCTGCAGAAGGGATGCCGGATCGGCCAGGGATTCCTGTTCGCGAAGCCGATGCCGGCCACCGAGTGCATGGCATGGCTCAGGCAGGCACTCGCCGCGGGCAAGCCAGCACCCTGACAGAGTCCAAGGGGCAGGCGGACAGGAATATCAAGCTGGGTAGATTTCAAGCACTCGAATTCACCGCTGCATGACCATCACGGGTGAGAGGCCTGCCGGTGCAGGTTTCCTGGACAAGGCTTCACGCACGGCCTTTGGGTCTCCGCACCCGCGATGGCCCTTTACGTGTCGTCCCGAACGAGTCGGGTTTCGAATCGCTGGCGCTTGTGCCGCCAGTTGCTGAAGCCGTTGGCGAAATGGACGCTCCAGGCATAGAAGACGTCGTAGGCGGCTTCCGAGGATGACCAGTAGTTGGAAGGCTCCGTGTTCGGGAACACTTGCGGATCGATCGCGGGGTTGAAGACGCGATATTCCACCAATGACTGCAACTCTTCCACCGTCGGCAGTCGCCAGTTGTTGTTATCGGACAGGTCGGATGCCAGATTCGTCGCCTGATCCCAGGTGTACCTCTCTGGCCGTCCGGCGCAGGTCGACCCGGTCCAGCTCTGGCCGACGCTGCAGCGCATCCAGTGCAGACCGGTTTGCTGGTCCAGTACGACTGCGCCGTCTTCAATGATCTCGAACCGGGTGTCGGCCGGGTCCGCCAGCGCAACCGCATGCCCCAGCAGAAACGCGATCCCCACAACCAATGCCTTCATTCCACTCTCCTTTTTTTATTCATGCTCCCGCGGAGGAGTTCTGGAACCCACCCAGCGGGCCATTGTCCATCGGCTCGCGATGCGGCTCGATAGCTGGCATTGAGCATAGCAAATGCGGGGGGTGACTGCCCGGGGTTGCAGCGCCCTTCCGAGGGCTGTCGAGCGGCCCGAACAGCGACCGCGTGGCTACGGTCCGAACCCTGTGACAGCGACCGGAAGAGTGGATTCTGGTGGGGGGTCAGCTGCTGAGGTTGTGCTGGAAGTCATGCATCATCTGGTCGATGTGAGCACGCACCCGGGCCTCATCCTGGATCGCGAATTCGAGAAAGGTCTTGGCGACGATGGAAAGGACCTTCCGCCGCGGATGCACGATATGCCACTGACGCAGGATCGGGAATTCGGCAACGTCGAGCAGTGCAATCGGTCCACAGGTGCCCTCGGCGCTCAGCGTGTGTAACGACAGGACGGCGATCCCGAGGCCTCCGATCACCGCCTGCTTGATGGCTTCGTTGCTGCCGAGGTCCATCCGGATCTTCGGCTGGATGCCGTGCTGTTCGAACAGCTTCAGTGTCGCCTCGCGAATGCCGGAGCCCGGTTCGCGCATCAGGAAGTATTCCCGGGCGAGGCGCTGGATGGAGATGTTGCGCTTGCCGACCAGTGGATGGTCTCGCCGGGCCATGACCACGAGCGGGTTGGGCGCGAAGGGATAGACGGCGACGTCGGTCAGTTGGTCCGGTACGTGGCCGATGATGTAAAGGTCATCATCATTGTTGGCAAGGCGCTCCAGCACCCGGTCATAGTTGCTGACTTCGAGGGAGAGTTCGATATCCGGGAACTTGCGGGCGAACTGGCCGAGGATACTGGGAGCCAGATACTGTGCCGTGGTGATGACTGCAAGCCGTAGGCGGCCGCGTTTCAACCCGTGCAGGTCGGCGAGTTTCATTTCCAGGTTGGTCAGGGAGCCGAGGATCTCCCTGCAGGTGTCGTAGAGCTCGTGACCGACTTCAGTGGGGAAGACCCTTCGCCCGACGTGTTCGAACAGGGGCATGCCCACAGCGTCTGCGAGCTTCTTGGTCTGGATCGACACCGTCGGCTGGGTCAGGAAGAGCTCCTCGGCGGCCTGCGTGAAGCTGCCCAGCCGCACGATCGCCTCGAAGACCTGCAGCTGGCGCAGCGTCGCGTGACGGATCAGGTGCGCCGGCAGCTCCGACTTCAGCATGATCTGGGGCTGCCCGGTCTCCTTGGAGTTCACGATGCCGGCGCGTCTGTCGGTCCCGTTCGGAACGCCGCGAGTCTCATGCTGTGGTGTCCATCCGGGCGTTCAATTCTGCAGTTCGATGGGAGTGGTGAACATCAGAAGGCCGTAATCCTGCTCGTAGGCCGCCTGCAGGCGTTCGATGATCCGGCCGCAGAGTACCGCGTTACCCACGACTTCGATACGGATGTTGCCCCCTTGTGTCCAACGGCCCGCACGGGTGCCGTGGGTCCCTTTCCCACGGGCATCGGTGATGGTGTAGCCCTTGGCGCCGAGGCCCATGATTTCGTCGACCAGGATGTCTTCAAGAACGGTCTCGCTGATGATGGTCAGTAGCGTCATGGGTTGCGCGGTCATGGACGTCACTCTCAGAACGAATGAATGAACCGGGCCATCCAGAAATAGATCGGGATACCCAGGAAGATGTTGAAGGGAAACGTGATCCCCAGCGCCGCACCGATCGAGAGCGCCGGGTTGGCCTTTGGCACCGCGATGCGCATGGCCGCCGGGGCGGCAATGTAGGAGGCGCTGGCATAAAGTGTCGCCAGAAGCATGGTGCCACCGACCGAAAGCCCCAGCATCCAGCCAAGAACGGTTCCGAGGACGGCCGAAAGCAGGGGCGTGATGATCGCGAAACTGACAAGGAACAGACCATAGCTCTTGAGCCCCGCAATCCGGGCCGCCGCGACCAGCCCCATCTCGAGAAGAAACAGCGCCAGGATCCCCTTGAACAGATCGAAAAACAGGATGTCGAGCGGCTTGATGCCCTCCGCCCCGGCGACGAAACCGATCACGAGTCCTCCGGCGAGCAGCAGAATGCTCTTGCCGAAGAAGACCTCGTGCATCAGCTTGCCCCAGCGAACCGATCCGGAACCAAAACGCGCGAGCATGACACCGATGATCAACGCCGGCATCTCGAGCAGGACCAGGAACACGATCATGAAGCCTTCGAAGTCGATGTCTTCCTGGATGAGCAGGGCGACGCCGACGGAGAACGTGACCACGCTGACGGACCCGTAGTGGGCGGCGATCGAGGCCGAATCTGCGCGGTTCATGCGTCCCAGCAGCCGTAATACGGGGAAAGCCAGCAGAGGAATCAGCGCGCCAACGGCAAGAATGAGCAGCGAGGGAACCAGGAGTTCGAGCAGCGAAAACTCGGCCAGCTTCACACCGCCCTGCAGGCCGATCGCGAGGAGGAGGAAAATCGAAAGGGCTTCATAGATCGCCGAGGGGATCTTGAGGTCCGATCGCACCAGCCCGGCGAACACGCCGAGCATGAAGAAAAGCACCACGGGTTCAAAATGCATGGCCGGTATCCTGTACGGATGGATCGGGACACGGTGTTTCAAGTATGCCGGGAACGGTGAGGGATACCTCGAAGCCCGAAGAGCGCGTCATGGCTACTCGGCCCAGCAACCGAGATAGGACTCGATGATATCGATCACGGCCCTGGACTTGATGACCAGCCCGAGGTCGATCATTTCCGAAGTCGTGACGCTCGCATTGTTGGCTGCAGGCACCGGTGCGGGCACGAGTTGATTCGACTCCTCGCGAAAAAACACCGCAGCGATGACCCCGGCGAACAGGAACTTGCGACCGGTGCTCTGAGTGGGCCGCATGAAATCCGGCTGATAGACGAAGACCGGACTGCCGCTGGAACCGGGGTATACCGCCGCGTCGATCAGGAACTCGGGACGCCCCTCGAAATCGAGGATCATCGGCGTCGCCGTCGTACCCCGACGCATGATCGGCATCAGGTTGACGTGGTCCCACACGCCGCTGGGGTAACCCACGAAAAGCACTTCCTCCAGGGCATCGAGGGCACGCACGGTGGCGGTGTCCGGACACAGGCGGCTGTCAATCACGTGGTAATAGAGCTCGACCCCCTGATCGCGTGCCGCCTGCTCCAGAGGGCGCATGGGTACCACGGCCAGATCCACGTCGGGATCCGGATGCAGGAACCACGCGTGCGGAAAGTCTTCGATGTTCAGTTGGAAGCGCCGCCCGATGTCCGGTTGCCCATTGCGTTTCTGGGTAAATACCAGCCCGCCACTGCGTACGCCCTCGACCAGGTGACGGTTGGTGACGATGAACGTATGGGTCCCACGCTTGTGGGCGTGGCTGACGATGAAGGCCGTGCCCGACCCTTCGCTGCCATCGTCGAGCACGGTGTCGACACGGATCGTGTTGAACAGCAGTTTCTTGCTCAGCGAGTTGACGTCCATGATCGTCATCGGGTCAGGCCCATGTACAGCATGGGCAGTTTTTCGGGCAGCCGCTCGACCTTGTCGAGCACGGTGAAATGGCTCATGCCGAAGATTCTCGACACGTACTGGTCCGCATGTGGATCGAGAGACAGCGCGTAGGTGGTGACGCCGTTGCGCGCGAGCTCCTCGACGGCACGTTTGGCATCGTGACGCAGGTACTGGGGGTCGCGGGTATCGTTGTCGGCCGGTTCGCCATCGGTGATGACGAACAGGATCTTCTTGTTTTTCGGCTGTTGCCCGAGATACATGCCGGCGTGCCTCAGCGCGGCACCCATGCGCGTGGAGTAGGCGCCTTTCATGCCGGCGAGCCGTGCCTTCACGACATCGTTGTACGGCTGTTCGAAATCCTTGAACCGGTAGTAGTGCACGTCGTGCCTGCCGTCGGAGCAGAAGCCGTGCAGCGCGAACGGGTCGCCGATACGGTCGAGTGCATCGGAAAGCAGTACGGTGGCGGAGCGGGTCAGGTCCATGATGCTGTATTCCTGGCCGCGGACCTTGTCGTTCGCGGATTCGGACATGTCCAGCAGTACCATGACGGCCAGATCCCGGACATTGCGCTTGTAGCGCATCATGATACGGGTGTCCGGCTGCTGTCCGGTGCGGATGTCCACCATCGCGCGAATCGCTGCGTTGATGTCGAGTTCGTCGCCATCTTCCTGGCGACGCAGGCGCTGCATGCCCTGCGGGATCATCGACTCGATCAGGAATTTCAGCCGCGAGATCACCGGCTTGTGATCGATGATGATCTGTTCGATTGTTTCCAGCTCGCCGAGCTTGGGCTGACGTTCCAGCACCGTGACCCAACTGGGCCGCTCCAGCTGAATCTGGTAGTCCCACTCGTGATAGTGGAAGGGGTCGGAGACCGGGGCCCTGCCTTCGAGTTCGTTGATGGTCACGCCTTCCTGATCCAGGTAGAACTCCGTCGGCAGAACCCAGATTTCCTGGGCATCGTCACCGGCGAACTCGTAGTCCAGCGTGTTCACCATCTCCATCACGCTCACCTGCTTGCGCACCTGTTTCGGTGCCCAGGTGGCTTCGAGCGCCGCCTCTATGTCGTATTCCTCGGATTCCCAGACGGTGCGGTTGTCGTCGCGGTAGATAGCCCGCAGCTCGTCGGTGCGGGCGCTGAATTCCGGTAGCGGCAGTGCTGCAAGGCTGTGGCCGAGAGCGACACCGATGTTCCAGCTGATCTGGTTGCTGGACAGGTCTTCCTCCGCGCGAAACAGCGCCAGACCTTCCTGCACCCAGGGATGCGGGTCACTGGAGTCTTGTTCCAGCAGCGCGCGGGCGAGCCGGTTCAGGAGATCGCCGACGGTTTCGGGTTCACTGAAATCAGCGGGCGGGTGCAACGCAAGCCACGACGCACGCATGCCCGGAAACTGCCCGCAGGCCAGTTCCTCGACCCGTGCATCCTCGATCGCTTCGATGATCGCCATCTGCGTGGTGTTCAGTGTCTCCGGGGACAGGGGCTGCCGCGTGAACACGAGATGCGCGGCGCAGTGGTTGGCCGCCGCCCGGTAGACCTCGAGGCCGCTGACCACCTGTTCGGGTGGGGTGTCGTCGCCCCATGGTCGGTAGTCGTCGTAGGCGTCGGCAATGTGGATCAGGAAGCGGTCGATATACGGCTTCAGACCTTCGCGGCTCTCGAAGTCACCCGCGGTTGGGCGCAGGAAGAAATCCCGGCCCCACATCGCGCGGAGGTAGATGTTGAGCCGCCGTTGCACATCGACGAACAGGGTGCCCTTGCGTTCCTCCTGCAGCACCGAGAGCGCGTCCGGGCTTTCCAGGGAGAAGAAGCGGAGCTGGCCCTCGAAGTCGGTCTTGTAGGCCTGCGCACCCCAGTTCACCCAGCGACGCAGGCCCCCGAGTGTCAGTTGCGTGAGCAGGCGATCGAGGTTCTGCAGCATCGGTCGCAGCCCGCGCGGTGCCTGCGAGAGCATCACCTGGAGTACGTTGAGGTAGGCCCGGAAGAGATCCTCGTCGCCCAGCCGTTCGGCGGCGAGCGGAGCGGTTCCGGCAATCAGTGTCAGGACTTCCCCGGACGTCTTCGATGCCATGCTGAGGAGAAAGGTGACGACATCCGGAAGGACGTCCTCGCCGATGGCCCGCGCCATCAATGGCATCTCCTGGAGATAGGTGACGACGAGGTCCTGTCCGCGGCCTAGATGGTGCAGCGCGACCGCGCCCTTGAGGAAATTGTCCAGCCCACGGGACGTGAAGACGCGCGTCGCCTCGTGCCAGGATGCACGCAGCACGTCCTGGGCATCGTGCGGGAGATCCTCGAGGATCTCCTCGTAGTCTTCGAGATGTATGGCCATGGTAACTCGGCAGCGCGCATCGCCCGTGGGCGGCGCTCAGGGGCTTCAGAAATAGGTCGTGACCGCGGAATCGAGTGCGTCGCGCATGTCCGGGTCGTCGGTGATCGGCCGTACCAGTGCCACGCGGCAGGCGGCCAGCGGCGCTACACCATTCGCGATCAGCGAGCCGGCGTAGATCAGCATTCGCGTCGACAGACCTTCATCGAGGCCGTGTCCCTTGAGGTTGCGTGCGCGCTCGCCGATATGGACCAGATTTTTGGCGACTTCGATATCCACACCGGACTCGTGAGCGACGATCTCGGCTTCGACGTCATGCTCTGGGTAATTGAAGTCGAGCGCACCGAAGCGCTGTTTGGTCGATTGCTTCAGATCCTTCATCAGCGACTGATAGCCGGGGTTGTAGGAAATCACCACCTGGAAGTCCGGATGGGCCTCGATGATTTCCCCCTTTTTTTCCAGCGGCAATACCCGCCGGGCGTCGGTCAGCGGATGGATCACCACTGTGGTGTCCTGCCGCGCTTCGACCACTTCGTCGAGGTAACAGATGGCGCCAAGCCTTGCCGCCACTGCCAGCGGGCCGTCCTGCCAGCGAGTGCCGTCCGCGTCGAGCAGGTACCGGCCGACCAGATCCGAAGCGGTCATGTCCTCGTTGCAGGCCACGGTGATCAGGGGCTTGCCCAGCTTCCACGCCATGTATTCGACGAAGCGCGTCTTGCCGCAGCCGGTCGGTCCCTTGAGCATCATCGGCATGCGCACGGAATAGGCCGCTTCGTACAGGTCCACCTCGTCGGCGACCGGGCGATAGTAGGGTTCATCCGCGATGTAGTAATCAGCCAGCGGGCCGGAACTCTGCGCGGCAGTGGGGCGCACGGAGGCATCGGCAGAAGGACGGGCGGTTGCCGCGGTTTGTCTTGTCGCGGATGGCCGACCGGCGGTGCTGGCGAAGGCACCTCGACGCGGTGCGTAGGTTCGCATGTTGGGTCCGTTGGGCATCTCACATCACCTGTTGGGTTGTCATCAGTCCGGCCAGACGCGCTCGGGGAACAGCGCACCGCCGCTTTCGGGAACCGTGTCCGCGGTCGATTTCTTGCGCGCGGCCTGTGCCCGGGCGGGCGATTTGGTCTGCTGTTTCGGGGTCGATCCGGTCTTGGCCTTCGGGCCTGCCGCCGGCTTCGCATTGGCCGGTACGTCCTTGTTCGCAGTTGCGGCCTTGTTCGTAGCCGCGGTGGTCGCCGCGACCTTGGCTGGTGCCTTGGCCTCGGCCTGCGCTTCCGGTTTCTGAGTCGCCTTGGCCTCGGCCTGCGCTTCCGGTTTCTGAGTTGCCTTGGCCTGGCGTACGCTCGCGGAAAGCTTGTTTTTCGTCGTTGTCATGTTGCAATCACCTCGTTGATGATGGCTTCGATTTCGGCTGCAGCCTGTGTTCCCCGACCACCCAGTTGGTATACCGATACGCCGTCGAGTGCGGCCCCGCGGTACACGGCTCTACGGCGCATTACGGCATCGAGAACCGGGATGTCGAACTCTTCCAGCGCCTCGCGCATCGACGCCGAAAGTGCGCTGCGCGGCTCCATCTGGTTGAGCACCAGAAAGGCCCTGAGTTTCCGGTTCACCTTCCGGGCCTCGGCGATTTCCTGCGGCAAGCGAAGGCTTGCCCACAGATCCACCGGCGATGGCAGGATCGGAATCAGCGCAATGTCACAGGCACGCAGC
The DNA here is from genome assembly GCA_011390385.1 of Thioalkalivibrio nitratireducens. Next base: position 23,317 of record JAABSN010000006.1, on the reverse strand, counting down.
GCCTGCAGGGAAGCATGGCTGTCGAGCGAAGGCGGGCAGTCGAGTACCGTATAGCGGTAGGCTCGAAAGCCTTTCTGCAGCGATTGCGCATCCCACTTGCCGCTCATCTGCTTCACGGTAGCAGGGAAGGGGGCGCTGCCCAAGGTCGCCCACTGCCGTGACGACCCTTGCGGATCGAGATCGATGACCGCAGTTTCACCGCGGCGCGAAAGACCTGCGGCGAGATTCATGGCCAGTGTCGTCTTGCCTGCGCCGCCCTTCTGATTGACCACTGCCGTGACATGCGTTGGCATGTCAATCTCCCGTCGGCATCTGCAGCGCGTTGATCCGCGCGGCAAGTGTGAGCTCCGTGTCCCCCGGATCGCCTCCATCGGCGGACTCCAGCGTGATGTTCACGTAGGTCGTGCCGAAATTGATGTTCTGAGGGTGAACACCCAGTTCTTCCGTCAACGCGGCGAGATCATCCAGGAATACGCGGGTTTGACCATAACGCTCGAATTCGAAGCGCTTGAACAATGCCGGCGGTCGGCCCCGAACTTCCCATCCAACCGGGAGGTCAGCCATTGCCATTCCGTTCCGACATCAACCCGTCGATTTCCTGAACATGGGCCAGTTCCTCCTGCAGGATGCCTTCGAGCAGCGTGGCGGACTCCTCGTCACGCATGCGCCGGGCATGTGCTACGGCCTCGCGGTAAATCCTGACCGCATCGGCTTCGAGAACCCGATCCACCGCGAGCAGATCATCCACGTTCCGCCCCAATCGCGCCGGCGCCAGATTAGCAGCCGACGGCGCGACACCGGCCAGGATCAGCCGTTCCATCAGGCGCTCGGCATGCTCGAGTTCCTCGATGGCCTCGTGGCGCAAATGCGACGCCAGTGCCTTGTCTCCCCACAGGCGTGCAAGCACACTTTGGGCAAGGTACTGCTGGACGGCACTCATCTCGTGGGTGAGTGCACGTCCCAGCCAGCCGATGGTCCGTGGATCGATAGTCATCGATCCCGGTTCCTAGCTTTGCGTCGAGGTGAGCTCGGCGTCACGGCCACCGCCGGTGGCGGACGGGTCGGTGGGCAGAATGCCTTCGACCTCGTTGTGTACACGGGCGATGATGTGTGCCGCGACCAGGCCGTCACCGACGCGCTCGCAGGCATCGGCGCCAGCGCGGACGGCCGCATTCACTGCGCCGGTTTCACCGCGGACGAGCACGGTGACGTAGCCACCGCCGACGAACTGACGCCCGATCAACCGGACTTCGGCAGCCTTGGTCATCGCGTCCGCCGCTTCGATCGCTGGAACCAGACCGCGGGTTTCAATCATGCCAAGGGCAATTCCAGCCACGTTAGCCATGAACCTTCTCCATTACCGTTTGAGGGATCCGCGAGCCTGGGTTTCAGGCGGACGGAGCGGTTGGCAGGATGCCTTCCACTTCACTGTGCACGCGGGCGATGATGTGCGCGGCCACCAGGCCGTCGCCGACGCGCTCGCAGGCATCGGCGCCGGCGCGGACGGCCGCATTCACCGCACCGGTTTCGCCGCGCACGAGCACGGTAACGTAGCCGCCACCGACGAACTGACGACCGATCAGACGCACTTCAGCGGCTTTGGTCATCGCGTCCGCCGCTTCGATTGCTGGAACCAGACCGCGGGTTTCGATCATGCCCAGGGCAATACCAGTCGCATTTGCCATTTCTTTAAGCTCCTAGAAAACAGACTTCGGGATGGGTGGGTTAGGCGGACGGAGCGGTGGGCAGAATGCCTTCCACTTCGTTGTGTACACGGGCGATGATGTGTGCGGCCACCAGGCCGTCGCCGACGCGCTCGCAGGCATCGGCGCCGGCGCGGACGGCCGCATTCACCGCACCGGTTTCGCCGCGCACGAGTACGGTCACGTAGCCGCCGCCGACAAACTGACGACCGATCAGACGGACTTCGGCAGCCTTGGTCATCGCGTCCGCCGCTTCAATCGCGGGAACGAGACCACGGGTTTCAATCATGCCCAGGGCAATACCCATATATTCAGCCATAATATTACTCCTTAAAAGAGACAACGTTAAAAAGCGATCTGTACTGCCCAAACCAACTGCCAGGCGAAACCGCACTGATCAGGACCATTGCTGCCAATCTTCCTTCCAGCCAACGTTTTGCAGCACAACCGTTGACGGTGTCGTTCCGATCACTCTTCCCAGTGGTCGATGATTCCGCAGATCGTCAGGTCTGTCATGACCTTGGGATCCGGCATGACCCAGCGGGCGGCACTGCCGCTGGAAGTGAAAACCCATTTGCCTGGCGGGACTCCGACCGGGTCGGTCGCCACGAACAAAGCGCCCGTCTGATTCCGCAATATCCGCAGCGACGACGCCTTGAGACCAGGCACCCTGCGGGTGCAGACCAATTCGTCCGTGACGCGCATGATTTCCATCAGGCGCTCTCTCCACCCCAATGGTCGATGATCCCGACGATCGTGAGGTCGGACGGGAATTCCTTGCTGCCGGCGGCTTCTCGTGCCGCCGACGAACCGACACAGATGACCCAGTCGCCCGGGATACAGCCCACCGCGTCGACCGCCACGCTACGGGAACCGCCCTCCTTCTCCTGCACCACGAGCAGGGGGCGGTGACCAAACGCATCGATGCGGTTGGTGGAAACCAGCGTCTTTTCAACCCGCATGATCTTCATCGTGCTGTTCCGGGAGACCTGTTCATCTAATGCGTGACCATTTCGGTTTCATTCTCAACAAAGGTACAGCGTTCGTTGCCGTGGAGATCACTGACCGCCATCTGACAAAACAGCTGCTGGTTCTCGTGGAGCTTCGGATAGCGCGACTCAACGGCGGCCTTCACGCGTTTGCAGCGTTGCACCGCACGCTCGCGCGCACCCGGCACATGCGAGGAATAGTGGAAGTGAACCAGGATCGGAATGCCAAGACCGTGCCGGATATTGAGCCCGGTAAAAATCCGGATCCCTACATCCATGTCATTGGCACCTTCCTCGACGGTGTCGAGGTGCGCGAAATAGAACTTGTTGCGCAACTGGAGTTCGCTCATGGCCTCGCCAACACAGATGAAGCGTTCGTTATGGCCAATGACCTGGTAACGTCCCGCGTGGTGCTGGATCACGTATTCGATCTGCGAGAGGTTTGCCTCGAGCAGGTGGAGAATCAGGCGACGGATACCGGGGGGAGTCGTCCCCGCGCCACGCGCCCAGCCGTTGGCCTGTTCGGCCTTGGCAACGGTGCTCTCGATGTACGCCCGAGCATCAGCCGTGTTCAACCCGAGTGTTTCCTGATAAAGGCGGAAGCTTTCCACATATCGATGTGGGCTGATGTCACCATTGGCATCCGGCAGATGCACGCGGATGGCATCGATGTCGGTATCGACTCCAACCAGCAGGATATCGGGTGCAGCACCCAGGCCAAAGGTATTGTCGATCGCTGCACGAAGTTCGTTCAGCCGCTCGAGTGCGAGCTCGGTCGCCTGTCTTTCGTTGCTTCCGTGCGCGGCACAGCCCTCGTGAGCAGGATTGGAGGTACTGAAGTGGTAGACGGCGATCTTGAGATAATTGCCCTCTTCGCCACCGGGAATGCCGCCGGTCAGACGATGCAGTTCGCGCTGGGTCCAGTCGGCAACATCCGCTTCGATGTCGAACAGGGCCCCGGCGTACGCCTTGACATAAACGGCGTCATTCGGCGCCATGCGGAATATGAAAGGCACCAGGCCTTGCAGGCGTCCATCAGCGCATGGGCTGATGTCCACGGTGTGATAGCCACAGGACTGGATGAAACCGGAATCCAGCAGGGAGCGTTCGCATAGTGGCTGCTGATCGAGGTGCGCCCGATCGACGCAGGCCTTGAATGCGCGGAAGGTACAATAGGCGTGCAGGGCACGCAGATTGAGTCCGGCGACCCAGGCATCCTCCAGGAATTCCCCGGGCAATTCGAAACCAAGTCGTTCGTGCGCAATCTGCTGCGCCTGATCCACGAAATCGAGTGTATGCCGGCAATCGGAGAGCGTCTTCAGGGTGCCGACAATCGCCGTGAAGCGTCCCCGCACACCTTCTTCGTACTCGAACATGCGACGATTCAGCTCGCGGTCGACCAGCGAATGCTCGCAGCGCTGGTCAGCGGCGACCACACAGGCCGGATTCGGCGGGGGAGGCGCTGCCTGGTCCGGCATTGCCCCCGCCCGGCGCATCGCAGCGAGTCGTTTGCGCGTGTTCACTCGTCTTTCCTCAACCGCGTGCGCCGCCGGAGAGTGTTACGAGAACACCCTTGCCGTAATTGCCGGAGGAACCCGTGACCCGACTTTCGGGTGCCGCGGGTTGCTCGACCTCGCGGAAGCGCCGGGCGCTGGCTCCCTCGCCACGGGGCTGGCCACGCATCGACTGGTTGCGCATCATGCTGGAAGCCCCGGCGGTCCCGGTCACGCGGCTGGATGAATCCCAGGAATCCCCGGTGATCTTGCGTCCGGCCTCGCTGCCCTCGCCGGTCAAGCGGTGCGCGGCGGCGATCGTCTCCTGCTCGATTGCCTGCACGTCCACCGAGTCACGATGCCGAAATTCGGGGGTGCCGGTAATCAGGCCGGTCGCCTTGTTGACGGGTCCGGTGATCCGCTCGCTGCTGTATGCAGTCCCGGTGATCTCTTCGATGCGCCGCTGCTGTGCCACCCGTGCCGGCGATTGGATGCTGAAATCCGCGGGCGGGGCAGGGCGTGCAGGTTCGTCCCATTGTTGTGTCCGGGAAACGAAGCGGCCGCTGGTCATGCATTCCGATCCAACGTTGTCGACGCCGACATACGGCGTGCCACTGACGGGCTCGCAGGCACCGCGTTCGTCGCCGGTCATCACCGAGCCCCCGGCTCCCGGACGATCGCCGGTTACGGCGGTGGCCGGGATGAGAGCGCTGGAACTGATCACCGCTTCCTGTGCCGCCACTGCCGGCGCTTCACAGAAAGTGCCGTACTGGCCGCGGCCGATGTAGGGTGTGCCGCTGATCGGAGAGCAGCCACCGGACTCGTCGCCCGTAACCTTCGGGCCACGCCCTACCGGGCTGCCGGTAATCGACTGACCGCGCCAGGTCTTGTCGACTGCAACCTTCTCGATCGCTGCTACTGGGGTGCTGTCGGCGCAGACCGACTTGAGTTCGTCTGCGCTGACGTAATCGATTCCGGTGACGGGCTTGCACCCCCCCTTGTCGTCACCGGACATTTTTGGGTTGCGGTGGACCTCCGTGCCGGTCACCGTCCGCCCGGCAAGCGTCTGCATGGTCTCGACCTTGCGGGGGCCGTTGACATTGCACAGATCGCCGAAGTCGGACGCGGTGAAATACTGATTCCCGGAAATTTCGCGGCAGGACCCAGCTTCATTTCCGGTAACCTTTGCGGACCGGCCGACCTCGGTTCCCGAGACGGGCTGTTGCCCTCGGGAGAGCATCACGCTGACCTTGCGCGGCGTGGCGGGAGCGGTCGTCTTGCATTCGGCCTGGAACTGCTCCGCAGACAGGTATTCGGTGCCGGTAATACCGCGACAGGCACCCTGTTCATCCCCGGTAATCCGCTCGCTGTGGCCGACCGTCGTTCCGGTGACCGTTCCGCCATGCGCGGTATGGGATACCACCACCTTCTCGGGGGCGCGCGCAGTATCGGTCGGAAGCGTGTAGCCGGTGCCGGTCACGAAGCGGTTGGCTCCGTACTCGTTGCCGGTGACGCGCGAGGAGTGGCTCACCACGGTGCCCGTGACCGATTGGCCCTTCGACGTATCGACAGTACCGGTCTTCGCTGGTGCCAACGGGGGCTTGGTTGCGCAGAACTCGTCGAAGTGCTGCGTTGCGAGATATTCCGTCCCCGTGATGCCCTTGCAGGCACCCAGTTCGTCACCCGTCACCCGGTTCGAACGCCCGACTTCGGTTCCCGTTACCTTGTGCTCGCGACTGGTCGAACTGACTCCGACCTTGGTCGGCGCAGGCTGGGGGCGGGTGGTGCATTGCTGCTCGAACAGTTCTGCACCGATGTATTCCGTACCGGTTATTTCCCTGCAGACCCCGGATTCGTTGCCGGTGAGTTTCTTGCTGCGTTCGACCATGGTACCGGTGACGGTCTGGCCGGACAGGGTGTGCCCTTCGGCGACTTTTGGAGGCGCTGGTATTTCGAGGCGGGCACGTACCCGGCCACTCGGCCGCTTGCTCGGCTTGGTGGTCTTCGCCGCAGTGGCGCGACCGGTCAGCGACTGCACCTTCCGACGCTGCATTGCAATCTGCCGTCCGGTGGCGCCCGTCGACATTGCGGACTGCCAGTCCTGGTCAGGCATCGCGACCGCGACCCGGGCCAGATGGTTGGCACGCACGAGTCCGGCCTTGCCGCTCTGCGCAAGCGCTTCGCGGCGGGCACGCGCAAGGGCACGGCCCTTGGGGAGCGGGTTCATCGGGGTCTTGGACGTCTCGATGGACGCAGCGGGCCTGGGCGTCGCATGTTGCGACTCCCGCTGTGTGGCAGGGATCCGCTCAGGGGTGTCCTGGCAGTCACAGGGTGTTCCCTCGGCGCATCCGCAGTCGCCGCGAGCGCTCGCGGCCATGGCGGTCGGGTTCTCCGAGCCAGGGGCAGGACGCTGACGACCACTGGGTCGGCTGGCGGCGGCCTTGACTGCGGCCTTGCCGGATTGACTGAGGGCCTGTCGACGCGCCTGAGCGGCCTTCCGGCCCGGAGCCGCGACCGCTTGCATCGCTTCGACGACCTCCGAGGGAGGCGGCGCAGGCTGACTGGATACGGCTGGTCTCGCAACCGCCGCGGATGCCCGACGAGGCGATGCCTCTTGCCTGGCGGCCGCGGACTTCACGAATGCGGACTTGCCATGCAAAGCCATCGCCTTTCGGCGCTTTCGGGCCAGCTCGCGCCCGGAAAGGGTGGCGCTGGCCGTGCTCTCTTCGGCTTGTGGCATCACGTACCTCGATCGGTTGGGGTCTGCGGGAGTCGCGCGTTCAGGGGGCCGCCACGCCGGCAAACTACATGCTGCTGGGTGATCCACGGGTGGCCAAAGACCACCCGCTGTCGTTCCGCGATGGATCAGCGGTAAACCACGAATGCCATGCCGAGACTCTGGGCATAGTTGTCATAGGCGATGAAGCGAACGAGGTGGTCCGGAAACTCCCGGTGGCAGGCATCCAGTTCCGTGAGAACGGCATCGACGGACTGTTCGCCGAACAGCGGCAGTTTCCACATGTACCAGTAGTTGCTCATGGAGTTCTCCTTCTCGGAGTGCTCCACGGCGGGGTTCCACCCCTGGCTGATGCAGAACGTGATCTGCTGGCGGATCTGCTCGGCGGTCATCGGCGGCAGGTACGAAAAGGTCTCGTATTTGGTCGAGGACTTGTAAACTTGAACGGCCATATCGGTCTTCCTCTGGTAAGCGGTTAACCCGGTCCGGGCGCATCCGGGAGCCGTGGCGGCACCCGATGGCCGGGACCACGGGGAAAGGTTACTTGTGCGCGATGTCCAGCTTGTCGACGGTGTCGAATTCGAACTTGATTTCCTTCCATGTTTCCATGGCGATCTTCAATTCGGGACTGTGCTGGGCAGCGGCAGTGAGGATTTCCTTGCCTTCGCGCTCGATCTGACGCCCTTCGTTGCGCGCCTGGACACAGGCCTCGAGTGCCACCCGGTTTGCCGCCGCGCCTGCCGCGTTGCCCCAGGGATGGCCGAGGGTGCCGCCGCCGAACTGCAGCACGGAGTCGTCGCCGAAAATGGCCACGAGTGCCGGCATGTGCCAGACGTGAATGCCGCCGGACGCGACCGCGAAGGCACCGGGCATGGAGCCCCAGTCCTGGTCGAAGAACAGGCCGCGCGAGCGGTCTTCGGGGATGAACGATTCACGCAGAAGGTCGATCCAGCCCAGGGTGGAGGCACGGTCGCCCTCGAGTTTGCCAACGACAGTGCCGGTGTGCAGGTGGTCGCCGCCGGACAGGCGCAGGATCTTGGTGAGCACGCGGAAATGGATGCCGTGGTGTGGGTTGCGGTCGATGACCGCGTGCATCGCACGGTGGATGTGCAGCAGCATGCCGTTGTCGCGGCACCAGTTGGCCAGGCCCGTGTTCGCGCAGAAGCCGCCGGTGATGTAGTCGTGCATGATGATCGGCGCGCCAATCTCTTTCGCGTATTCGGCGCGCTTGTACATTTCTTCCGGAGTGGGCGCGGTCACGTTGAGGTAATGACCCTTGCGCTCACCGGTCTCCGCCTCGGCCTTCAGGATGGCTTCCATCACGAAGTCGAAGCGCTGGCGCCAGCGCATGAACGGCTGGCTGTTGATGTTCTCGTCGTCCTTGGTGAAGTCGAGGCCGCCGCGCAGGCACTCGTACACGGCACGGCCGTAGTTCTTGCCCGAAAGACCGAGTTTCGGCTTGATGGTGCAGCCGAGCAGGGGCCGGCCATACTTGTTCATCGTGTCGCGTTCGACCTGGATGCCCATCGGAGGACCGCCGCAGGTCTTCACGTAGGCGATCGGGAAGCGGACGTCCTCGAGACGCAGGGCGCGCACGGCCTTGAAGCCGAACACGTTGCCCACCAGCGAGGTGAACACGTTGACCACGGAGCCCTCTTCGAACAGGTCGATCGGGTAGGCGACGAACGCGTAGTAGCAGGTGTCGTCGCCGGGCACGTCTTCGATGCGGTAGGCGCGGCCCTTGTAGTAGTCCATGTCCGTCAGCAGGTCGGTCCAGACGGTGGTCCAGGTGCCGGTGGAGGATTCGGCGGCCACCGCGGCGGCCGCTTCTTCGCGATCGACGCCGGGCTGCGGGGTGATCTTGAACACCGCCAGGAGATCGGTTTCCAGCGGGATGTAGTCCGGCATCCAATAGGTTTCGCGGTAATCCTTCACACCCGCGTCGTATTTCTTGACGGCCATTGGTTGTCTCCTGCGCGTTGTAGAAATCGGATGGTGAGCGTCGTGGAATTCGGTTCGTGAGAGTAGAAAGACCGATAGCCGATAGCAAATAGATAGTTTAGATGGGATAGATTGCCAATCGTCTATGTGATGTGCCGGCCCGTTGCGATCCCCGGCGAGCAGCGAGCCTTGTCTCTGTCTCAACCGGGGATTATCACTCATTTTGCCTGTGGTTGGAATGGCCAGCGTTCTGTCAGGGCGGAAGCCCATCCCGTAGGGTGCCGTGAGGCGCAGCCGAACCGCACCGAAACCGGGCGGACCCGAATTTTCGGTCTCCCCGGCCTCAAGCGGCGCCATTCGCTGCGCTCATTGGCGCCCCATTTCTTTCGACAAAAGAGTGCCGCACGCCTGGGGCATGGCCGTTTCGGAGCCACCGCTCGTCAGCCCGACTGCGTCGCTGCGGGTTCTCTGGCTGCAGCGGAGTCGGCGGAGCGGTCGCGCGCCAGGTAAAGGTAGACGGCCGGCACCACGAATAGCGTGAACAGCGTGCCGATGGTCATGCCGCTCGCAATGACCAGGCCCATCGCAAAGCGCGAACCTGCTCCAGCACCCGTGGAAATGAGCAACGGGACCATGGCAATGACCGTCGCCGCGGTGGTCATCAGGATCGGCCGCAGGCGCAGGCTTGCCGCCTCTTCGATGGCCTCTCGCACCGAACGCCCCTGATGTTGCAGTTGATTCGCGAATTCGACAATCAGAATTCCGTGTTTCGCGATCAGACCGATGAGGGTCACCAGTCCCACCTGCGTATAGATGTTCAGCGATGCGAAGCCGAGGCTGATGAAGATCAGTGCGCCAGCGATGGACATCGGCACTGTCATCAGCATGATCAGCGGGTCGCGGAACGACTCGAACTGGGCGGCCAGCACGAGGTAGATGATCACGAGAGCGAAGAAGAAGGTGACGACGAACTGCGCACCCTCACCCTTGAGTTGCCGGGACTGACCGGAATAATCCACGCTGTAGCCGGCGGGAAGCACTTCGCTCGCGATGCCATCGAGAAGATCCAGTGCCTCACCAAGGGTCACGCCAGGGCGCGGAACTCCGGACAGGGTTACAGCGTTCAACTGCTGGAAACGCTGCAGCCTGCGGGGCACCACGGTCTCCTCGAGGGTCACGATGTTGGACAGGGGAATCGGCTCGCCGTCGCGGGTTCGTGTGTACAGCTCTCCGATCTGTTCGGGATTCAGTCGCTCGCTGCGTTGTACCTGTGGAATCACGCGGTAGCTGCGGTTGTCCATTGCGAAACGCCCGGTGAAGCCGCCGGAGAGCAGGGGTGCGAGATCGGCGTTCAGCGTTGCCATGTCGATGCCCATCTGTGCGGCCTTGTCGCGGTCGACCTTCAGATCGACTCGTGGCTTGTCGAAATCGAGGTCGGAGTCCACGAAGATGAAGCGGCCGCTGGCCATGGCGCGACCGATGATTTCGTCCGCGAGTTCGCCCAGATTCTCGATCGGACCGGTCGATCCGATCACCATGCTGACGGGCGCTCCGCCGCCCCCGGGGCTTGGTAGCGAAGGCGGCTCGATCGCGAAGATGCTCAGTGCCGGGATCCGATCGAGACGCGGTTGCAGGTCCTGCTCGAGGATGTCTGCGGTTCTGCGCTCGCGCTGATCCCATGGCAGCATCACGAAACCGGCGATGGCCTCGTTGGTGCTGGGCGTCGCGCCACCGCCAAAGCCATTGATGATGAATGTGTTCTGCAACTCGGGGATTTCACCGACAAAGTCGTCGATCAAATGGGTGTTGCGCTCCAGTTGGTCCAGTCCAAGGTAGGCATCGCCCTCCATGATCGAGAACACGAAACCCTGGTCCTCCTGTGGCTCGAGTTCGCTGCTGCTGGTGATGAACAGAAAGTAGCATGACAGGAGCACGATCAGCCCGAACGCGAGCAGGGTGAAGCGCTCGTTCAATGCTCCGTGCAGGCGTTTCCGGTAGCGGGCCTGCAGTCCGTTGAAGCGCGCATCCAGCCACGCCTCCAGCCGTCCACCGGAACGCTTCTCCGAGTGACCACGCAGGATTCTTGAGCACATCATGGGTGACAGGGTCAGTGCGACGACGCCCGAGATCAGCACCGCGCCCGCAAGAGTGAAGGCGAATTCCACGAACAGGGTGCCGGTGAGCCCGCCGATGAACCCGATGGGCAGAAACACCGCGATCAGCGTCGTTGACATGGCGATGATCGGCCACGCCAGTTCGCGGGCTCCCTGGATCGCCGCGTCGTACGGCGTCATCCCATCCTCGATATGCCGATGCACGTTCTCCAGCATGATGATGGCATCGTCCACCACAATGCCGATCGCCAGCACCATCGCGAGCAGGGTCAGGAGGTTGATCGAGAAACCCATCAGCAGCATCAGGAGAAACGTGCCGATCAGGGCCAGCGGGATCGCGACTGCGGGGATCAGCACGCTGCGCAACGAGCCGAGAAACAGGTAGATCACCAGCAAGACGATGCCGAGAGCGAGACCGATGGTCAGAATCACTTCGTCGATCGCGCTCTCGATGTAGTCCGTGGAATCGTAGACGATCTCGGCCTGCAGGCCTTCCGGAAGCTGGGGCTGGATGCGATCGCGAAAGGTTCTGCGGACCTCTGCAATCACATCGAGCGCGTTGGCATCCGGTGACAGCTCGACACCGATGAAAGTCGCGGTCTGGCCGTTGAAGCGCACCGAGCTGTCGTAACTCTCGGACCCGAGTTCGACGGTGGCGACATCCTCGATGCGGACCAGCGCTCCGTTGTCATCGCGTACGATCAGGCGCTCGAATTCCTCCGGGCGCGACAGGTCGGTATCCGCAGTGAGTTCGATATTGACGGCCTGCCCCCGGGTCCGGCCCACTGCTGACAGCACGTTGTTTGCCTGTAGCGCGGCACGCACATCGCGGCCGGTGACGCCATGGGCGGCCATCCGGTCCGCATCCAGCCAGAGCCGCATCGCGAAGGTTTCACCGCCCAGAATCTCGGCCCGCTGGACGCCGGCGATCGTCGACAGCTCCGGCTCCACCACGCGAGTCAGGTAATCCGTGATCTGATTGTTGGCGAGGCGGTCGGAAAAGAACGACAGATACATGGCGGCGATGCTCTCGCCTACCGACAGCTGGACCACCGGATCTTCCGCCTCCGTTGGCAGGTCGCCCCGGACCTTGTTCACCTGGGCGGCGATCTGTGTCAGCGCTTCGTTCGGGTCGTACTCGAGGCGCAGATAAGCCTGTATGACACTGAATCCGGGGACGCTGGTCGAGACCAGGTAGTCGATGCCTTCGGCGGCAGCGACCTCCCGCTCCAGTGGGGTGGTGATGAATCCCTGGATCAGGTTCGCGTCGGCGCCGAAATAGCTGGTGCTGACGGTGACCACGGCATTCCTGACCTCGGGGAACTGACGCACGTTGAGGTCGAAAATGGCACGCATTCCGAGCAGCAGGATGAACAGGCTGACCACGGTCGCCAGTACCGGCTTGTTGATGAAAATATCAGTGAAGCGCATGAGCGACCCCGTGGCGTGGTTGGTTCAGGCGTTGTCCGGGCGCGGCGCCGGATTCTCACTCGGTTCGGCGTCTTCGGTGATCACCACCGGGGTCTCGTTCTGAAGCTTGAGCAGACCACTGCTCGCGACCCGCTCGCCAGCCTCGAGTCCCTCGGTAACGCGGATCAGATCGCCTCGTCGTTCTCCGGTTTGCACGAACCGCTCACGCACCCGGAGTTGCTCTTCATCATCTTCATAAACGACAAAAATAGAATTACCGAAAGCATTGAAACGCAGTGCCGTCTGGGGCAGGAAAACGACCTCTTCGGGTTCGCCGACCGCCATGGTCACGCGCGCGAACTGGCCCGCGCGAAGTTTGCCGTCCGGATTGCCCAGCAGCCCCTGGACTTCGAAATTGCGGGAGGCAACGCTCACCCGGGGCTCGAGAGCGATGATCTCGCCCTGAAAGGTCTCGGCGAAAGCGTCCACTTCGGCTTCGATCGATTGGCCGGGCCGCACCTGTCCGAGACGACGCTCGGTCAGTGTGAAATTGACATAGATCGGGTCAACCGATTCGAGCGTGACCATGGGATCACCGGGGGATACGAACTGCCCCAGATTGACGCGCCGGATTCCGAGTACCCCGTCAAACGGAGCGCGGAGGTTCTTCTGATTGATTCGGGCACGCTGCGCCGCGACCGCCGCGCGCGCCTGCTCCGCCTCGCTTTGCCGGCGCTGCACCTCGGCCTCGGAGATGTTCTGTTCGCGCAGAAGGCGGCGGACGCGCTGCAGTTCCTGGTCGGCAAGCCGTGCGGCAGCTTCCAGTCGCGTTAATTCGGCCTGATCGGCGTCGGTATCCAGGCGCAGGAGAACGGTCCCTTCCGTAACGCGGGCTCCGGCCTCGAACAGGATCTCCCGTACGATGCCGCCAACCTCGGTACTCAACACGGCTCCCTGCACGGATTCCAGGCTGCCAACGGCCCGCACTTCCGGGGTCCAGTGGTCGATGCGGGCGTCCGTTGCGGTAATGGTTACGGTTGGCACTGGCATCTGATCGAAGAAGGCATCGATCTGTCCATCGATGAACCACTTGAAACCGAATATGCCGCCGAACACCAGGCTCACACCGAGCAGCATCAACATGAATCGTTTGGTCATGGCATGTTCCAGTCGTTGAAAACGGGGCACACGTGCGAACGTTCGAGGCGCCGGTTTACCCGTTGCCGCGAAGCGACGTTCGTATTCGTCCGGCTTGTTCCGCGAGATCCTGAGCGTTGCTGGTGTCGACCCATGGTTGCCATCCGAGGCCGTTGAGCAGGGCATGGCTGTGCTGCAACAGGAGCGCGTAGGGATCGCGTACCGAGTAGGCTTCGAGCAGCCCATGCGCATGCGCGAGATTGTGCATGCCCAGGTTCAGGCACCAGGAACCGGCAGCGATTTCGATCGGCCGTAAAGGGGGTATTGCATCCAGGTCGCCGGCAGCGATCCCCGCCGTCACCACCCGGGAGACTGCTTCGCTGATGGGCACACCGGCGTCCACCAGCGCCTGGCGGCGATCCGGTGATGCGCTGGCCCAGATGACCTCGGTGCTGACGTACTGGAGTAACTGAAAATGCTCCGGATGGCTGGAAATGAAGTCGATATCCGTGAGCACGACAGCCAGCATGCGCTCGCGGCTGCTCAACGGCAGATCGGGGATCGGTGCGAAAGCCATTGCCCGTCGTTTCAGATCCTCGGTGGCGATCGCCAGCAGCAGATCCTCCTTCGAGGCGAAATGCTGGTACAGCGTGCCTGTCGCGTAATCGCAAGCCTCGGCCAGGCGCGACATCTGCAGGTGCAGCAACCCTTCACGTCGGATGAGTTCCTGCGCCTCGCGAACGAAAAGCCGCTCGCGGATCTCCCGTTCACGACGCTTGCGTTCCTGTGTGCTCATGGGATTTGATTATGATCCGGAAAATGAACTAGATTCAAGGGGTGTTGCGAACGAGGTTTCCGGTGCCACGCCATGATGCTTATGTCCATGATTTGGCGGGAGCTGAAATGTTGGCGTGAAAGAGCCTGCGCAGGGTGCCGTGAGGCGCAGCCGAACCGCACCGGAACTAGCCGCCCGGGCCCTGAACGGCGCAATTCGCTGCGCTCAGTGACACCCTGCGCCCGCACTTTTCATGTTCCGGGGTGGCAGGAACGACCAGGACAGTTAGTGTGGTAGAGAATTCGGGAGCGATGGTGGAGCAGATGAACAGATCCGCGACCTGGAATCGGCGGCAGACGTTGCGGCTGTTACTCGCTTTGGCGCTTGCGCCGAAAACTCTTGCAGCCGCCGGAGGTCCCCGGATCGGTCTGGCACTGGGCAGCGGCGGAGCCCGCGGGCTCGCCCATCTGCTGATATTCGAACTGCTGGATGACCTTGGGGTGCGGCCGTATCGCATCAGTGGTTCCAGTATCGGGGCCGTGATGGGATCGCTCTACGCTGCGGGGTTGTCCGGGGCTGATATTCGAGAGTTGCTGAATCAACTGACCGTCTCCAGCGATGAAAGCTGGATCGATTCTCTGCTGAAAGAGGATCTGATGCGTTGGTTCAGCTTTTTCGATCCGGCGTCGCGAGGCGGTGGCATCATCAAGTCCGAGGCCTTTAGCCGGTTTCTCGAAGAGACGGCCGGTGTTTCCCGGTTCGACGAACTCGAAATCCCATTGCGGGTGGTGGCGACCGACTACTGGGACAGGGAGATGGTGGTCTTCGAGTCGGGTGCTCTATGGCCGGCTGTGGAGGCCAGCATGGCCATGCCCGGCCTGTTCCGGCCGGTGAAGCATGCGGATCGACTTCTCGTCGACGGTGGACTCACCAATCCCGTGCCGTTCGATCTGCTGTCCGACTGCGACATTGTGATCGGCGTGGACGTGTTGGGGGTGCGGACAGCGGATGCAGGCGATGCGGATCCGTCGGCCCTCGACAACATCTTCAATACGTTCCAGATCATGCAGGCGTCCATTCTTCGCGAAAAACTGAAGCAGGGCGCTCCCGATTTCCTGATCCGGCCGGAAGTTCGAAACATAAGGGTTCTGGACTTCCATCGTTTCGAGGAGATCCTGAGCCAATCGAGGCCTGCACTGGAAGCACTGGAATCCGGGTTGAGGCAACGGCTGGATCGTTGATTTCCAGCCAGCGTAGGGGCTGTTGGCAAGGGTCATCCAGGCGGAATTCAGGCGTCAACGGTCATGCCCATGCGCGCCACCCCGGACGCTGCAACGCGTAGGGTGCCAATGAGCGCAGCGAATTGCGCCGCTCGAGGCTTGGGAGCCTGGGGGCCAGGGCCTGCGAGCTATCGGTGCGGTTCGGCTGCGCCTCACGGCACCCTACGAGCGACTTTCACGTTGACGGGCGTGCGACAACCATCGCCGTTGATGATAGGTGCAGAGGTGTCACCCGGCCGGTTCTGCTATAGTATTAGCGTTTTCTAACGTACAGTTTTCATTACGGTGAGTCTCACCAGGGTCGCCATGATCTGCGGCCGACCGGATGCAGTCCGGGGCTTGCAGTCAATTGGAGAGCGCGGATATGCCAAAAGTCACGCTGGAACAATGGCGAATGTTGAAGGCAGTGGTCGATGCTGGCGGCTTCGCCAAGGCTGCCGATCTGGTTCACAAGAGCCCCTCAAGCATCAACCACGCTGTGCAGAAGCTGCAGATGCAACTGGGTGTCGCCCTGCTCGAGGTGCGCGGGCGAAAGGCCGAGCTGACGCCCGCAGGTAACGCTCTCCTGCGTCGTGCCAGTCATCTTCTGGATGAAGCGCGGGACATGGAGGGGTTGGCCCTTGCGCTGGGGGAGGGCGTAAGGACCGAACTGGTGTTGGCTGTGGATCAGATCGTGCCACAGGCTATGATCATCGACGCGCTGGAGGGATTCTCACGCCGCTTCCCCAATACCCGTGTGCAGTTGCACGAGAGCGTGCTGCAGGGAGGTGGCGAACTCCTTGCCGAGGGGCGGGCGGACCTTCTCGTCGGGCCGGTGATTCCCCCGGGATTTCTTGGCGAACCGCTCGGGCAGGTGCGATTGATCTGTGTGGCACATCCTGGTCATGTGCTCGCTCGGGAGGGGAGACCGCTGTCTCTGCGCGACCTGCGACATAGTCGGCAGGTCGTGGTGCGCGATTCCTCGGGCGAGCCCGATGGGTCCGACGCGGGATGGCTGGAGGCTGAGCAGCGCTGGACTGTGGGTCACATGCATACCGCGTTGTGTATTGTCGAAGCCGGCTTTGCCATTGCGTGGCTTCCGGAATGCCTGGTCCGTGATGCCCTGGCTCGGGGTACGCTGGTGCCTTTGCAACTCGAAGCGGGTGCGATGCAGGTGGTTCCGTTTTCGGTGGCTTTTTCCGACCGCGATCGAGCCGGTACCGCTGCCCAGGCGTTGGTGGAATCCCTGCGCCTGGCATTTGCCGAACCCATACCTGAAACGGATGGTCTTCCCGACTGGTCATCCATGGCACGGTGTGGGCCGCGGACGAATCTCTGACCGGGCCTCTTGAATGAAGCGTTGACACCCCCAAGGCCGGTACACTTGCGGAAAACGCAGGGAGTCGGGCATGTGTGGTATCGCGGGTGAGTATGTCTGGGGTGATCGGCGCGCCAATGTGGATGCGGTGGCAAGGATGCTGCCTGCGCTGGCGAGGCGTGGACCGGACGCCGATGGCCTCTGGGCATCGGGTCGGGTGGCGTTGGGTCATCGGCGGTTATCGATCCTCGATCTCTCGCAGCGGGCGCATCAGCCGATGTTCGATCCCGAGACGGGGCTGGCGCTGGTTTTCAATGGCGCGATCTACAACTTCAGGGCGTTGCGTGCGGATCTGGAGCAGCGCGGGCACCGCTTCTTTTCCACCGGCGACACCGAAGTCATTCTGCGCGGCTACGCCGAGTGGGGCGAGGGTGTGGTGGCCCGATTGCACGGGATGTTCGCCTTCGCCCTGTTTGATTCGAAAGCCCAGAAGATCCTTCTGGCGCGCGATCGAATGGGCATCAAGCCGCTTTACCTCGCCCGCTCCGCGTCCGGCGTGCGTTTTGCCTCGAACACCCAGGCACTGCTCGCGAGCCGAGATATCGACACCAGCCTGGATCCCGAGGCACTGCACCTTCTGTTCTCATTGCATGCGGTAGTGCCGGCACCGCGCACGGTGATGCGGGGTATCCGCAAGTTGCAACCTGCACACTACCTGGTGATCGAGGCGGATGGGCATGAGCATCTGGAATGCTACTGGCGTCTCTGTGCCCGGCGCCCGTCTCACGCGTTCGATGATGGTGAGTGGCGCGAGCGGATCGAGGCCGGTTTGCGGAAAGCAGTGCGGCGGCGCCTCGAGGTCGCCGATGTCCCCGTTGGGATACTGCTTTCCGGCGGGCTGGACTCCAGTTTGCTTGTCGCTCTCGCTGTGGAGGAAGGCGCGCGCGATTTGCGCACCTTCACCGTCGGCTTCGAGGATCAGCCGGAGGAAAAAGGCTCCGAGTTCGAGTACTCGAACCCGGTCGCCGAGCGTTACGCGACGGATCATCAGGCAACACTGATTCCGAACGCCGAGGTGCTCCGGCGGTTGCCCGAAGCTGTCGCCGCGATGGCGGAACCGATGTTCGGCCAGGATGCGGTGGCCTTCTACCTGCTGTCCGAACAGGTGTCGCGGCACGTGAAAGTGGTGCAGTCGGGGCAGGGCGCCGACGAGGTGTTCGGCGGCTATTTCTGGTATCCGCGAATGGCGGACGATCGCTCCGGAGATTGGGCCGATCGCTTCCGCAGGCATTATTTCGATCGTGATGATCCCGAAATGCGTGAACTGCTGGCCGATCCGCCAGCGACCGACATCGCCGGCGAGTGGCTTCGGGAAGAACTTGCGGCATTGGAGACCGATCGTGCCGACAGCTTCATCGACGCGGTACTTGCACTGGATGCGACGACGCTGATCGTCGATGATCCGGTCAAACGGGTGGACAACATGACCATGGCCTTTGGCCTCGAGGCCAGAGTGCCATTTCTGGATCATGAACTGGTCGAAACCGCTGCCGCGATGCCGCCGCACCTGAAGCTGGGTGAAGGCGGCAAGAAAGTGCTGAAACAGATCGCCCGGGGGCGTTTGCCCGACGCGGTTCTGGATCGTCCCAAGGGATACTTCCCGGTCCCGGCACTGAAATACGTGCGCGGGGAATTTCTCGACTTCATGCGCGACATCCTCGGCTCGCAGGCAGCGAGGGAGCGGGGTCTTTACCGGCCCGAGTACGTACAGCGACTGCTCGATGAACCCGACGGGCATTTCACCCGAATCCAGGGTTCCAAGCTCTGGCACCTGGCGCTGCTCGAGTACTGGTTGCAGATACACGTCGATCCCGCCTGAATCGTCGTTTGCGAGAGGCCGGCCTTCATTTCTGCCGATTGCTTTTCATGGTAAGCGGTGGCGGCGCTCTCAGGTACGCAGGTAGTTCAGCGGCAAGGCCGTGCGGTCGACGACTCGTCGCAGCACAAAGCTGGAGTGCACGCTGCTGACCCCCTCGAGTCGTGTGATCCGGCGCAGCAGGAAATCCTGATAGGCATCCATGTCGGGAACCACCACCTGCAGCAAGTAGTCCGCCGCCTGTCCGGTAATCAGGAAGCAATGCTGGACCTCGGGATAGCCGGCCACGGCTTCCTCAAAACTGGCGAAGCGCTCCGGCGTGTGCCGGTCCATGCCGATATGGATCAAGGCTGTCAATTCCAGGCCCAGGCGCTTGCCATCGAGCAGGGCGACCCGGCCGAGGATGATCCCGGCCTCTTCCAGTGCACGCACGCGGCGCAGACAGGGCGATGGGCTGAGGCCAACTCGTTCCGCCAGGGCCTGGTTCGAGAGGCCGGCGTCCTCCTGCAATGTCTCGAGGATCCGGCGGTCGGTGCGGTTCAAGGGATGCGGCATGGTCTGCCCCTGGGTGCGATTCATGAAAATGTCCTCGTAGGATATAAAATAGCAATATTCTGCCAATAATGGACATCATATGAGAAAAATAGGTTACTAATTGCGTCATTGGTCAAATATCATGGTAGCTCGAATCGGGGGACGGAAAATCCGACCCGACCCCTCCAGTATCAGAGGACTGACAGATGAGCCACGTTTCCTTCGACCATCGCAAGTACGCGCCCGTGCCGGCCATCGAAAAACCGGACCGCCGATGGCCGAATCAGAGCATCACGCAGGCTCCGCTGTTCGCGAGCGTGGACCTGCGTGATGGCAATCAGGCGCTGGAGCGGCCGATGTCGGTGGAGCAGAAGCTCCGTTTCTTCGATCTGCTGGTCGCCATCGGCCTGACCGAGATCGAGGTCGGCTTTCCCTCGGCGTCGCAGGCTGATTTCGACTTCACACGGCGGCTGATCGAAGAGAACCGCATTCCGCCGCAGGTGACCATTCAGGTTCTGACGCAAGCCCGGCAGGACCTGATCGCGCGATCCTTCGAGGCCCTGAGCGGTGTGCCCCGGGCCATCGTGCACGTCTACAATTCCACCAGTCCGGCGCAGCGGGAGCAGGTCTTCGGGATGGACCGCGCCGGAGTGCGCACGATTGCGGAGAACGGTGCGCGCTGGGTCCGGGAAGCGGCAGCGGCCTACCCGGACACCCAGTGGAGCTTCCAGTATTCGCCGGAGAGTTATTCCGCGACCGAGCCCGACTACGCGGTCGAGGTCGTGAACGCGGTGAACGCGATCTGGCGGCCGGATCAGGGGCAGCGTGTGATCATCAACCTGCCGGCGACGGTGGAGGTCAGCACGCCCAACGTCTTTGCGGATCAGGTCGAGTGGTTTTGCGACCGGGTCGCGATGCGTGAGCACTTCGTGTTGTCGCTGCATACCCACAACGACAGGGGTACGGGCGTTGCCGCTGCCGAACTGGGTCTGCTGGCGGGGGCAGATCGTCTCGAAGGCACGTTGTTCGGCAATGGCGAGCGAACCGGCAACATGGACCTGATCACCGTGGCGATGAACCTGTATTCCCAGGGCATCGATCCCACGCTGAATCTGTCGGACATGACAGGAATCGAGAACGTGTATCGCGAGTGTACGGCCCTCCCGGTACACCCCCGCCATCCCTGGGCCGGCGAACTGGTCTATACCGCGTTCTCTGGCAGCCACCAGGATGCGATACGCAAGGGCCTCGGTCACCGTGCCCGCAATGGCGGCACCTGGAACGTGCCCTACCTGCCTATCGATCCGCTCGATCTGGGCCGCCGCTACGAGGCCGTGGTGCGGATCAACAGCCAGTCCGGCAAGGGCGGCGTGGCCCACGTGCTGGAACGCGATCATGGCATCAGTCTGCCACGGTGGCTGGCGGTCGAGTTCGCCCGGCAGGTGCAGACGGAGGCCGAGGCCACCGGGACCGAGGTGAATTCGCGCACGGTCCGGGCATTGTTCGAGCGCTTCTATCTGGAGGTGCCTTCCGATTGGCGGCTGGCGGGTTACCGCATGAACCGGCAACGTGGGCAGGTGAGCATCGACGTGCAGCTGCAGCAATCGGGCGTGGTGCAGCGGCTCACGGCTCGTGGCGACGGTGTCGTTTCGGCCCTGGTTTCCGCGCTGGAGCGGCGCTACGGGGTGGCGCTGGAGGTGGTCGAGTTCGATGAACACGCGCTGGACCACAGTACCGGCGCGAGGGCTCTGGCTGCGGTCGCGATCATGGTGAATGGGGTGCGCGTGGCCGGTGCGGCCATCGCCGAAGACAGTGCCGGGGCTGCGGTACAGGCGATACTGACGGCACTCGCGTCGTCCGAGGCGTGCCGTGCGGGAGATGTGGCCGAGCGGAGTAGGGCGCAATGACCGAGTGAATGGCAACGAGGGGGTGTGAGTCAGCCTTCCAGCCCGGTATCTGCTTCCCGCAGCAGGTCGACGAACGCGCTTTCCGCGCGTGATTGGTGCCGCGTGCCGTGCCTTACCCAGCCCAGAGTCCTCGTGATCTTCAGTCCCGGCACGTCGACGCAGGCGAGTCCATGGGTGTGTAGCGAGCGTGGCAGCACACCAACACCGAGGCCCGCCCGGATGAGCATCCGGATGACTTCCAGATAAGGGCTCTGGTGACCAGCCTCCAGGTGCACCCCGGCCCGATGCAGGGCTCGGTCGACGCGGACTCGGGTTGCGCTGCCTGCCGGCGGCAGGATCGCTGGCTGGGTCTCCAGCCAGGTCAGCCACTCTCCAGAGGCCGGGTCGGGGGCGCGCTCCAGCAAGTCTTCGCGCAGCATCAGGGTGAGTTGATCCCTCCAGAGGGCACCGGCCTGCAGCCCTTCCGGAAGTCTGTCCGGCAGGGTCGCCAGGGCCAGGTCGACCTGCCGTCGCGCCACCGCGTCGATCCCGGCCTCGGAGTCGAGGAACAGCAACTGCAGTTCGATGTCCGGGTATCGGGTGCGGCATGCATTCAGGGCCATTGGCAAGCGGTGCAACGCGATGTGGTGCGATGTCGCAAGCCGTAGCATGCCCTCGATCCGGTCGCTGCGATCACGCAGGCTGCGTTCGATGTCAGCCAGTCGGGCAAGGATTTCGCGGGCCTGTGGCAACACGATGGTCGCGGACTCCAGGGGCCGGGTCTGGCGCCCCAGGCGCTCGAACAGCGGGAGGCCCAAAGTCTGTTCCAGCGACTGTATGCGTTTGGTAACCGCCGGTTGGGTCAGATGCAGCCGCTCCGCTGCCGCGGAGAAGCTGCCGCAGTCGACCACTGCCACGAACGCGGCAAGGGTCTCGATACTGAAGTGCTCCGGGCGTAGGCGTGTCATGGTTTGGTATTCTTTTTGGGAATGCGTTGGATAATAAACGCGACTTGCTGTTATGTCTGCAGCAGGCAACAATCGGGCTTGTTCCCAGCCCGGATGCTGGGTGTGGCGCGTGAAAATCAACAGCCGTTTCCGTTCTGGGAAGAAACGGCTGTTGCGTCGAATCGGGCAGAAGTCAGCTCAAGGCGCTCGTCGAATATTGGGTGTGGCGGCCATGCGCCGTCTCGATCTGGAACCTACTGGGCAGGAGGATTCATGGCCGGACAGACGCTGTACGACAAGCTTTGGCAGGCGCACGCGGTACGCGAGCAGGACGACGGTAACGCACTTCTGTATATCGACCGGCATCTCGTGCATGAGGTGACCTCGCCGCAGGCCTTCGAGGGTTTGCGGCTGGCCGGTCGCCGGCCCTGGCGGGCCGATTCGGTGCTTGCGGTCCCGGATCACAACGTGCCGACCGAGAACCGCAGCGCTGGGATCGCCGACCCGGTGTCGCGGGTTCAGGTGGAGACCCTGGAGAGCAACGTCACGGCGTTTGGGCTCAGGTTCTTTCCGATGCAGGACCTGCGCCAGGGTATCGTGCACGTGATCGGCCCCGAACAGGGCGCGACGCTGCCTGGCATGACCGTGGTCTGCGGCGATTCCCATACCTCCACCCACGGTGCGCTGGGTGCGCTGGCCTTTGGTATCGGCACTTCCGAGGTCGAACACGTGCTGGCGACGCAGTGCCTGTGGCAGGGCAAGTCCCGCAGCATGCTGGTGCGGGTGGAGGGTGACTTGCGTCCCGTGGTCACGGCGAAGGATGTGGTGCTGGCGATCATCGGCCGCATTGGAACCGCCGGAGGCAATGGCTACGCCATCGAATTCGGTGGTTCCGCCATACGCAGCCTGTCCATCGAGGGGCGCATGACGGTCTGCAATATGGCGATCGAGGCGGGAGCCCGCGCGGGCATGGTCGCCGTCGACGAAAAGACCATCGAGTACGTTCGCGGACGGCCGCAGTCACCGTCGGGCGAGATGTTCGAGCGGGCGGCGGCGGCATGGCGCGATCTGGTCAGTGACCCGGACGCGCGGTTTGACCATGTCGTGGAACTGGATGCTGCGGCGATCGAGCCCCAGGTCAGCTGGGGAACGTCGCCGGAGATGGTGGTCGGGATCACGGGTCGGGTTCCCGACCCGG
>JAABSN010000059.1 GCA_011390385.1 Thioalkalivibrio nitratireducens | reverse complement strand
GCCCCGCTGAACACGTGGAATGCCGGAGATGCGAAGTAGTCGGGGTCGAATACCCAGAAGACTCCCGCGACCGTGGCCAGGGTCAGGAGCATCGATACCGGGATGTGCCAGGTGATCACGCGCCGGTAGATCAGCCAGATCCCGCCGAGCAGAAACAGATTGCCTGCCCATTCCCATTCGGTCTGCGAAAACGAACCGAACACCGGACTCCGAGCCACCTCGCCGACGGTCTGGCCACTGACCAGGCTCTCGCGCATCCGGTCCAGCGGCGAAGCCCGGGTGATCGCGTCCCACTCCATGCCGTCGGGCAGGCGTCCGGTGAGCGAGGTTTGCAATGTCTGCAGCAGCGTCAATGAGGCGTCGGTGAACCCTTCCGGAGACGGCCAGAGCGAGATTTCGCGCGGGAAGGAAACCAGCACCACCACGTAGCCGACCATCGCCGGGTTGAACGGGTTATACCCGAGTCCGCCGTAAAGGTGCTTTGCAACAACGATGGCGAAGGCGGTGCCCGTCAGCAGTATCCAGACGGGCGCCAGAGGCGGGATCGCGAGCGCGAACAGCCAGCCTGCAAGCACCGCGCTGGAGTCGCCCAGCGTCGCCATCACCGGGCGCCCGCGCGCGGCCACCATCAGCGCTTCGAACAGCACCGAGAACAGGATTGCCAGGGTGACGTTGACCAGCACCCCCCAGCCGAAGAACCAGGTCATGGCCAGCGTGCCGGGTACCAGCGCATACAGGACCTGCCGCATCACGCGACCCACGCTGTGCCCGGGAACCAGATGCGGCGAGGTGCACGTCTGGAAACGCATCAGCCGTCGCTCCGTTCGCGGTCGCTGGAATCGGTTTCATCGGCGGGTTCGGCCTTGCGTGCGCGTGCGCGCTCGATGGCGCCATCGATGGCCGTTTTCCTGTCCCCGGCGGGGCCTTTGCTGGCGAGGGCCGCCTTCTTGCGCGCGAGCCGCTCGGCTTTCTCCTGCTCTTCGCGTTCCTGGCGTTCCTGCCGGAATTCGAATCGTTCCCGGGCGAGATCGGCCTTCTGGCGTTCCTTTTCCCGGCCCCAGATTTCCTGCTTGGCGAACCGGTAATACTGGACCAGCGGAATGTTGCTGGGGCAGACGTGGGCGCAGCAGCCGCATTCGATGCAATCGAACAGGCCGTAATCCTGGATGGCATCGAAGTCCTTGCTTTTCGCGAACCAGTACAACTGCTGTGGCAGCAGGTTCGCCGGACAGACGCGGGTGCACTCACCGCAACGGATGCAGGGCATCAGCGGGCCGGGCGCGGGTGTGTCCTGCGGGCGTGTCGCCAGCAGACAGTTGGTACCCTTGATCACCGGTGCCGCGTCGTCGCCAATCGCGAAGCCCATCATCGGGCCGCCCATGACCAGCCGGTCGACTCCGGACAGATAGCCGCCGGCCGCTGCAACGAGGTCTGCGAAAGGGGTCCCGATCAAGGTCTCGACGTTGCGCGGTTCGCGGATGCCCGGGCCGGTAACCGTCACGATCCGCGAGATCAGTGGTTGTCCGAACCGCACCGCTTCCCGGATGGCCTTCAGTGTGCCGACATTCTGACAGACCATGCCCAGATCCGCCGGCAGACCGGCACTCGGTACTTCACGCCCTGTCAGTACGTGGATCAGCTGGCGCTCGCCGCCGGTCGGGTAGATGCTGGGGATGGATACGATCTGCAGGAAATCGGCTTCTTCGGTGGGCCGCGCGTCGGTCAGTGCGCGCAATGCTTCCGGCTTGTTGTCCTCGACGGCGATCAGCACCCGCTCCGCGCCCACGATGTGAGCGACGATGCGCGCTCCGTCCAGAATGGCCTCGGGAAAGGTGCGCATCAGCATGTCATCGCAGCTGATGTAGGGCTCGCACTCGGCGCCATTGACCACGAGCGTATGAATCCGCTTGTCGGCCCGCGGATTCAGTTTTGCCGCCGTCGGGAAGGCGGCGCCTCCCATGCCGACGATACCCGCGGCGCGCACCCGCTCGCGCAGGCTGTGCGCGTCGCGCTGGCGCCAGTCGGGCCACGCGGGCATGCGCTCACCCCACTGATCATGAGCATCGGATTCGATGACAATGCACGGCGCGCTGAGACACGAGGGGTGAGGTACCGGGTGCTCGACGATATCCCTGACATGACCCGAGGTCGGTGCATGCACATTGGCGCAGATATAGTCCTTGGCCCGGCTGATCCGTTGCCCCTTGAAGACGTGATCGCCGGGCCGGACCAGGGGCTCGGTCGGGGCGCCGATGTGCTGCGACAAGGGTACGTACAGGTAGCGGGGGACACCCATCGTCAACAGGGGGCGTTCCGTGCTCTCCGCCTTGTGGTCGGGCAGCTTCAGGCCGCCGTGGAAGCGATGCAATTGCATGGCCTTATTCTATCCGGGAAACCGTGCCCTCAGGCAGGTTCCCGGTTTTCCTGATGGATCTTCCGCTCGGATCCCGCCGCTCGTTCGATCGGCGATGGCTCCGGCTGCGGCCAGCGCCAGTCGGAGAGAGTCTGGTGCACGGGAACCATGAAGATGCAGTCAACGGGGCAGGGTTCGATGCAGAGCTCGCAGCCGGTGCATTCGGACTCGATGATGGTATGCATCTGTTTCGCAGCACCCACGATGGCATCCACCGGGCAGGCCTGAATGCACAATGTGCAGCCGATACAGGTCTGTTCGTCGATGACGGCCACGGCCTTTTCCCGGGCCTCGGTCTCGAGCGGTTTCGGATCGCGCCCGAGCAGGTCCGCCAATGCCAGGACGGTCGCCTCGCCTCCGGGTGGGCACCGGTTGATATCCGCCTCTCCCGAGGCAATCGCCTCGGCGTAGGGCCGGCAGCCCGGATAGCTGCATTGGCCGCACTGGGTCTGTGGCAGCAGGGCGTCCACCTGATCGGCGATCGGGTCTCCCTCCACGCGGAAGCGCTGCGCCGAATAGCCGAGGATCAGGCCGAAGGCGATGGCCAGCCCGGTGATTGCGAGAATCGCGTTCAGCATGGCGGACGCGGACCCCTCACTGGCGTCCGGGGAAATCGGGGCGGAAAGGTGCCGGTCCACGACCCGGGCAAAGGGTTGAAGCGGTTGCAGGCCATAGTGGAGAAGGCATCACTCGCAGTTCCTCGTGTCTGTCGGCAACCCACGGGGAAAGAGCCCCGACGGGCGCGATTGTCGGGCTATATGCGCACCAGGCCGTAGAACCCCATGAACCCCAGGGACATCAGTCCGGCGGTGATCATCGCGATGGCGCTGCCGCGAAAGGGAACCGGTACGTCCGCGGCCGCGATGCGTTCCCGGATCGCGGAGAAGAGAATGAGCACGATCGAGAAACCGATCGCGGCGCCGAACCCGTACAGCGCCGATTCGATGAAACCGTGCGCTTCCTGCACGTTCAGCAGCGCCACACCGAGTACGGCGCAATTGGTCGTGATCAGTGGCAGAAAAATCCCCAATACGTTGTAGAGCAGCGGGCTCGTCTTGTGCACCACCATCTCGGTGAACTGCACCACGGCGGCAATGACGAGGATGAACGCGATGGTGCGCAGATACTCGAGCCCGAGCGGAATCAGCAGGTATTCGTTGATCAGATAGCTGCTGACCGCGGACAGGGTCAGCACGAAGGTCGTGGCCAATCCCATGCCGGTCGCGGTCTCGACCTTGCGAGAAACGCCCATGAACGGACACAACCCCAGGAACTTCACCAGAACGAAGTTGTTGACCAGGATCGTGCTGACAAGGATCAGGGCGTATTCCACGACAATCCACGATGGTGCAGTGAACGAGAGTATCGGACAGACGGCCCGCCGGCCTCAACCGTGTGCGCAGTGCGGGTTCGGTGCCCAATGCATGCCTTCCGCAAGGGAACATAGCATCCTGGCGAACGCTCGGCGCCGGTCTCCACAGAGCCCGCGGGGTCACGCTGTACGCCATGGGACCCGGCCTGCGCTTCGCTGGCTGGGTCCCGGCCAGCATCAAAGTCGCCCGCAGGGTGCCGTGAGGCGTAGCGGAACCGCACCGCTACCATGCCCACGCCGGCCCTGACTTCCAGGCTCCCGGCCTTCGAGCGGCGCCATTCGCTGCGCTCGTTGGGCACCCTACGCATATGATCGTCAAGGGTAACAGCTCGGCTGGGGGCTGCGTAGGGTGCCGTGAGGCGCAGCCGAACCGCACCGCTGCCATCTTGGCCCCGAACTTCAGGCTCCCGGGCTCCGAGCGGCGCAATTCGCTGCGCTCATTGGCACCCTACGCGTATCACGGTTCGTGGAATGGGTCCCCAAACCGGTTACATGTCCCGAAAAGTGTCGGGAGTCAGCGCGGTGAAGTCCGGGAACGTCGGATGCCCGCCGAAGGGGCCGTCGACTCCCTCGCGGAGCACGGCTCCCGTATGCATGCGGGTCTGGGCCGCCGCGTCGAGTTCCTCCGGGCGATCGGACAGGAACAGGACCTGTTCCGGTGGCAGACCGATCTGCGCGGCGATACGGCGATAACTGTCGGCATCGCGCTTGCCGCCGAGCCGGGTATCGAAATAGCCGTTGAACAGCGGGTTCAGATCCCCGGCACGGGTGTGTCCGAACAGCAGTTTCTGTGCATGCACGGAGCCCGACGAAAAAATGTAGAGGCCGATCCCCGCGTCTTTCCACAAGCGCAGGCTATCCGCTACGTCGGGGTAGACATGGCCGTGAAAATCACCGCGTTCATAGCCACGTTCCCAGATCAGTCCCTGCAGGGATTTCAGCGGCGTGATTTTCTGGTCAGCCTCGATCCAGGCACGCATGCGCTCGATCAGGGCCGCGTCATCCAGGTCGCCGCCGGCATAGGCGCGAGCGTCCGCGAGGAGTCGGGCGACCTCCGGGAACTCCCGATGCTCGCTCACGTAGTCGGCAAGATGGTCTGCTGAATAGGGGAACAGGGTGTCATGAACGAACGACAGGCTAGTGGTTGTGCCCTCGATATCCAGCAGGATCGCGCTGATCATTGCGCCGGTCCGGGCAACGCGTCGAGCATCGGGAACCGGCGAGCGATGTCCGCGCCCGTGAACCGGGCGACCCAGCCTTCGGTATTCGTGAACAGCCGGATCGCGGTGAAATGCGGTGCCGGACCCATGTCGAACCAGTGGCGCGTGTCGGCCGGAACCGCAATCAGATCGCCCGCCTCGGCGTGAATGCCTAGGACCTGATCGCCGATGTGCAGACAGAAAAGTCCGCTGCCTTCGACGAAGAAACGGACCTCGTCCTCACTGTGCGTGTGTTCGTCGAGGAACTTCTCCCGGAACTCCGCCCGCTGCGGGTGATCCGGCGTCAGGCGCACGACGTCCGCGGTGGTGAAACCGCGTTCGCGTTTCAGGCGTTCGACGTCATCCCGGTAGACTTCGAGAATGGTTTCCTGGTCGGCTCCTGCCGGCAGGGTCTCGCTTGCGTCCCAGCGCTCGAAGCCGATCCCGGCATCGGCCAGGATCCGGGCGATATCCGCGCGGTCTTCGATGCGCCGGCCTTGATCGGGCCCGGAATCGGGGTAGACGTAAAGGGTGGTCATTGGCTCAGCCTCCGGGAAAGGACTTCGCATTCGAACAGGAATTCAAAGGCCTCGACGTGTTGCATCGCGCTTTCGACCGAGTGTCCCCAAGTATAGAGGCCGTGGCTGCCGATCAGATATCCGGACAGTTTGGGATCGCGGTTCATATGGTGGTCCACCTGTGCCGCGAGTTGCGGGATGTCCTGAGTGTTGGGGAAAACCGGTACGGCAAGCGAGGTTGCGTGGGTGTCGATCGTGGGAAAGGCTTTCAGCACCTCGTAGTCGTCGAGCGTCAGGCCCTGCGGAAACAGCCGCGAGAGCACCGTCGCATTGACCGAGTGTGTGTGCAGAACGGCCCCGATGCCGGGATCGCGCCGGTACATCACGATGTGCAGGAAGGTTTCCGCCGACGGCTTCCTGCCCGGAGACAGGATGTTGCCGTCGAGGTCCACGACCATGAAGCCGTTCTCGTCCAGGTGACCCTTGTGGCGACCGGAGACGGTGATCACGATCTGGTCGTCATTCAGGCGGGCGGAGAAGTTTCCCGCTGTTGCGGGCACCCAGCCGCGCTGGGCGAACAGGCGTCCCGCGTCGGCCAGGAGCCTGACCTGCGCCTTGTATTCAAGGGTTTCTTCAATCATACATACCGATGCCGAAAAGTGCGGAAGCTTACGCCAGCAAGGCACACAAGGAAACTCGGGCCTCTGAATGCGCCCTTTCCCCGTTTTCGTGGCGGGAGGTGATTAGCGTGAAAATACAGCCACGGAAGGACACGGAAATCACGGAAAGTGAATTGGGCCAAACCCCCTTTCCGTGTCTGTCCGTGCTTTCCGTGGCTCGCCTTTGGTGGGCGCTGGCTATGATAGTTAGCGTGACAGAAGCTGCGTAGGGTGCCGTGAGGCGCAGCCGAACCGCACCGATGCCATGCCGATCCTGCCACCCAGGCTCTCGGGCCGCGAGCGGTGCAATTCGCTTCGCTCATTGACACCCTACGCTTTCATCGCAACGGGTGCTGCTCCAACGCGTCATGGGAGTCAACGTGAGTGAGCCCGGTGTGTCACTTTCGTCTGCGCTGCGGGCTCCATGACGCCAGCTACGTCGGGCGGTCATTTGACGCGCATGCCGGGGGCGGCCCCTTCGTCGGGAGAGAGCAGGAAAAGATCCCGGCCACCCGGGCCAGCGGCCAGGACCATCCCTTCGGAGACCCCGAAACGCATCTTCCGGGGGGCAAGATTCGCGACCATCACCGTCAATCGCCCAACGAGCGATTCAGGCGTGTAGGCCGAACGGATGCCCGCGAATACCTGGCGTTGTTCACCTTCGGCGAGCTCCAGCGTCAGGCGCAGCAGCTTGTCGGCACCCTGGACGTATTCGGCGGCGGCAATCCGCGCAATCCGGAGATCGAGGCGGGCGAACGTCTCGAAATCGACGGTATCGGCAATGGGTTCCATCGCGGGCCTCCCGGAGTCGGGTGTATCCGCCGCGGCTGCGTTGCGAGCCTTGGTCATCGGTCCATCGGCTGGGCCGCTGGGCGTCGGGGCCAGATTCTCCCGCGAGGCGTCGAGCAGGGCCTCCACCGCGGCGGGTTCGATGCGCGTCATCAGTGGTTCGTACGGACGGATGGTGCCTCCGATCAATGGTTCTTCGCGGGCCGCCCAGGCGAGATCCTGTCGATTCAGGAAACCACCCGCCCGTTCGGCCAGACGCGGCAACACCGGCGCGAGATAGATGGTCAGAATCCGGAACAGGTCGAGGCCCTGGGTACAGATGGCCTGCACCGCGTCGGCGCTGGCCGGGTCCTTCGCCAGCACCCACGGCCGCGCCTCATCGATGTACTGGTTGGCCTGGTCGGCGAGCGCCATGATCTGGCGCATCGCCTGGCTGTACTCGCGGGCTTCGTAATGGCGTGCAATGGCATCTCCCGCCACCACGAACTGCTGATGCAGGTCGGGTCGCGGCAGGCGGTCACTGAGTGCGCTGTCGAAGCGTTTGGTCAGGAATCCTGCGCAGCGGCTGGCGATGTTGACCACCTTGCCGACCAGATCCGAGTTCACGCGCTGCACGAAGTCATCCATCTGCAGGTCGATGTCATCGACGCCGGAACCGAGTTTGGCCGCGAAGTAGTAGCGCAGCGCTTCCGGGTTCAGGTGGTCGAGAAAGTCGCGCGCGCGGATGAACGTGCCACGAGACTTCGACATTTTCTGACCGTTGACGGTGAGAAAGCCGTGACAGAACACCGCGGTCGGCGTCCGGAAGCCGGAGCCGTGCAGCATCGCGGGCCAGAACAGGGTGTGGAAATACGCGATGTCCTTGCCGATGAAATGGTACATCTCGGTATCGGATTCAGCGCCCCACCAGGCATCGAAATCGAGCTGGTTTTTTTCCGCATAGGCCTTGAAACTGGCCATATAGCCAACGGGCGCATCGAGCCACACATAGAAGAACTTGCCGGGGGCGCCGGGAATCTCGAACCCGAAATAAGGGCTGTCGCGGGAAATGTCCCAGTCGGCAAGGCCGGCTTCGAACCATTCGCTCAGCTTGTTGCGAATGGCGCTTTGCAACCGCCCCGAACCGGTCCATTCGCGCAGGAAGGGCTCGAAATCCGCCAGTTGAAAGAAATGGTGCTCCGAATCGCGGGCGACCGGACGGGCGCCACTGATCGCCGACACCGGATCCTGGAGATCCATCGGGCTGTAGGTGGCGCCGCAGGCTTCGCAGGAATCGCCGTACTGGTCGGCCGCGCCGCATTTCGGGCAGGTGCCCTTGATGAACCGGTCGGGCAGGAACATGCCGGCCTCGGGGTCATACGCCTGCTGAATCGTTCGGACCGCGATATGGCCGCCGGCCTTCAACGCCTCGTAGATGAAGGTGGCGCAGTAGCGGTTTTCGTCCGAATGGGTGCTGTGGTAATGGTCGAAGCCGATCAGAAACCCGGAGAAATCGGCCTCGTGCTCGCTGCGTACGCGCGCGATCAGTTCCTCGGGTTCGATGCCTTCGGCACGCGCCTTGAGCATGATCGGGGTGCCGTGAGCGTCGTCGGCGCAGACATAGATGGCTTCGTGGCCGCGCGCGCGCTGAAACCGCGCCCAGATATCCGTCTGAATGTATTCGACCAGATGCCCGATGTGGATCGGCCCATTGGCGTAGGGCAGGGCGCTGGTGACAAGAATCTTGCGGGGGGATTCGCTCATCGCGGAAAGGCGGTCTCGGTGTGCATGGGCCAGACAGTGAACCCGCTATTGTCGGTGCTGGAGCCGGGCTTGTCGAGGCGAGGCGCATGGGGGTGCACCACGTACAGCGCGGTGGCGGTTGCCGTCAATGCCGCTCCAGTTTCCCCAGTTCGCCGAGCAGCGAGAGCACCAGGGATTCCCCCTGAGCACCCATGCCCTTGCAGAGCGCTTCCGGGTCACGCTCGCCGTCGACCAGTCTTTTGGCGATGCCGCCGAGCCGAGCCATGTCGCCACCCGCACGCGTCATCTGTTCGGCCATCTGCGACAGCCAGTGCAATGCCTGCGCATCGCCGTGGCTTGCGGCATGAATCATCTGCGCCAGGCCGGGTGCGGCCTGGGTCGGGTCCGCAGCGCTTTCGGGGTCGGGCAGGGTCGCGGGATCCTGGATCCCCGCCAGCACCGCTGTCAGGATCACGGTGTCCTCGTCGTCGAGTCCCTGCAGCAGCGCCATGTCACGTTCGCCGGCGAGCACCCGGCGGATGCGCGGAACGAGGTCGGTCCAGCCCCCCTGTTCGGCCTGGGAGAGGACCGGCTCCAGTTCCGCGCGGGCGCCGGCATTCTGGGTGGCCTGAACCACAAGCCGGATCAGCCCGGCGTGGGCAAGGCGAATCTGTTGGTCCCGGGGAGAGAGTGTCATGGCGGACTCATTGTGCAGCAGTGATGTCGGGTTGCCGACGATACCGCAGAAAGCACTTTGGGCGCGAGGTTGCTGCCTGTAGTGTCGCCGGCCCGGTGCTACGCGCGACCATTTGTGCGTTCGCGCACCGCCTCGGGCACAATAGGTGCCAGAGACATGCGCTGAGGAATGAAGCGGTGGAAGAACAGATGACGATGGGTCTCTGGTTTCTGATGATCCTGCTGGCCGTGCTGCTGGCGGGCCTGTTGGGGTTCTGGATCGGTCGTGCGACCAGTAACGAGCGGCGGCTGATTCGCGAGCTGGAGACCGAACTCGACAATCGCATGCAGGAACTCAACCGCTACCGCAGTGCAGTGAATCAGCACTTCGACCGGACCGCGACCCTGTTTGCCGGTATGGCCGGGGCCTACCGCGATCTCTACCATCACCTTGCGGAGAGTTGCGAGGAACTGGCCGACAAACCGACACGGGAACGCCTGGAGGATCGGGCCGGCAGGCTGCTGGCGAATGTGCCCGTGCGCGAGAACCGCGAACCGAAAGCCGGAGCCGGTGGCAACGAACGCGAAGTGGATCTGAAGCCGCCGCGCCCGGATTGAAGCTCCGGCTCCCTCGCTGCAGGGGCGTTGCCCGGAGCGGCGGTAGGAGGCCAGCCTCTGGCCGATGGATTTTCGGGAAGGGCTTGATCGGCGAGAGGGCTTGCCTCCTACAGCCGCCGCATACGCTCGAGTTGTGCGCCGAGGTCGCTACGTGCCGCGCGCATTTCGGCGACCCGGGCACGTTCCTTGGCCACGACCTCTTCCGGCGCGCGGGCGACGAAACTTTCGTTGCCAAGCCGAGCTTCGCTTTGCTCGAGGTTCTTGTCGAGTTTGCCGATTTCCTTCTCCAGGCGCGCGATTTCGGCGTCCTTGTCGATCAGTCCCGCCAGCGGGATCAGCAGGCGCATGTCGCCGACCAGGGACAGCGCCGACTCCGGGGCCTCTTCGTCGTTATTGAGCCAGGTCACCGATTCGGGTTTGGCCAGGAAATCGAGCAGCGCGCGATGCTCCAGGTACCGGGACTGGTCGGTTTCTGACCAGTTCTGGACCAGAACCGGCACCGGTTTGCCCGGGGCAATGTCCATTTCGGCGCGGATCCGGCGCAACCCGGTGATGAATCCGCGTACCCACTCCAGTTCCTGCCCGGCGTTGCTGTCGGCCGGAAACGCGTCGGAGTCGATGATCCAGGGTCTTTCGACCAGGAACCGCGCTTCGACTCCGGCCGGACCTTTCACATCATTCCAGATCGTTTCGGTGATGAACGGCATCATCGGATGCAGCAGGCGCAGCAGCGCCTCCAGCACCTGCACCAGCGTGTGCCGGGTTGCACGCTTTGCCGCCGCGTCGGCATCGCCATTCAGCACCGGCTTGGTCAGTTCCAGGTACCAGTCGCAGTAGTCGTGCCAGGTGAAGTCGTACAGCGCCTGGGCGGCGAGGTCGAAGCGGTAGGCATCGTAGTGTGCGGTCACCGTTGCGGCCGTGACCCGCAAACGGTCCATGATCCAGCGGTCGGCGAGCGTCGGTTGCCGCAATTCATCGCCGAGGCCGGTGTCCTGGCCTTCGACGTTCATCAGCACGAAGCGCGCGGCATTCCACAGCTTGTTGCAGAAGTTGCGATAGCCCTCGATGCGGCCGAGATCGAACTTGATGTCGCGTCCGGTGGTGGCCAGCGCCGACAGGGTGAAGCGCAGTGCGTCGGTCCCGAACGCGGGAATGCCCTCGGGGAACTGCCCGCGGGTGGCCTTGGCGATCTTCTTTGCCATCTGCGGCTGCATCAGGCCGCTGGTGCGTTTCTCCAGCAGATCGTCCAGCGTGATGCCGTCGATCAGATCGATCGGGTCGAGTACGTTGCCCTTGGACTTGGACATCTTCTGGCCCTCCGCGTCGCGGATCAGGCCGGTGATGTAGATTTCGTGGAACGGGACGTCGTCCATGAATTTCAGGCCCATCATGATCATCCGGGCGACCCAGAAGAAGATGATGTCGAAGCCGGTGACCAGCACGCTGGTCGGGTAGAAGCGCTGCAGTTCCGGAGTCTCCTCCGGCCAGCCCAGCGTCGAGAACGGCCACAGCGCCGAACTGAACCAGGTGTCGAGCACGTCCTCGTCCTGGCGCAGCACGACCTGCGGCCAGATCCCGTGCCGCTCGCGCACTTCGGCCTCCGAGCGCCCGACGTAGATATTGCCCTCGTCGTCGTACCAGGCCGGAATCCGGTGGCCCCACCAGATCTGCCGCGAGATGCACCAGTCCTCGATGTTGCGCATCCACTCGAAGTAGGTCTTCGACCAGTTTTCCGGCACGAAGCGGATATGCCCGTCCTCGACCGCCCGGATCGCGGGTTCGGCCAGCGGGCCGACCTTCACGTACCACTGGTCGGTCAGGTAGGGCTCGATCACCGCGCCGCTGCGATCGCCGCGCGGGACCATCAGCTTGTGGTCGGCGATCTTGTCGAGCAGCCCCAGTGCCTCGAGTTCGGCAACGACACGTTTGCGTGCCTCGAAGCGGTCCAGCCCCTGGTAGGCCTCCGGAGCGTTCTCGTTGAGCCGGGCGTCGACGGTGAAGATATTGATCAGCGGCAGGTCATGCCGGGCACCGACCGCGTGGTCGTTGAAGTCGTGTGCAGGGGTGATCTTCACGCAACCGGTACCGAACTCGGGGTCGACGTAGTCGTCGGCGATCACCGGGATCGTTCGGCCGGTCAGCGGCAATTCGACCTGCTGCCCGATCAGGTGCCGGTAGCGCTCGTCCTCGGGGTGGACCGCGACGGCGGTGTCGCCGAGCATGGTCTCGGGCCGGGTCGTCGCCACGACCAGATGCCCGGAGCCGTCAGCCAGCGGGTAGCGGAAGTGCCACAGCGAACCCTGCTCCTCCTCGGACAGCACCTCGAGATCGGAGACCGCGGTGTGCAGCACCGGGTCCCAGTTCACCAGCCGCTTGCCGCGGTAGATCAGGCCCTCCTCGTGCAGACGCACGAAGACTTCGGTGACCGCGTGTGAGAGACCTTCATCCATCGTGAAGCGCTCGCGCGACCAGTCGATGGAATTCCCGAGCCGGCGCATCTGACTGGAGATCGAGCCGCCGGAATGCTCCTTCCACTCCCAGACGGCCTTGAGGAAATCCTCGCGGCCGATGTCGTGGCGGCTCTTGCCCTCGGCGGCCAGGCGGCGTTCCACCACCATCTGGGTCGCGATACCGGCGTGGTCGGTGCCACCTTGCCAGAGTGTCGCATCCCCGCGCATGCGCCGGTGGCGGATCAGCGCGTCCATCAGCGTGTGCTGGAACGCGTGGCCCATGTGCAGCGTGCCGGTCACGTTCGGCGGCGGCAGCAGGATGCAGTAGGGCGGGGCGCCCGGGTCACGGTCAGCGAAACAGCCGCTTTCCTCCCACTGCCGGTACAGGTCCTGCTCGATCGCGCGGGGGTCGAAACTCTTGTCCATGATGATATGGCCGGAGGCTTGGAATCAGCGGCGCATTATACCGGGTGGCGCTCATTGGCACCCTACAGCTTTGATGTACCGGGAATCAGGCGTCGATTTCGTGATGTTCCAGCGGGTAGCCGCGCTCCTTGAAGAAGCGGTAGCGTTCGCGGCCGAGATTTCGCGAAGCTTCGCTGCCACTGACGAGGTCGGCGACGCGCTCGAAGCGTCCGAAATATTCCGGTACGTCCGATGCCAGGTTGATGAGGACATCGCAACGATCCCGCGGCGATGCGCTGTCGTGCAGGGTGATCGGACTGTCCGGATCCTCGACATCGGTACCATGCGGCAGGAATGCCGTATCGTCGAAAGTCCACAACAGCTGGTCCAGCGCCTCGGTGGCGTGGGTGTCGGCGGTGCGGATATGTACCCGCTGGCCGAGTCCATGCGCCTTGCGCGCCAGACGGCACGCGAAATGCTGCCGCGCGCGTTCGTCCGGCGATGCCAGGAGGTAGAAACTGACCCGTGTCACGCGAAACTCCCGATTGCTCAGGTGCTGGCCTGATTCAGCAGATAGTGCATCAGCAGCGGCACCGGGCGTCCTGTCGCGCCCTTGTCCTTGCCGCTTTTCCATGCCACGCCCGCGATATCGAGGTGCGCCCACGCGTACTGCTCCGTGAAGCGCGCGAGAAAGCATGCCGCGGTGATGGTGCCCGCCGGGCGTCCACCGATATTCGCCATGTCGGCGAAATTGCTCTTGAGTTGTTCCTGGTATTCCTCCCACAACGGCAGTTCCCAGGTACGGTCGTGGCTTGTGGTCCCCGCCTGTTTCAATGCGTCGATCAGCGCATCGTCATTGCCGAGTACCGCGCTGGCCTGGTGCCCGAGCGCAACGATGCAGGCTCCGGTCAGCGTCGCGATGTCGATCACCGCCTTCGGCTTGAAGCGTTCCACCCAGGTCAGGGCATCGCAGAGGACCAACCGGCCTTCGGCATCAGTATTGAGAATCTCGACCGTCTGGCCGGACAGGGTGGTGACGATGTCGCCGGGGCGGCAGGCGCGTCCATCGGGCATGTTCTCGGCGCTGGTGATCACCCCGACCACGTTCAACGGCAGCTTCAGTTCGGAGACTGCCTTCATCACTCCGAGCACGGTGGCGGCACCGCACATGTCGTATTTCATTTCGTCCATCGCCTCGCCCGGTTTCAGCGAGATGCCGCCGGTATCGAAGGTGATTCCCTTGCCGACGAGAACGACGGGTGCGTCGTCCTTGCCCGCCCCGCTGTATTCGAGTGCGATCAGCCGCGGTGGGCGCTCGGAGCCGCGGCCAACCGCCAGGATCGCGCCGGCACCGAGTTTCTTCAGTTCCTTCTCGTCGAGAACGGTAACCTTCAGCTTCTTGTGTCTTTCAGCGAGTTCGCGCGCGGCCTCTGCCAGTGCCTCGGGATGAATCACGTTCGGCGGCGCATTGCCCAGATCGCGGGCATGGTCGGAGCCGGCCAGAATCGCCTCCGCTTCCGCGCAGGCACGCTCGGCTTCGGGGGCCTGTTCCTCGGTCACGCAGAGCACCACCGTCTTCAGGCGGACCGGCTTCACTTGCTCCTTGCCCTTGTAGGCCGTGAATCGATAACCCGCGTCGCCGATCGCGCTCACCAAGGTGTGGACCAGCCAGCCGATCCGCTGGTCGGGTGGCAACAGGTCGTCGAGTGCGATGGCCACGGCTTCGGCAGGGCGTTCCACCAGGACCCTGGCGAGTGCGGCAGAGGCCTTGCGCACCGACTTGGCCGAGAAATCCTTACGTGGCCCGAGCCCAACCAGTACTGCTCCCGCCATACCTTTTCCAGCCGAAGGAATCAGTAGTGTGTTGCCCGCGTCCCCATCCATCTCGCCGGCCTTCAGCACGCCGCTGATGCGTCCCTCGAGCGCCGTATCCAGCGCCTCGCCCTGGGCTCCGAGCTTGCGCTTGTGAAAAACGGCGACCGCGCGCAGGCTCGCCTTGGGTTTGTCGATCGGGGACGTTGTGACCGAGAATCGCATCGGATGACCTCGCGGGACTGTTAGGGACTTGGGCGTTAATCTTAGGCTATTGCCGGAGAACCGGATACCGGATACCGGATCGCGACGGAATTTCGTTCATCGGCAAGGTGCCGTCCCGGGCGTATGGTGGTTGTACGGAACCGTGACTGCAACGCAGCGGACGGAAGGACCAGCGGCATGGGGCTCGGTTTGACGGGAATCGGTTTGACGGGGATGGCCTTGGCGGTTTGTCGAGTGAAACGATCAAGAACGGGAGTCCGGGGGCGATGATGCGGTGGATTCTGCAATATGCTGCCCGGATTGCGTCCACGTGATTCGCAGGGGAATCATCGAGCGTTTCCTGGCTCGCGACTTCGTGGTCACGCAACTGGCGGTGACCGCCATCCTGCTGCTGGTGATCGTCGGCGGAGTGCTGGGACGCGCATTGCGCGACGTCGCCGAAGGCCGCGTTCCCCTCGACGTGCTGCCTGCCCTGGTGGGCTTCGGTTCGTTCAAGGCCTTGATGTTATTGTGGCCAGTCGCGTTGTTCCTTGCATTCATCATCGTCCTCGGACGTTTGCAGCGTGACAGCGAACTGATCGCCATGCAGGCGGGGGGTGTGTCCTTTGCCCGGATCTATCGGTCGATCCTGGCCGTCGCGCTGCCGTCGGCGCTGCTCCTCCTGTTGCTGATGTCCTTTGTCGTGCCTCAGGTCGAATCCATGGTTGACCAGTTGCGTGACCAGGCGGAAATGCGCTCTGATCTGGTCGGAGTGACCCCGGGGCGATTCCTGCGGTCGCGTGTCGGTGACCAGGTCTTTTTCGCCGAACGGTTCAGCGCTGACCGGGAGGCGCTGCTGAACGTCTTCATCTACCGGGAATCCGACGGCAAGGCCGAGGTAACGGTTGCCGCCAGTGCTGTCGCCGAGATCGTCGGGGATGCCCGCTTTCTGCTGCTCGAGGACGGACACCGCTACGTCGGGGTCCCGGGCGAGGGGGCGTTTCAGTTGCTGGAGTTCGAGCGGCTGCGGATGCAGGTACCTGACCCGACGATGGTTCAGCCCCGACGCAGCCTGGATGGCCTGCCGATGCAGGAGTTGTGGGAGCGGCGTGACCAGCCTCGTTACCGCGCGGAACTGGAGTGGCGCCTGGCGTTACCGGTCTCGGTATTGATGTTGGCTCTGGTTGCGTTGCCACTGGGTCTCGCTCCGCCGCGCAGCGGCCGTTACGCCCGCGTGCCGGCGGCGATCATCGTCTATGTCTTCTACGCCAATTTCCTGATCTTGGGGAAATCCTGGTTGGGCGATGGACAATTGCCCCTCTGGCTGGGGCTTTGGTGGGTCCATGCCATCCCGCTTGTGGTCTGGTTGCCGCTATCGTGGCGCAATCGCATGTGGGCAACCGTGCTGCGCGTGTTCCCCGGGAGGCCGGCATGACAACGGTGCTTGGCCGGTATGTGATCGCTCAGGTGTTGATCGGCACAGCGCTGGCGCTGTTGTTGCTGGGTGCACTCGACCTCGTTTTTGCCATGATTGGTGAACTGGGGGATGTGGGTCGTGGCGGCTATGGCCTGCAGGAAGCCGTGGTGTATGTGCTCCTGACGTTCCCGCGGCGGATCTACGAACTGATTCCGACGGCTGCCCTGCTCGGCAGCCTGTTATGGCTGGGGAACCTGGCCGCGAACAGTGAGCTGACTGCAATGCGTGCGGCCAGCATCACTTTGGGGCGCCTGGTGTTCTGGGTGCTGCAGGGCGGGTTGATTGTCGTCGTCGCAATGGTCGCTCTGGGAGAGCTGGTGGCTCCGGGTGCCGAGGCCCGCGGTCAGACCCTGAAGTCCTTTGCCTTCGATGAACGGTTGACCGTCAGCCGTATCGGGCTTTGGGCGCGCGACGGAAATCGTATCGTACATGCCGATGCGGTCGTTCCGGATGACCGGCTGCTTGGGGTTCGAGTGATCGAGCTGGATCCCGAGGGAGGCGTGACTTCGATCACCAAGGCGGACCGGGCTGTTCCGGAGAATGGGCGCTGGCGGCTCACCAACGTCCATACATCGCAGCTTTCACGGTCGGGGGTGGTTGCCGAGAGTAGCCCCGAGGCATTCGTCGACCGCCTGCTGGCGCCGGAATACTTCGGCGTGCTTGTGGTCGAGCCGAGGCAGATGGCGGCACAGGACCTCGCCAGCTACATCGCGTACCTCCGGGAAAACCATCTTGATTCCCGCGCGTACGAGGTCGCGTTCTGGCAGCGCATCACGCTGCCGGCCAGCACCTGGGTCATGCTCCTTCTGGCGCTGCCGTTTCTGTTTGGACGTCAGCGGGAGGGCGGCGCCGGGCGCAGGCTGTTCATCGGCCTGATCCTGGGTGTCGGCTTCGTGATCGTGATGCGGGCGATGACGCACATGGGACTCGTCTACCATTTGCCACCATGGTTGGCGGCGAGTGCTCCACTCTGGATCTTCCTGCTGATCGCTTTGCTGGCTCTGGGTCGGACCAGAGTCTAGACGATCCTGCACACACCGTTACCGAGAAAGCCCGGGCAGGGTTTCGCGAGACGAAGCCGAACCTGCGCGATACCGCGCCGGACCAGGCTTCCCGGCTCTCGGGCGTCGAACGGTGCAATTCGCTGCGCTCATTGACACCCTACGCCTACACCTATTTTCGTGCTTCCGGGTGGCATGCATGGTCGTGGCCGTTAGCGTGAGAGACACGGCG
Organism: Thioalkalivibrio nitratireducens; assembly: GCA_011390385.1. The sequence goes on along the minus strand of JAABSN010000059.1, from coordinate 967 downwards.
CTGTATCCTCCGCGAATCCTGTCGAGGCAGGGGGCAAGCCCGCTTGTGGACCGCTGCACGTGATCGGGTTTCCCCTGACGCGGCAGGCCGCGCCAGGGGTTTGTGTCAAGGCAGGATCAGTGTGGCACTCGGCCAGACTTCATCCGGGTTCTCCAGAACGTGCCGATTGGCCTCGTAAACCCGTGGCCAGTTGGTGGCTTCGTTGTAGTAGCGGGCGGAAATGCCGCCCAGGGTATCCTCGGGTTTCACTTCGTAGAGAGTGCCACCCTGGATGCGCGCCACCCGATCCTGGTCGCGGCGCATCTGTGCCGAGATCTCGTCGATCCGCTGCGCTGCATCAGGTTCGCCTCGGCGCAGTGCGAGGTGGGCATCGCGCAGCGCCTCGGCGCTTTCGCTCGCAGCGGCGCGGGCGGAGGCGAGATCCAGCGAACCGCCTTCGTCCGGAGGAAGAACGGCGCGCAGCGCCGCCAGTTCACTTTCGGCGGCCGCACGGACGGCGTCGCGTTCGGCTCTTGCATCGGCCAGTTCCTTCTCGGTGGCAGCAAGTTGCGACCGGAGGTCGGAAACCTCGGTTCTGGTCGCGGCGCGGGCTGCTTCCGCCTCGGACGCCGTGCGTTGCATTGCGGACAGTTCTGCCTCCAGAGAGGCGATGGTTTCGCGCTGGCCGGAGACGGTTCCTTCCGCAGTCTCGAGGCTGCCTTGTGTCGATTCGAGTTCGGTCTGCAGGGAATCGCGAGCGGCCTGGGTTTCGTTCAGTTGTGTCCGTGTGCCTTCGAGCTCGGCCTGCAGGGAGTCGCGGGTGGCCTCGACGTTGGCGAGTTGCGTCCGGGTCTCTTCGAGTTCGGTCTGCAGGGAATCGCGAGCGGCCTGGGTTTCGTTCAGTTGTGTCTGTGTGCCTTCGAGCTCGGCCTGCAGGGAGTCGCGGGTGGCCTCGACGTTGGCGAGTTGCGTCCGGGTCTCTTCGAGT
>JAABSN010000589.1 GCA_011390385.1 Thioalkalivibrio nitratireducens | reverse complement strand
TCGATCACGTCTCGCTGCGCGGTCAGGGATTTGTCAAGCGCGGCGCGCTCCTTGTTCAGCCCCTGGGCGCGCTCAGCATCGTTCCAGACATTCGGATCCTCGAGCTCACGGGTAACTTCTTCCAGCCGCTCCGCTTTGCCATCGTAGTCAAAGATACCTCCTGAGCGCCGCGGCTCGTCGAGAGAGGTCGTCCTGCAGGGCCTTGAGTGCGGTCTGTTCCATGAGTCGGCTTGCCTTTTGAATCGATGGCGGCAATTGTATCCGGCATTGGCTGGCAGGTTGCGGGTGCGGCGACGTTGCGGGCGCGGCTACAATGCGGCCTGGCTTCCAGGAAACCATACCCGATGGTCCAGACCCACCGTGAACCGAACATGATCATCGGCGCCTGCGAATGGGTGGCGCTGCCCGAGCTCGGCATCCCCATGCTCCGCGCCCGCACCGACACCGGTGCCAAGTCCTGCGCGCTGCACGCCAGCCAGATCGAGCGCTTTGTCGAAAACGACGTCGAGAAAGTGCGTTTTCGGCTGCACAGCGGACACGGCAAGACCGTGCGATGGCACCAATGCGAGGCCGATCTGCGCGGCGTGCGCGTGGTGCGCTCCAGCTCGGGCCAGCACCAGGAGCGGTTCACCATTCGCACCGACATCATCATCGGCCACAACCGCTGGAGCGTCGACATCACGCTGACCAACCGTGCCAAAATGCGCTACAGGATGCTGCTGGGGCGCAGCGCGATGAAGGACCACGCGCTGGTCTACCCGGCCCGCACCTTCCTGCAAGGCAAACCCAGACTCGACTCCCAGGATTTCTGATGAAAATCGCCATTCTTTCCCGATCCAAGAACATCTACTCGAC
>JAABSN010000588.1 GCA_011390385.1 Thioalkalivibrio nitratireducens | reverse complement strand
CTCGACGCGTCGGCTCGTGGAAGCCGCGAAGGAAAGAGGCCACGAACCCAAGGTGGTCGACACGCTGCGCTGCTACATGAACATTGCCTCGCACCGACCCACCATTCACTACCGGGGCGAGCAGGTGGAGCATTTCGATGCCGTCATTCCGCGAATCGGCGCCTCGGTCACGTTCTACGGCACCGCCGTGCTGCGCCAGTTCGAAATGATGGGCACGTTTCCGCTCAACGAATCGGTGGCCGTGACCCGCTCGCGCGACAAGCTTCGCTCGCTGCAGCTGCTTTCGCGCAGAGGCATCGGCCTGCCGGTGACCGGTTTCGCGCGCGCCACGGACGACATCGGCGACCTGATCCAGATGGTCGGCGGCGCACCGCTGGTGGTCAAACTGCTGGAAGGCACCCAGGGCATCGGCGTGGTGCTGTGCGAGACCAAAAAGGCCGCCGAAAGCGTGCTGGAAGCCTTCATGGGCCTGGACGTCTCGATCATGGTGCAGGAATACATCAAGGAAGCCGGCGGCGCCGATATCCGCTGCTTCGTGGTCGGCGACAAGGTCGTGGCGGCCATCAAGCGCCAGGCCAAGCCCGGCGAATTCCGTTCCAACCTGCACCGCGGCGGCACCGCCAGCCTGATCAAGATCACCCCGGAAGAGCGCTCCACGGCCGTGCGCGCGGCGCGCATCATGGGCCTGAACGTCTCCGGCGTCGACCTGCTGCGTTCCAACCACGGTCCGCTGGTGATGGAAGTCAACTCCTCGCCGGGCCTGGAAGGCATAGAAACCGCCACCGGCAAGGACGTCGCCGGCCTGATCATCAGCTTCATGGAAAAAAATGCCGTCAAGGACAAGACCCGGACGAGGGGGAAGGGTTAAACCCCGAAAAAGCCGGTTTAGGGTTTAAGGTTTAGGGTTTAAGCAAAACCACGGGAGTCTGTGCAATCTCGAAGCATTCGGTCCTGAACGAATGGCAGGTTTTGAATTTCCTTAAACCTTAAACCTTAAACCGTCTTTTCAAACCCTTCGCATCACCCTCCCACACCGCCACAACAAATAGTTCGCGACCATCCAGAAGCGCTTGAACGCCGGGTTGCGGGTCTGTCTGTGGTAATAACGATAGTAGATCTGTTGCACGATCACGGCCAG
>JAABSN010000587.1 GCA_011390385.1 Thioalkalivibrio nitratireducens | reverse complement strand
TGCATCGGCGCCGCTCGCGTTGATCGCGGCGACGGCCTGCCGCGTCAGTCCCAAGGCTGCGCTGCCGCATTTGGTCTGGGTGTCAGGGCCGTGGTGGATGTCGGCGATTATGGCGAGCCTGAAGGTCATGGGGCGTTCTCCTTTGTCTGATCTGCCGCCGCTCGGGACTGGGGCGGCGGCAGATTTCTCAGGCGATCAGTTGCCGGCTTCGCTGATACGCGTGTCCTCGGCCCGCACGAAAATCGAGCACGTAGGGGATATGCGTTTCGCTCGGCGCCCAATCGATGTCCGCGCGCATGCCCCATGCTTCGTAGGGGCGGTAGAGCGGAAGCACCGGCGGATCCTGCTCGATCCGGTCCATCAACTCGGCATAGGCCTCGCGACGCTGCTCGGTCTCTGTCGAGAAGCGAAACCGTTCCCAAGCTTCAGCATAGGCCTCGTCGGTGTTGAAGCGTTTGCAGCCTTCCGAGGGGCCACCAGGTGCCCACATCACCCCGAACGAGCCGAAGGGATCGGGGAAGTACATCGGGTTCGACCAATTGCGGGTCATCATCTCGGGCACGCAGGTCGTCCAACTTTCGGTAACGTTGATCGATCCGTTGATTCCAACATCCGCCCACATTTCCATGATCGCCTGCGCCGCGAGCAGGCCATTCGTATAATAGGCCGCATGGGTGTCATAAGTGATCTCGAACCCGTCATAACCGGCCTCGTCAAGCAGACGCTTCGCCTCTTCGGGATCGTGACGGAAGGTGCTCAGCTCCGGCATGTAGAGATCGCCAAATTCTTCCATCGTATGCGTTGAGGGGACCTCAGCCATGCCCATCCAGAGCGCCTCGTTCAGCAAGTCACGGTCGATGGCGAGGCTAAGTGCGCGCCGAATCCGCGGATCTTCAAGCTTCGGATGGTTCACGTTCATAATCATGACATGAAAAAGCGGCGTAACCGACCCTTCGGTCTTCATGTCGGTCTCTCCGTCGATCATGCTCAGCTGATCGGGCGCAATGTTGGTAATTATATCCACCTCGCCTGAGCGTAGCGCAGTGACGCGGCTAACTGTTTCAGGGATGTTCATTACAGTCACGCGCTCGTAGGGGGCAGGGTCGCCCCAAAATTCGTCGTGGCGCTCATAAATGATGCGTTCGCCCGGCACAAAGTCCGCGATGCGATAGGGTCCGGTCCCCATCGGAGCCAGACGGAACGCTTCGTAGTCTTCGACCTCTTCGGTTTCAGGATGCCCAGCCAGTCCGGTGACATAGCGCTGCGGCACAATCATCGTCTGCTGCATCGACAGCAGGGTTTCCATCAGCGGTTCAGGACGCACAGTATGCACCCGAACCTTGCCATCGCGAGTCAACTCGGCCCGGCTAAAATTGTTAAGGCGGTCGCGCTTGCGCACACCGTAAGGGTGGTAGATCGGTTGGAACATCCGGTTGAGCGAAAAGACGACGTCATGCGGAGTCATTTCCGTGCCATCGTGGAAGACCACACCCTCGCGGATCGTGAACTCGATTACCTGGGGTGAAATGATTTCCCACTCAGTTGCCAGCCCTGGAACGAAGCTACCATCGCCCTGGTGATCACGATCGATCAGCGTGTCGAAGGCATTGTAGTAGAACTGTGAACCAACATTGGAATGATCCTCGCATGGATCAAGGTAGTTCGACACGCTTTGCGCTCCGACGCGCAGTTCCTGCGCCAGCACGGGGCTGATCGCTAGGCTGAGCGCGAGGGCGGTGCCTGTGAGAAGTAGTTTCATCGTCTTGTCTCCGTTTTGGCGCTATGCGCCGAGTGAAAATGCGGGCCATTCGGCCTCATTATTGGTCTTGCCGGCTGCGCAGACGAACGTCCGCGCGATCCCGGAAAAAGTCGCCGAGCAGCTGTACGATCAGCGTGACAGAAAGGATCAGCAGGGCTGGCGCAATCACCAACCAGGGCGCGTTTGGCATGTAGTCGCGACCGTGACCGACCATCGCACCCAATGTCGCGGTCGGCGGACGCACTCCGAGCCCAAGAAATGAAA
>JAABSN010000586.1 GCA_011390385.1 Thioalkalivibrio nitratireducens | reverse complement strand
GAATGGTCGTGGTTGCGGGCGAACCATTCGGGATGATGGATCTGGAGTTGCGAGGCCCAACCGGTGTGATTGATTGGCAGATCCAGAAAGATGCGAGCCTGGCGTTGGTGGATGGCATCGACGAGTTCGCCGAATTGCTCCAGCGGGGTACTGCGGCGATTGAATTCAGCCAGGGCGCGGTCGACATTGAAAAAGTCGATTGCGGCGAAGGGGCTGCCGAAGCGGCCCATGCGTGCAAAGGTGGTGGGTACGGGATGGATCGGCAGAAGCTGAATGATCCGGAACCCGAGTGTGCCGATGATATGGTCGAGTTCGCGCGCCAGATCACGGAAGGTACCGGATTTCGGGATCAGGGTCCATTCTTCCGCATCGAGAGCTGCGAGGGCTTCCGGCGGCAGGGGTGGATCGGCATGGGTATGGCGGTTGGGACCGAACTGCCGCACGAATGCCGTGTAGATCGTGTTGGCGGCGACGGTGGTGGCAGGTTGGGCCTTGATGCGGAGATTCGGTCCCTCGGGCCAGCAGGGTTGCGTCGAGCCCTCGGGCAGGAAAAAGGCCTTGGCCTCGAAGACGCCTGGTTCGTGGATGGGGATTACGATCCGGTAGGTGGGTTGGCCACTGGGCGGGTCGGGGGCTGCCGGTTCCATCGGGAAATCATGCCAATCGCCTGCCAGCAGGGGGGCATGCTGTTCGACATGGGCAATGATTTCGGCACGGCGGATGTGGGCCGCACCCAGATTCGTGCGCAGCCAGGCATATCCCGCCGGCCCATCGGCTGGTGCGATGAGCGTCAGGGTGAGGGTATCCCCGCAGCAGCATGCGATCTGTCCACCAGGGGGAGGCATCTGTTGCCAGGTTTGCATGGATACCCCCTCCCTCAAGCAGCGGCTGCGGGCGCCATGGGTGGCATGGGGACATCGAGACCATCCGCAATGGCACGCAGCAGTTCATATTGGTTGGTCGCGATATTGCCATCGTGCAGGATCGTAACGGTGCAAGCCTGCACCAGGCGGCGCTTGATGAAGGGGGCGGCATGGGACAACACGTCGAGGGCTTCCGCGACATCCGCGAGCGCAACATCCGGCGGGTTACCGGGAGGCCGTTGCAGACTGCGCATGCCGGCCTGGTAGCAGGGTGCTGCTTCCGTAGCGGATGCGGTGCCCCAACGGGCCAGGGCCGCGAGCAGGATTTCGATCTGGGGTTGGACCCGTTCCAGATTGCGATAACGGATCCCGGCCTTGTCGACAGAGCCAAAGACGGACCCGAGCTGGCGCGTCAGCATGTTGCGGATGGCAAATTCAAACAGATCGATTTCGCCGTTGGCCTCGGCCAGTTCGGTCAGGGCCTGTGTGAATTGGGGATAGATCGTTTCCGGCATGATCCGCAAGGCGGGCACGAGGCGTTCGGCCAGGGGCAGGCGGGCGGACGGATCAAGGGCCCGGAGGGTCGGCACGAGATCCTCGACCTGTGCGGCGGCCTCGGGGTCCAGGTTTGCCAGGCTCTGCGTCTGGCGCTGCTGGTATTCGGTTTCCTCGCACCAGAGCATCGCATACAAGGTGGCACGGGCTTTGACGGGATCCTGGCTGGCTGCGGTGACCGCTTCGGGCATCATCTGCATGATGGCCTGGGCTGCCGCCAGGTTGACCACGCCAGCCAATTCCGTCTCGCCGGTAATCTCATCCGGGCCGAGGTCATCCTGCGACGGGGGAGGCGGCACGGACGCCTTGCGGGCAGCTTGCTGCCAGGAGCCGGCCGGATCAATCCGGCGGATACGCTCCGGCAGCGGTGGGTGCGTGGCAAAGAGCGCAACCAAGTGGCGGCTGCAATCCCCAAAGAACAGGTGCCCGGCTTCGGCAGCGTGTGGGTTGGTCACCTTGGAGCCCATCGAAAGCTTGGCAATGCGGTTGAGGGCACTGGCAATGCCACCGGGGTTGCGGGTGAACTGGACGGCTGCGGCATCGGCCAGGAATTCCCGTTGGCGGGAGATGGCACTTTTGATCAGGTTGGCGAAAAATACGCCGACGTAGCCGATCACGATCAGCGCGATCCCGATGAAGGGCAGGGGATTCCCG
>JAABSN010000585.1 GCA_011390385.1 Thioalkalivibrio nitratireducens | reverse complement strand
TAAAAGAAGTTCTGTTGTGGTAGTAACTACTGGTGTGGACATTTTCCGTGGATAACTGGATAAATCATAATTTTTTCAGGGTATTACGTTGTTGACGCCTGAACGGACAAGAGGGTGACTGCCTGCGGACGAGGTGTCGGGAGGCTGTGGACGGAAAGCTTTCTTATCCACCGTTCGATTCGAACACGGCTTGTCCACCGTCTGGTACCCGGCTTGTTACCGCGAATGTGAACAACCCGCCATGAAGCCTCCGTTCCCCCGCATGACAGGGGCTCCGGGCTGACGGGACCTGATTTATCACTTTTTTTGTCCACAGCCAAAAAAAGGCCCTGTCGATAACGACAGGGCCCTTGCGAGATACGCGATCAGAGCGGGATCAGTGCTTGAGTACCCTCGACAGGAACTGCTGGGTCGGCTTGTTGCGAGGGCGATCCAGGACTTCTTCGGGCGGCCCCTCTTCGGCAATCTCGCCCTGGTGGATGAAGATCACTCGGTCGGCAACTTCCCGGGCGAAGCCCATCTCGTGGGTCACGATCATCATGGTCATGCCCTCTCCTGCCAGCTTACGCATGGCGTCGAGGACTTCACCGATCATTTCGGGATCGAGCGCTGAGGTCGGCTCATCGAACAGCATCAGGCGTGGCTCCATCGCCAGGGCGCGGGCCAGGGCCACCCGCTGCTGCTGGCCGCCGGAGAGCTGTCCGGGATGCTTGGCCGCCTGGTCACTGATGCCCACGCGCTCGAGCAGCCGCTCTGCCGTTTCGATGGCGTCCAGCCGGCTCCAGCCACGCACCTTCATGGGCGCCAGGGTCACGTTGTCGAGCACGCTCAGGTGCGGGAAGAGGTTGAACTGCTGGAAGACCATGCCCACCTCGGTACGGATCTTCTGCAGTGCCTTGCCCGCCTTGCCATGCGGCAGCAATTCGTTGCCATCGACCTCGATATGGCCCTGCTGGAACTCCTCGAGACCATTGATGCAGCGGATCAGGGTCGACTTGCCTGAGCCACTGGCACCGACGATCACGACTACTTCCCCGGGTGAGACCTCCAGGTCGATGTCTTTCAGCACATGCAGGTCACCGAAGAACTTGTTGACCTTGTCGAGGCGCACGATGGGGTTGGCGCCGGAAGGAGACTTGTCTTGGTTCATGTCGCGCTTTCCTTATTGTCCGGCCAGGCCCTTGCGTTCGATGATGCGCAGCACCAACGACAGGGAGAGCGTGATCGCCAGATAGAGCATGGCGACCATCAGGTAGACTTCCAGGGCGGTGAAGGTGGTGGCGATGTAGACCTGGCCCTGACGGACCAGCTCTCCGACACCGATCACCGAGAACAGTGAGGTGTCCTTGATGCTGATGATGCCCTGGTTGCCAAGCGATGGGATCATGCGCCGGAAGGCCTGTGGCCAGATAATGTAGCGGAAGGTCTGGCGTCGGGAGAGCCCCAGTGAGAGACCGGCCTCCTTCTGGCCACGGTCAATCGACTGCACTCCGCCGCGGACAATCTCCGAGATGTACGCTCCCGAGTTGACTGCAATGGCGGCTATACCGGCCACCAGTGCATTGATCGGTCCACCCAGCAGCTGGGGCAGACCGTAGAAGATGAAAAGCACCTGGACCAGTACCGGGGTGCCGCGAAAGATTTCGATGTAGGTGATCGCGGGGATCCGCAGCCAGGCAAAGGGGCTGATCCGCAATAGGCCAAAGATGATGCCGATGATGAAGCCGATCGCCAGTCCCACGAAGGAGATCAGCAGCGTATAGGGAATCCCCGGTAGCAGGTGGGGAATGGAGGCAAAGGCCGCCTGCCAGTCGAATTGGAAGGTGACGTCCACAAGGTTTCTCCGTCAAGACGCAGGGATGACGACAGGGGAAGCATGCCGGTCGCGCAACGCAACGGGGCCGGGTCGAGTGCCCGGCCCCGCGATCAGAAGGCGACGTCCGTCATTCGTCGCTTGCGCTACCGAACCACTTGGCGTGGATCTCGTCGTAAGTGCCGTCTTCACGCATTTCTGCCAGTGCCTCGTTGACCGGCTCGACCCACTCGCTGCCTTCCGCGAAGGCGATGCCGTACTGCTGGCCTTCGT
>JAABSN010000584.1 GCA_011390385.1 Thioalkalivibrio nitratireducens | reverse complement strand
CGCGCGGCCGCGGGCAACTCGGTCTGCAGGGCCGCTATCGCCGTGTCGGGAATGGACGCGGCATGGGAAATACCCAAGCACCCAAATGTCCAAATTCGCAAAACCAGTATCCAAATGTCCCTGTTCATATCCTTATCTTTCGGTTGACGAGAACGGCGACGCGAACGGTGAACGATTGGGATACTCTCGTGATCCGTTCTCGTCGCCGTTCTCGTTAACCGATCTTGCTTTCATCCGTTTACAGTAAATGCGTGACACTACCGCTGGTAAATCGGGATGTATCTATGCGGCGTGGCCAGGATGATAATCGCCATCGGGGTCTCGTAACTGGCCGCCTTGGTACCGCTCTTGTTCTTGTTGCCGCCCCAGGAGCCGTCATCCCCTTGCTTTCGAATCAGGGCGTCGCGAATGAGCGGATACCAGTCGGCGTAGTATTCATCCCCCGCCTGCACCATGGCCTGGACCGCATAATAGTGACAGTAGTAATAGTATCCGATATTGTTGTCGATGATTTCCGGCGAACGTTCCTGCAGGAAGCGCAAGGCACCCATCACCATTTCAGTACCGCGCTCACCGGCAAGCTGGGCGGCATACGCGCCACCGCCCGTGCAGGCAATGGAATCGTTTTTCTGCACGCCCGTCGGGACATAGTTGAACCCGCCGGTTTTCTGGCTCGTCGCGGACTCGAAATAGGTGACGACTTTGGCAATCGTCTCATTCGGGACCACGATGCCTGCCTGGCGTGCCGAGGCCAGCGCGATAAAGACCATCACCGTGACCGATGTGTCCTGACCGGCATCCGATGAGGGCTGGTAACGCCAGCCGCCACCATTGTTCTGGGAACGCAGGATGACATCGACAGCCGCCTCGACGGCTTTCTGAATCGGAATGTCGTCATCCGGATTCTTCGTCATGCCCCAAATCTCGGTAAGCGCCAGCGTGGCCAGGCCATGTTCATACATCGTGGTGCCCAGATAGCCGGAGGGAGCCTCCTTTGCCACCTTGAGCAGCCAGTCCTTGGCGCTGTCCAATGCATCGCCATTCGGACCTGAACCGGGAAACTCAGCCTTCGACATAAACGCCATCAGCGCCAGCGAGGTAATCGCGACCGCGCGGGTTCCCTCGTCATCGGCCGCCCAGGAACCATCGGCTCTCTGCGTCTCCAGCAGGTGGTTCAGCCCCTTGTCAATCGCCGCCGATGCCTTCGGGGTCAACTCCGGCGCGTCATTCTGCTGCGCGATGAGCGGGGTTGCAAGCATCAGTCCGATCAGTCCGATCAGTCGCATCCGATCGCGCTGCGACACGCACCATTTGCCATGTATACTCATCTTGCCAGCCTCTCGTAATAGTCCTTCAGAAGCGCCCTGTACTCCAGTGGCAGTTCACGTGCAAAGTTCTCGTTAAGGGCGGCGCGATCGCGTTTGCCGAGCACTTCCCATTCGAGACGGCCGTCCGGCGGCCGTGTGCCGGTTACCGCTCCGGGCATGAAGAGGCTCAGCATGTCTTCGGACTCATTGAAGTCATCAGAGGGTGCCGGATCCTGTGGCGGGGCAGGGGGGGGGATCACCACAAAGGTCATCGTGTAGTCGACAATGAAGTGACGCAAGCGTTCAGCCGCCCGAACCTGTCTCGCGATCGCCGTTTCACGGTCAGATGCATTGGCACGGGCGGCCGCTTGGGATAGATGATCCCTGACTGCGATAAGATGGTGTTCAAAGCCGCCAGGTGTATTCTCGGCTGCCGGCACCGTTGCGGGTGCAGGATTGGGGGCAAGGTCTTCTGCGACCGGTTGTTTGTGCTGCGCGGCGATCTTGATAAACGGGGCGTAAGCCTGCGCGAGCGCACTCAATCCCGGCGCAAACCCTTTTGTCTGATCCGGGGGGGCTGCCACGCACGCACGATACGAACGCTTCTGTTGTGCCGCCAGTTGCAGGACCTCGCGGAGCAGCAGCACCTCGTCGGGGGTCGTCTGCATCGGCAGAGGTGCGCTGTATACCAGGCCGAACAGCGACATCAGCTCAAGCAGTTCGTCGGTTCCTGCCTGCAAAGCGTCCTCGGCCTGGTTCATCGCACTTGCCGCCACCTCCCGATTTCCCGTATCAAGC
>JAABSN010000583.1 GCA_011390385.1 Thioalkalivibrio nitratireducens | reverse complement strand
ATGGCCGCTTCTCGCCTCGCCCGAAGGGAGCCCCCGAGCGACGCCAGTGCGGCGTTGCAGCGCTTGACAATGGAATGGCCATTGCGCTGCGCGCTGCGCCTGGCCCTGACGCCGCTCGGGGGCTCTGAAGACGTCATTAGACGTGGGACAGGACACCCGACTGGACCTCCGGCGATGCCGAACAGATGACACGGTTCAATTCGCTGGTCGACCTAACGAATACGAATCGTTCCCATTGACATTCCGTTTCAGGCGGACTAGCCTTGGACCCATATGCAGAACCACGGCACGCGGTGCGTCCGCCTGAAGCGGCAAGTGACGCCCAAACTCAATTTCCAGGAGAGCCGGAATGTGGCAACACAACCAGCCAAAGCCCGAAAGTTCGAGCACGAACATCGCAGGGCCCCGTACCGAATCGCAGCGAATCAACAGTGCTACGTTGTTTTCTGCAGGCGATGTCGTCCTGATCCACCATCAGGGAACCGTCTACACCCTGCGCAAGACGCGCAACGGCAAGCTGATCCTCACCAAATGAAGCGAACGATCATCACTCCGGCGGCCAGCCCTGACGATCAGGGGCGTACGGTGCCAATCAGCGCAACGAGTTGCACCGATCGAGGCCTGGAGCCGGCGCCGGCCTGGTATCGGTGCGGTTCGGCTGCGCCTCACGGCACCCTACGGGGGATGTTCACGTTAACGGGAGCCAATCGCGACCGATTTCGGGCTTCCACGCGTGTCCTGGTTCGTCCAGGTCGTGCAATCCGGCAAGTTTCAGCGGTGCCGCAGTCAGACAACCTCATGGCGGCACATTCGGGCCGACGGGCGCAGGTGTCGGCCTCATGATCATGCGTGCTCGCGGGTTCGGGGATGAAACCGACTCGAAACAACGGGCGCTCGGAGCGCTGGGTGTCTCGCGCCGCGCAAGAATCTTGGACGCGGCAGATTCCGCGACCGTGCGCGTGCTGGTCCTTCTGGGCCTGATCGACGGCTCGGAGATCCGGGTAGAGGCCAGGGATTTCGGCGGCGGGGTCACCATCGAAGCGCAGGGGCGGCGGATGCACATCCCGGCCCGCTTTGCGCAACGGATCTGGGTTCAACCCCTTTGCGGGTCAGAGACCTCCACCTCGTAAACCTCTACGTAATGGATTGCCTGCCACTCCTTCGTTTGCGTCCTTGCAACAGCGGCGCGAATTCAGGCCCGGTAACCGCCTGCCGTCGGTAGCGGGCTTGCCGAATCCGTGTCTGTTCTCCTATTCTTCCTACAGGCGTCCGATTACCGGAAGCCGTAGCCAGCCAGCCGATCTCGCGCCGTCCCTTCCGAGGTCCGCAAGCCAGCCAGCCTTTGCCGCACCGAGCGGCCACGCAAGGTAGCTGGACATGCGCAACTCCAACATCCTGATTTTCGTTACCAGAACAAACCTGCTCCCCGTGAAGGAAGCAGTGCGTGGAAATACCCGGCGCCCATTTGCGGGAAGGCGCACGGCTTTACCGGAGGCTCCCGTCCGATGACATCTCCCGACCTCGACACCCTGCTCGCACTCCGCGGCCACTTGCAGACGGCGCACCATGTGCGCGGACGCATCCGCATGCGTATCGGACCCACGCTGGTCCGCGATCTTGGTCGCCTGGATACGCACAGCATCAAACGGGCGTTGAAATCCATCCGTGGCATCGATTCGGTTCGCTTGAATCCCGCAGCCGGCTCCGTGGTGGTCGAGTACGCTCCGGCCACGATTCCCCCCGACACCTGGAGACTCCTGCTGGAAGGTGACCCGGAGGAAGCAAGGAAGCACCTGCAGGCTCTCCTCGGATCCACCCTGGAGCCGCTATCCAGCCACCCTCCACCGGCAGAACTCCATCCGCAACAGGACAAGGAACATCCATGAATCACCCCGAACACATGTGGCACAACGGCGTTGCGGCCCCGGGCAGCAGCCCCGGAGGCCATGCCACTGAAACACCGACTGAGGGAGCCGGCATGCCGCCGGGTACCCACCCGGGAACCGGAGCCGGCTACGGCTTCCACGGACCGGGACCCTATCACCATGGAATGCCTTGGCCGGGAATGCCCCCGTGGCCCGGCTATCCGCCACCGGGATTCGGCATGGGTCCGTCACCCTGATATGGATTGCAT
>JAABSN010000582.1 GCA_011390385.1 Thioalkalivibrio nitratireducens | reverse complement strand
CACGTGATAGTTAACTTGCAGCCCCTGCTGACACCCTTGACCGGCATCGGCCATTACACACGGGAATTGACCCTGCAATTGCTCCAGGGCGATGAGCATGAGCCGGCCTTGCCGATGCATGTATTGACCGGTGCTCGCTGTGAGCCCCTGTCGATCTCCCATCCGCTGCTGGAAGAGGCCGGCAGCCGGTTCACGGCGAGTGCGCATCCGCTCGACGAGCGAGGTGCAATGTGGCGGGTGGCTCGCCGCTACCTTCGTAACCCGCTGACACGAAAGGCATATCGCTGGCTGGCCAGCGAAAGGCTAAGACGCCACACCCGACGCCTGACCGAGCGGCATGATGGCGTCTATTGGGAGCCAAACTATATTTTATTACCCTGGGAGGGCGTTAGTGTAGTGACCGTGCACGATCTCTCCCATGAGCGTTATCCCGAATTTCATCCTCGTGAGCGTGTCGAGTTCTTCAACCGCCACCTCGACGAAAGCCTTGAGCGCGCCACGCGCATCAACGTGGTCTCGCAGTTTACCGCCGACGAGTTGCAGGCGCTTCATGATGTCGATCCCGGCAAGATCGACATCGTGCCGCCCGGGGTGGCGGAACGCTTCCACGTAAAGCCTGATGCCTCTCAGGCAGCGCTGGTCAGGCAACGCCATGGCTTGCCGCCGCGCTTTCTCCTAAGCGTTGGCACCCTCGAGCCGCGCAAGAACCTGGCCCGTGTAATGCAGGCCTTCGCCGAGCTTCCTAGTGCTGATCAGCGGGCCACCCCCCTGCTGCTGGTGGGGCAGCAGGGATGGGGTAATGTGCCGCTCTCCTTCGAGGTGAAGCGTGCCTTCGACATGGGTACCATTCGTCGCCTGGGTTATGTAGCCAGTGATGATCTGCCGAGTCTCTATAGCCTGGCTCATGGGTTTGTCTATGTGTCCCACTATGAAGGCTTCGGCATGCCGGTGATCGAAGCCATGGCCGCGGGTGCGCCGGTGTTGACCGCAAATGTTGGTGCCACGGCCGAGGTGGCGGGGGATGCCGCCCTCACCGTCGACCCTCTCGATACCGACGCGATCCGTCAGGGCCTTCAGACGTTGCTCGAAGGCGATCATACCGACCAGGTGGCACGCGCCCGCCAGCGTGCCGCCGACTTTACCTGGCATGCAAGCGCAGCACGCCTGCGCGCTTCGTTTCGCCGTGCTCAGGAGATGGCATGACATTTCACGAGCCACTTTGTCCGACACTGGCCGAACTCCTGGTGATGGACCAGGACGACGAGATTTTTTTGCGCCACCTGTATCGACAGCTGCTGGGACGCGAACCCGACCCCATGGGTCTGCGCGCCCACCGGGCCAGGTTGCCCAAGTCGGGGCGACTCTTCATCCTGGCCGTGATCCTGTGCTCCGAAGAGTCGCGGCACTATCGCGCCGCCCTCGACCTGCGGCTACCGCCCGAAGCGAAACTGGCGATGCGTATCCCACCTTTGCTAAAGCTGGGAGCCCCCGGGAAGTTGCTTCTGAAGCCGGTCATCCTTGGGTTACGGCTATGGGAACGGGGTAAGCGAGATGCATTGTGCCTGCAGTCGCGTTGCCTGCGTGCCGAGATGCTTCTGGACAGGCAAGATGAACAGATCGTCGCCTTGCTCAGCGATGTCGATAGCCAGTTGTCGCAAATCGAGGTCTTTCTGTCGGAGCAGTCCGATAACATCGCTGCTGTACAGCATCTGCGTGGCCGGATACTGGAGGTCATTCATCACGGTCTGCCATCGGAGGACCCCCTGGTAGACGTGCAGGTCCAGGAGTTCGACGGGCGCGGCCAGCATCAGCAGCGCCTGCTGGAGGAACTCGAGCTGCGATGGAGCCGAACACCATGACAATCCTGCAGATCGTCGACAATCCTGATGCCCGTCCCCTTAACGACGACATGACCTGGCTCGAAGCACTCGAAGGGGAGCTGGCCACCGCCGACCGCCTGCTTCTGATCGGCTTCTCGCCTGACGACCTTATCGCCATCCGCCGTCGCCTGGCCGGGAGGTTCGGCGAAGCCGCCATCACTAGTTTCATGACCGACAGTGAACGCCGGTTGCGCGAGGTCGACCCGGCCCTCGTCGAGCTTGCCATCGCCAGCGTCATCACCGGTATCAGCCCCGAAG
>JAABSN010000058.1 GCA_011390385.1 Thioalkalivibrio nitratireducens | reverse complement strand
CGGTGACCAGGACCCAGAACGGCAGTTCCACCGCGCCGTGCAACGTCTGCGCGGTCAGTGCCGCGAGTCCGCTGCCCTCGATCGCCGCACCGAGGCTGAGTCCACCACCGACCAGTAGGAGCACCCCCCATGGCAGATCGCGGGTATTCTCCCAGGCGAGCAGACAGCGCTGTTCCGGCCGACCGGAAGGCATGATGAACAACACCGACGCACCCAGAATGGCAATACCGGCATCGGTGAGATCCAGCGCGAACCATTGATTCAACAAGGGCCGGAACAGCCAGGCCAGAGCCACCAGCACGAACACCACCGCGACCCGCCGCTCAGCCGAAGACCAGGCTCCAAGGTCCTCGCGCTGGCCAGCGAGCAGATCACCCAGCCCTGACAAGCGGATTCGGTGTACCGGAAACACCCAGTGAGTCAGGGACCACCAGGTGAACAGGAGCAATGTGGCCGATATCGGCACACCCATGATCAGCCATTGCACGAACCCGATCTCCAGATCGTAGCGCTCGTTCAGGAATGCGGCCGCGAGAGCGTTTGGTGGTGAACCGATCAGCGTGGCCATGCCGCCGATGTTGGCAGCGAAGGCGATACCCAGCAGCAGCGCAATCGCCGGGCGTGAACCGCCCTCGCGGGCCTCCTGGTCTGACTCGACCAACGCCAGAACCGAGAGGGCGATCGGGAGCATCAGGGCCGCCGTGGCAGTATTGCTGACCCACATGCTCAGCCCGGCGGTCGCCACCATGAAACCTCCGATCAACCGATCCAGTCGACTGCCGGAGACATGCAGGATCTTCAGTGCGACCCGCCGGTGCAGATTCCAGCGCTGCACGGCCAGGGCGACTGCAAAGCCACCGACGAACAGGAAGATCAGTGGGTTCGCATAGGGAGCGGTGGCGTCGCCGATCGGCACGACACCCAGCACCGGTAACACCGCCACTGGCATCAGCGCTGTGACGGGAATCGGCGCCGCCTCGGTGACCCACCAGATCGCCATGAACAGAGTCAATCCGAACACCAGCCAGGCCTCGCGGCTGAACGCGGCTGGCGGCACCATCAGCAGAAAGAGGAGTAATATCGTGGGCCCCAGCCAACGACCCACCCGAGCCATCAGCATGCCCTTGCTCGCGGCGGGAAGCGCAGGTGGTGGCGCGGCCGCCACGTTGACATGCCGTTCCGGAAGGCGGACCGTAGCGATTGCGCGAAGCGTTCCCCGGCGGCAAGCTGTTGGCGCACGTGCCCTCCCGTCGATGTCCTCGGAATTCCCCGTATGATAAGACATCCTGCGGATGGAGTAGCAGGGCGAATAATGGCCAACCCCCGGCAGGAAATGCTTGTTGTGGCAAAGCCGACTCGAGACGTCGGGAATTGCATCCCGCTCACGGTATGTCTATCTTTCGGCGGTCCGAAGACACCTGCGACACACGCGCAGTCCATTACAACGAGGAGAAACTGCATGGCTCACGAACTTCCTGCACTGCCCTACGAAAAAAATGCGCTGGAACCGCATATTTCCGCGGAGACTCTCGAGTTTCACCACGACAAGCATCATGCAACCTATGTCACCAAGCTCAATGGACTGCTGCCTGGCAGCGAGTTCGAGAGCGCTTCGCTGGAAGAGATTGTGCAGAAAGCCCCGGCTGGCGGCATCTTCAACAACGGGGCACAGGTGTGGAACCACACGTTCTACTTCAACTGCATGTCCCCCAACGGCGGCGGAGAGCCCTCGGGCAAGCTGGCAGACGCGATCAATGCGGCCTTTGGTTCCGTTTCGGCCTTCAAGGAAAAATTCAACGACTCCGCGGTGAACAACTTCGGGTCCGGCTGGACGTGGCTGGTACAGAACGGCGACGGCTCGCTGGAGATCGTCAACACCTCGAACGCGGCCAATCCCCTGCGCGACGGCAAGACCCCACTCCTGACTGCCGACGTCTGGGAACACGCGTACTACATCGACTATCGCAACGCCCGGCCGAAGTATCTCGAAGGTTTCTGGAACGTGGTCAATTGGGACTTCGTTGCCAGTCAGATGAAATAGTTCGACAATCCAAGCAGAATGGAGATACGGTCCCCGTGTCTCCCCGGGCCGGTGCAGCGTCGTTCGGTGTCACCGGCCTTCTTCAGGCCATTTCCGTCAAGCCGAATACTGTCTTGCTGGTCTTTTCGTTCGTCCACTGCGTTGCCATCACGCTTCCACGGAACCACCATCCGCCCGTGACAGCGCGTTGCCGACGAACGAAAATGCCGCGTAATCCAGTATCCGGTTTGCCGGCAATGGCCTTATTCGGAGACCCCTGATGGCAGACGCCCTGCAAACCACTTACAACCGATTGCCGGTCGCCTTTGAGCGCGGCGAAGGCGCCTGGCTGTGGGATACCGAAGGTCGACGTTACCTGGATGCGCTTTCAGGTATCGCCGTCTGCGGCCTGGGCCACTCACACCCGAAGATCGGCTGCGCAATTGCCCACCAGGCGTGTACGCTGATCCATACGTCCAACCTGTACCGGATTCCGTTACAGGAACAATTGGCCCGCCGCCTCTGTGCGCTGGCCGGAATGGAACAGGCCTTCTTCTGTAATTCGGGCGCCGAGGCCAACGAGGCCGCGATCAAGCTGGCGCGTCTGCATGGGCATCGCCGTGGTATCGACCGTCCGAAAGTCATCGTGATGGATGGCAGCTTTCACGGGCGGACGCTGGCCACGCTTTCGGCCACCGGTAATGCGAGAATCCAGAAGGGATTCGAACCACTGGTGGAAGGTTTTGTGCGCGTGCCGTTCGGCGACTCCGCAGCGGTGGCCGAATACCGAAAGGACCCCGACATTGCCGCCATCCTGGTCGAACCGATCACCGGGGAAGGTGGTATCCGCATACCGCCAGATGGCTATCTGCGCGACCTCCGCAGCATCGCGAACGAGAACGACTGGCTGTTGATGATGGACGAGATACAGGCCGGCATCGGTCGTACCGGCCGCTGGTTCGCATTCCAGCACGACGAAGTGATCCCGGACGTCGTCAGTCTCGCCAAGGGCCTGGGTAACGGCTTCCCGATTGGAGCCAGTCTGGTATCCGGGCGTGCCACCGACCTGTTCACCCCAGGCAGTCATGGCACCACCTTTGGCGGCGGCCCACTCGCATGCCGTGTGGCTCTGACGGTGCTGGATGTGATGCAGGAGGAGGCTTTGTGCGAACACGCCGAGCAATTTGGTGCCCGGCTACTGCGTCTGCTGACCGAACGCCTCGCTCGGAGAAGCGGAGTCGTCGATGTTCGGGGCCGGGGCTTGATGCTGGGCGTGGAACTCGATCGCCCTGCAGGCGGAATCGTATCTGCAGCCCTGGATCACGGGCTGCTCGTAAACGTCACCGCGGAGAGAGTCATCCGCTTGCTCCCACCGCTGATCATCAGCGACGCACAGGTCACAGAGATCGCCGACACCCTGACGGATGTGATTGTCGAATTCCTCAAAAAGAGCGAGCAACAAAGGACCATGGCATGACTTTGCGGCATTTTCTGAGTTTTTCCGACCTGACCGGAGCCGAGGTGCGGCAGGTCATTCAACGTGCAACAGAGCTCAAGCAGGAAACCCGTTCCGGTGTGCACCATGACCACATCCTCCGTAACAGGATGCTGGGGATGATCTTTGAGAAGTCATCGACCCGCACCCGCGTTTCGTTCGAGGTCGGCATGCAGCAGCTTGGTGGGCACGCGTTGTTTCTATCGCCCCGCGACACGCAACTGGGACGGGGCGAGCCGATCGAGGATACCGCCCGAGTGCTATCGCGCATGGTTGATTGTGTGATGATCCGCACCTACGAACACGAGAAAATCGAGCGCTTCGCCCGTTACGCGACGGTTCCCGTGATCAACGGCCTGACCGACCAGGAGCATCCCGCGCAGCTGCTCGCGGATCTGCAGACCTATATCGAACAGCGCGGGGATATCAGCGGCCGCCGCGTCGCCTGGATCGGCGATGGCAACAACATGTGCAACAGCTACATTCACGCCGCTCGTCAGCTCGGCTTCACACTCGCGGCCGCCTGCCCGAATGGCTACGATCCCGACCCCGAGATCAGTGCAGCCGCCGGGCCAGCGCTCGAACTCGTACGCGACCCTCGGCAGGCTGTACAAGACGCCGACCTCGTGGTTACCGATGTCTGGGCGAGCATGGGTCAGGAGGACGAAAAAAGCGCTCGCCGCCAGGCCTTTTCCGGGTTTTTCGTCGACACCGCCCTGATGCGGCTGGCGCGACCGGATGCGCTGTTCATGCATTGCCTGCCCGCGCACCGCGAAGAAGAAGTCAGTACCGAGGTCCTCGAAGGCCCGCAGAGCGTGATCTGGGAAGAGGCCGAAAACCGCCTGCATGCACAGAAAGCACTGATCGAATTTCTGCTGCTGCACCCCTGATCATGAACTCGACCGACTTCAGCAATCCGGAGTTGTTCCTCAACCGCGAACTCTCGCTGCTGGAGTTCAACCGCCGCGTTCTGGAACTCGCTCTCGACGAGAGCTACCCGTTGCTCGAGCGACTGCGGATGCTCTGCATTTCTTCGACCAACCTCGACGAGTTCTTCGAAGTAAGGGTCGGGTCGCTGCGGCAGCAGGTCGCATTGAACGTCCAGACGCCAGGACCCGACGGCCTGTCGGCTCAGGAACAGTTGAGCAAGATCAGCGTGATTGCACATCGGCTCGTGGCCGAGCAGTACCACACACTGAACGATGTGCTGATCCCCGAACTCGCCGAGAAGGACATTCGGTTCATTCGTCGAACCCATTGGAGCGAGGCGCAACAACGCTGGCTCAAGGCGTTCTTTCACGAACAATTGCAGCCGGTCCTGAGCCCGATCGGGCTGGACCCGGCGCATCCGTTCCCCCGAATCCTCAACAAGAGCCTGAACTTCATTGTCACGCTGAAAGGCAAGGATGCGTTCGGGCGCGAGTCACGCCGAGCCGTGGTGCAGGCGCCACGTTCCCTGCCCCGGGTGATGCGGCTGCCGCCCGAGGTCTCCCAGGGCGACAACGACTTCGTGTTCCTTTCATCGATTCTTCATGCACACGTCGGCGAACTGTTCCAGGGCATGAAAGTGACCGGCTGCTATCAGTTCCGATTGACGCGGAACTCCGACCTGTTCGTTCGCGAGGAAGAGATCGACGATCTGCTGAACGCCCTCGAGGGAGAACTCCCTCAGCGCAACTACGGCGAGGCCGTGCGGCTCGAGATCGCGGATAATTGCCCGGAAGACGATGCGCGATTCCTGCTCGCACATTTCAATCTGACCGAAAGCGAGCTGTACCAGGTTCACGGTCTGGTCAACCTGAACCGCCTGATCGCCGTGCATGATCTCGTTGATCGCAGCGACCTCAAATTCCCGCCGTTCATTCCCAGCCTGCCGAAATATCACGCGGCGGGGATCAGTATCTTTGACGCCATCCGCAAGCAGGAGCTTCTTCTGCATCACCCCTACGAATCGTTCATGCCGGTGATCGAATTCGTGCGCCAGGCCGCCCGCGATCCGGCGGTTCTCGCGATCAAACAGACGCTTTATCGCACCGGAACCCGTTCCCAACTCGTGGAACTCCTGATCGAGGCCGCGCAGTCGGGCAAGGAAGTCACGGTGGTGATCGAACTGCGCGCACGATTCGACGAAGAAGCCAATATCGAACTCGCCAACCGCATGCAGGACGCCGGAGTGCACATCACCTATGGCGTCGTCGGCTACAAGACACATGCAAAAATGGCGCTGGTGGTGCGCCGCGACAATGACCAGATCACTCGCTATGCGCATCTGGGTACCGGCAACTACCATGCCGGCACTGCCAAGGCATACACCGATTACGGCATGCTTACCGCCGATCCGGTCATCACCGAAGATGTGCACCGGGTATTCCAGCAACTGACCGGCCTGGGCAAGGTTTCCAAGCTGAGGGATCTGTTGCAGGCACCGTTCACCCTGCACGCCGCGATCATCGAGCGGATCGAGCGCGAAACTGCCATCGCTGCCGCCGGACGGCCAGGGTTGATCGCAGCACGCATGAACTCCCTGATCGAACCCCTTGTCATTCAAGCGCTCTACAAGGCATCCAACGCCGGCGTGCGAATCCAGCTGCTGGTCCGTGGCATCTGTTGCCTGCGCCCGGGTGTTCCGGGCGTATCGGAAAACATCGAAGTGCGTTCGGTGCTCGGGCGTTTCCTGGAACACTCGCGGGTGTTCTATTTCGGCAACGATGGCCAACCCGAACTGTACATGTCCAGCGCCGACTGGATGCCGCGCAATTTCTTCCGGAGAGTCGAAGTTGCGTTCCCGATCAAGGACCCCAGGATTCTCGAACGGGCGGCGGAGGAGTCGCTGTTTTCCTACATGCGGGACAACACATCGGCCTGGGTCCTGCAGAAGGACGGCAGCTACCAGCGTCAGGTCCCGGCCGCCGACGAGGAGCCCTACTCGGTGCAGCAGGACCTACTGGCCCGACTCGCAAACAGGTGACGGCATCTTTGCTTCCCTGAAGCCACTTCAGCGTGCCTCCAGCGAGAAACCCAGCACAGCGGTCTGGCTCGCTTCGTTGCTCAGATCTGCGGCCGTCAGCGGATGATTGGCCAGCCAATCCGGTTCAAACTCCAGAACCACCGCATGGCGGGTTGCGCTGACAGCCTGGATCGGCACCGGCTCGTCCGTGCGCGAACGGTGCAGCAACACCGCTAGCCGCAGCAGCATTGCCAGACGGATCATCCGTTTGCGCCGGGCCTTGGGCAGGTCCTCGAACAGGCGCTCATGCAACCGGCGCCGATGCACCCGGACCAGGAGCGCCATGTCCGCCTGCTCCTGGCGGGAAAAGCCGGGAAGGTCGGCGTAGGTCAGAATGTACTCACCGTGCTTGTGGTAGCGACTGTGCGCCAGCGCCAGACCGATTTCGTGCAGTTCGGCCGCCCAGCTCAGCAGATCGTGATCGCTAGCGGCCAGGTTCCAGACATCGGCAACCGGCGCGAACAGGCGCCGTGCCTCCGCCACCACGCGGTCGGCGTGCATCGCGTCGACGGCAAAACGCTTGCGCAGATGCTGAATCGTGCGGCCGCGCACGTCCTCGTGATGAAACCGTCCGAACAGGTCATGCACCACGCCTTCGCGCAGAGCCCCATCGGACGTCGTCATGCGTTCGATGCCGAGCGCTTTGAACGCGCCGATGATGACTGCCAGCCCACCGGCAATCACCGGGCGCCGGTCCTCACCGAGGCCCGGAAGATTCAGACGGTCGAAGGTTCCCGCCTCGATCATCTGCGCGCGCAGGCTTTCAAGACCACCGAGACTCATGCCCCGCGTCTTCTCCAAACCTCCCTCATGCAGCATGCGGTCCAGAGCCAGCAGCGTCCCCGAGGAACCCAGCGCCTGTTCCCAACCCAGCGAGCGATAGGACGCGACGATCGGCTGCAGTTCGAGCTGCGCGTGAAGCTCGGCCTGACGAAACCTGCGCGTGTTGATACGGCCATCGGGAAAATGCAATGCGCTGAAGGTTACGCATCCCATCTGCATGCTCTCCGCGAGATGCGGCTCGAACCGTTCACCGATGATGAATTCGGTACTGCCGCCGCCGATATCGATCACCAGTCTACGGCCGCCGTCGTCGGCGAGTGTATGCGCAACCCCCAGGAAGATCAGCCGGGCTTCCTCCCGACCACTGATGATCTCGACCGGGTGGCCAAGCGCTTCTTCCGCAAGCTCGAGAAAGCGGCGCGCAGCGCGTGCCTTGCGCAGGGTGTTGGTCCCCAGGGCCCGCACACTGCCATGCGGCAAGGTCTGCAGACGCTGACCGAATCGACCGAGGCATGCCAGAGCACGCTCCTGCGCTTCAGCTGAAAGCCGGTTCTTTGCATCCAGCCCGCTCGCAAGGCGTACCGTTTCCTTGATCCGATCAACGGTAATCACCTCGCCCTCGTGCCAACGCGCGACGATCATGTGAAAACTGTTCGAACCCAGATCGACCGCGGCAACGGTATCGAATCCATCATGTTCCCGTTTTTTCATTGAACCCCACTCAGCTTCATCAATCCATACTGTGGAAGTTTCCAGATCAATTTCATGGTCCCTGGACCGAAGCCGCCGGCAACACGCAACGCGCAGGCAGCCCCCTTCTCCATCGGTATCGGTGCGCGACGACCACCACCACAAAGCCATGCTCCGAGGAGAAAGGAAAGGTCAGGTTCATGCCCCACAAGGATACCCGTTTGCCCTGCCGACAAACGGGTATCCAACCAGGCCTCGAGTGTCGCTCGCTCCCATGGGGGAAGCAAAACAGCGGGCATTTCGACCGGCCGCTCGAAGGACTCGCCGACGCCCTCGGCGGTCTGCAGGGCGCGTGTGTACGGGCTGCTCCAGATATGATCCACACGTTGCAGCAGACCCACCAGACCCAGCGCAGCCAACCGATTGCACCGAACCCCTTCACTGGTCAATGGGCGTTCCCGATCCGGTCGCCCGGACTCCCGTTGGAAACTTTCGGAATCGCCCGCCTGCGCATGCCGTACGAGCACCAGAAGACGTTCCTTCGGGCCGAGTTTGGTCTTCAACTGGCAATCCCCCCTGCAGCAATCGGCATGACTCAAGCGCCTGTTCGCAAGCCGCAGGTCATGTTCGCATCGTTATTCGTGCATCATCCCGGCCGGAAAGCTAACATGAATGCCAGGACGCTTGCTGGATCCGGGTTGCTCCTCCTGCCGGCACAGCGGGAGTAGGAGCAACCCGGGTCCCACAGGCTGCCGGAGCCTGCGAGGATCCTCACCTGCCGAGATCAGCCATGTGCCGACACGTTGCCTACATCGGTCCGGAAATGCCATTGAGCGAGATTCTTTTCGCTGCGCCTCATGGTCTCGTACGCCAGGCCAGCGCGCCGGAGGAGCTCGTCTACGCGCGCATGAACGCGGACGGGTTCGGTTTCGGCTGGTACGGCGAGGACGACCAGGCCGTGGTTTACCGCCGCGCCGACCCCATATGGCAGGACCCCAACCTTGGGCAACTGGCGCGCAACCTGTATGCCGATCTCTGGCTTGCCGCTGTCCGGAGCGCAACACCCGGATTCGGTGGCGATGTCGTCAACGTGCAACCGTTCGCATACGGAGACCTGTTGTACAGCCATAACGGCTTCATCGAAGATTTCCGACCCGGGATCCGGCGTCAGATCCAGAACATCATCGAACCCGACGTGGAGGCGGAAATACTCGGCACAACCGACTCCGAATTCCTGTTTGCACTCATGCGGCAGTTCCTGCTCGACGACGCCGATCTGAATCTGGAAGGGGCAATGATCGAGTCCTTTTCAATGATCGAATCGTGGGTTGGCAGCGACCGCGCACTGCTGAACGTGATCCTGACGGATGGCGAACGTCTCGCCGCGAGCCGTTTTGCCGTGAATGACAACAGCCCGAGCCTCTACTACACGAGTGACGACGATCGTTTTCCCGAAGGTGCGGTTATCATCGCCTCGGAGCCGCTGACCGACCGCGAGCGCTGGCGCAGCGTCCCCGAGAATCATATTCTGGTGGTAGCGGCCGACGAGCCGCCGGAACTCCTGGCGCTCTGACCGGGTGGTATTGTCTGCTTACGGCAAAATCCCCTCGACGCGGGTCTCAACCCTGTTGCCGCTCTCTCCGCCATCCCACTGGCCATTCATGCATACACGAGAGGTTTTCCATGTTTCGTTTGCCGTTCACCCTGGCCCTTGTCGCAATCCTTTTTCTCAACGCGGCGCTGGCTGCGAGTGACGACGGTGCCACCATTCTGCAAATCACCGCACACGCCGAACGCGAGGTGGCAAACGACCTGATGACCGTATCCATGAAGGCGGAACGCCGATCCGCCGAGGTTTCGCAGGCCACTTCCGAGGTGAATCGGATCATGCGCGATGCGCTCGAGCAAACCCGGGGAATCCAATCCATCGACGCACGCACACAGGGTTACTCCACCTCGCCCTTCTATGATCGCGACCGCACAAGAACAGACCCCGTTGCCTGGCAGGTTACTCAGATGCTCGAGTTGCGAGGAAAGAATTTCGAACAACTCACCGCGCTGGCGGCAAAACTGCAGGACCTTGGTCTCGCAATCGCGAACATCCAGTTCTCGATCAGCGAGGAAATCCGGCAGGCACAACGACAGGAGCTATTGCTCGAGGCCATCCGGAAATGGCAGCACACCGCCCAAACAATGGGCGCCGCGCTGGGTGCTTCGCATGTTCTCCCCAAGCAAATCACGCTGCACGACGATGGCCTCGCGCCACCCTGGCCAGAGCTGGCCATGAGAACAGCGGATGCAGACATCACCAGCCCGGCACTTGAAGCGGGGCATTCCACGTTGCGCGTGACCGTCTCGGGTGAACTGAAGGCCTATGGAGCCGCAACGCTAAGAACTCTCGAACGCCGCTGACGCCGGTCACGGCGCCAGACGCAGGGCGAGTTCCCCTTCCACCACCTCCAGCGCCTCGATTCCCGCACCCAGCTGACCCAAACCACTGGTGGCGAGGAGATCGCTGCCCTTGAAGCCACCAAGCCAGGCATCCGGCACCGGAACGCCACCAATACTGACCCCAAGCAGCCGCGCCTCGATCCGTCCATCACGAGTCAGCAATTGCACGCCAGTCCGAATCCTCAGGCTACGGCCACCCAAAAGCGGCAATTCCTCAGGCACGTCGACCAGAAAGCTGGCACTGACCTGCCCGGGCGAAAGCCGCACCGCAGCACGGCCAGCCAACGCCGGGTCACGGGCAATGGCGGCATTGAGCTCACGCTCGGAGAACCGAATCTGGCGCCGGGCCGGGTCCTCTTCGTACGCTTCGGGGATCAGGGCACCCTCGGCATCCGCCTGCGATTCCCTATTGGGCGCCTGTGCCGATGCACCACCAAGGCCGGCTGCCATTCCAACCTGTTGCAGTTTGAGATCCAGCGCCGTTTGTTCCTCGGCACTCAGGGTCACTGTACCCTGGCGCTGTGCGTACAGCAGGTAGGTGATCCAGCCGGCTGCCAGGATCAACAACACGACGAGCACGGTCACCAATATCCAGGGTCGTCGCGAAGCGCGGTCTTGCATCTTGCTTGAAGGTTGTTCCACCGAATTGGCTTCTCTTGTGCAGGGCGACTCGGTAAACGGTAGCATAGAGGTGTTCCACTGGCATCGGAGCCGGATTCATGCACACGGCAGTTGTTCTGTTCCTTACCTTTCTACTTGCCACTCCCGTTGCCGCCGCTCCCGAGCCGTTCAGCCCGGAGCACGCCGCCGAACTCAGCGCCGAAGAACAGCGTCTACTGGCCGAACGGCATCTCGAGCAGGACCCGCCGGATCTGGTCGAGGCACGACGCTGGCTGGAGCACGCGGCCGAAAATGGTTCGGTGGAGGCGATGGGGGCTGCCGGCTGGCTTTACGAGCAGGGTCTCGGCGTCGAGCCCGACGCCGATCGTGCCCTCGCCTATTACACTCAGGCCTACGAGGCCGGTGAGAACGAATATGGAATCCGCGTTGGCTGGATGTATATCCAGGGACGTGGTCTGACTCCGGACCGGATGCAGGGTGAACAGTGGTTTCGTCGCGTCATCGAGGAGCGCGACGACAGCCGCGCCCGCCTGGCACTTGCATCACTGCTGGTCTCTGATGCGATGTCCAGCCTGAGGCCCGAGCGGGCAAGCGAGGCAAGGGAGCTGCTCGACCGTGCCTTGCAGGATGGGATTGTCGAAGCGGCGTACTACCTTGCGCGCATCCATAGCAACGGGGTTGGTAATGTGCCGGTCAACCGTGGTCGTGCCGCACACTATGTGCAGATCGGAGCCGAGGCCGGAATTCCGGAGATGCAGGGCTGGATGGCATTGCTGCACGCTCGGGGCGACGCGGTGCCGCTGGACCTCGTCGAGGCCCACAAGTGGGCCAGCCTTGCCGCTTCCGGAGGGGATCCAACCGGAGAACGGCTACGTCAGGATCTGGCGGCGCGCATGGAGCAGGCGGAACTTCTGGAGTCACGGCGACGCGCGATGCAGTGGCTCAGTGGACAATAAGAAAAAATTATATTTCAATGCTTTATTTGGAAAAGGATAAGTGATGATTGAAGTCTCTGGTCTGCTCGGCCTGGTGTTGCTGGTCCTCGTCATCTGGGCCGTCGTCAGCACGGTACAGAGCCGCGCGTCGACTGGCGCGAAGGTCATTTGGATCGTGGTTCTGGTACTGCTCCCGTTGCTGGGGTTCATCCTCTGGTTGCTGCTCGGACCCCGGGCGGAGCGCTGAGCCGCCCGACGAAAACCGTGCGGGGCCGTCAGGAAACGGTCTCGGTCGCTGAGTGACGCACAATACGCCCCGTCTCCTCATTCAGCAGCCGGAATTCGTGTGCGCGCTCCGGCGGGACATCGGACCAATCGAAGCGCCAGCGCCAGTTGCCCTGGGTGGTACCGGGCGTGTTCAGTCGTGCTTCGCTGCCCAACGCCAGTGCATCCTGCATCGGAATCATTGCAAGCCGCGCCGGTGATGCCAGTGCCGCGCGAATCAGCACCCAGGGCATCGAGCCTTCCGGCTCACCCAGCTTTTCCAGCACTCTGTCCCGTGCCTGCTGCGGTAACGCGTCGAACCAGCCCCGCGTGGTGTCGTTGTCATGTGTTCCGGTATAGACCACACCGCGTTCCACATGATGTTCCGGAAGATACGGATTGGCATCGCCACCATCGAACGCGAACTGCAGAATCTTCATGCCAGGCAACCCGAAACGTTCGCGCAGTTCGTTCACTTCGTCCGTGATCACGCCAAGATCCTCAGCCAGCAATGGCAGCTCACCGAAGCGCCGCAGCAGAGCCTCGAACAACTCGGCACCAGGCCCAGGCTTCCACTCGCCTGCGATCGCCGTCGGCTCGCTCGCTGGAATCGACCAGAAGGCCTCGAACCCCCGGAAGTGATCGATGCGCAGCGCATCCACACCTTCCAGCGCCCATTCAATGCGCCGCAACCACCAATCGTAGCCCTCGGCAGCCATTCGGTCCCAACGATAATGCGGGTTACCCCAACGCTGCCCGGTTTCCGAAAAGTAATCCGGGGGCACCCCGGCCACGGTGACCGGCTGGCCATCCGGGTCCAGATCGAAAGCTTCCGGGTTGGCCCATACATCGGCCGAGTCATGGGCGACGAAGATCGGCATGTCACCCAGTAGCAGGATGTCACGGGCATTGGCTTGCGCACGCAGCGCTGCCCACTGCCGGAAAAACACGAACTGCGCGAAGCGCACGGCCTCGAGGGCCTCCGCAGCCTCTGCCCGCAATTGTTCCAACCGTGCCGGTGTCCGATGCAGCAAGGGCTTCGGCCACGTCCACCAGGGACGATTCCCCTGCAAGCGCTTGATCACCGAGAACAGGGCGAAATCCTCCAGCCAATCGGCCTGCGCTCGGCAGAACGCGATGTACTCCGCCCACGCCGTTCCACCGGCCCCCTCCAGCGTCATGCGCGCCTCGGACAGCGCCTGCCCCAACGGCATTCTCGCGCCCGACGAGCGAAGCCAGCCATCGCGAGCCATCAGCTCAGGATCAATCAACCGCGTGTCGCCCGCGAACGCCGAGACACAGGCATAGGGCGAACCATCGGCCTGCGGCGGGTTGATTGGCAGTATCTGCCAAACGCTGAACCCGGCCTCTTCGAGCCAGTCCAGAAACGCTTCTGCATCGTTGCCAATGCGTCCCACGCGCCCCGTTCCTGGCAGCGATGTGGGGTGCAGGATGACTCCGGATCGGCGTTTTTCCAGCAGGCGATTGACAGGGCTGCTGCCGTTCACGAACGGGCCTGTCCGCGGCGCATCGTTCCTCCTGTAGCCGGTTCACCCCCGCCGGTCGAAAGTACGACTGACAGGGCCTCCGGAATCGCGAGCCCTGCTCGCTGATACAGGGCGGCCAAATGCCGACGGTACAGGGCCTCGAAATCGCTGACCGACCCGGCTGGATTGTAGGCACCAAACCACCAGCACCAATCGGACCCTTCACAGATTGCCAGCTGCTCGAGGAGTGCCTCGGTATGCAGTTCGGGGTGCTGACGCAGCGCGGTATCCACAGCCTGCTTCGCCTCGATCAGGCGGTCCCAGCCCGCGTTCTTGTCGGGATCCCCGATCCAGGTCGAAAACGTTCCATAAACCCAGCTGCCAGCTACCACGGCCGGCAAAACCGGCGTTGTTTTCGCTGCGCGTGCGCAAACATCCGCAAACGTGCGCAGATTGATGCGCGGATGCTTCGACAAGCGCTGGTACAGGCCCTGAAGGAAATGAAACCCGTTGTCCGGGTAGTATTCCCAGGCGTTTTCGCCATCCAGGATGACCGACACCACACCACCTGCCGGCGGTGCATCGACGATGTTTTCGAGATGATGGATGAAATCGCCCACCGCGTCACGGGCATGCCAGTCTGCATAGCGAAAGCCGATGGCATCCGAAAGTCCGTCGTCGCGGAAGAAGGTCAGCAGGCGCGTGCCGTCGATACGGTAGGGCTGATGGAGCCAACCATCACGCGGCCCGGTGTCGGCATCGGGCAGAGCCGCCAGACTGTTGGCCAGTACCGTCTGTCCACTCGCCGCCCATTGCAGGCCGTATTCGTCCAGCAGCTGCAGCGTGGCGGTACTGACGCTGCCTTCCGAAGGCCAGCACCCCTTCGGGGCGAAACCGAAATGTTTTTGGAACGTCGCAAGGCCGCGTTCGATATGCCAACGTACCCGCCCTTCGCCATCCGGGTAACTGCGATGCCTGGGCAGAACCACATCGGGCATCGCTTCCTCCGCCGACTCGATGTCGAGCAGAAGCGGTATGATCGGATGCGCGAACGGGGTAAAGGAGATTTCGACCTGTCCCGTTTCCGCCAGCGCGCGATAGCGGGGAATGATGCCGGCAAGAACCTTCCCGATCAGTTCCAGTAACTGACGGCGCGTCCGAGCGTCATACCCCTCTTCCTCTGCCAGCCATCGTTCCACCTCTGGATGATCCCGGCGCACTGTGGCGCCAAGCCAGGCCAGATGATAGCAGGTGGCCAGATCCAGAAAGAATGCCGGGTCCAGATGGCGCAACAGCAGCGGGTTGTCCCGCGCTGTGGTTCCCAGCTCTGCAAGGCTGCGGAACAGGGGATTCGGTTCAATCATCCGTGGCGCGTGCGCACGCAGGCAGACACGAATGATCTCGGCCCGAGCCGCGGGTTCGTCGGGAACCGATTCCGACGTCAGCAGTGCGAGCACCGGATCCGGAATAGGCTCATCCCGACGGAGGTAGGCGTCGACCCGCTCGGCGTAATCGGCGATCTGCTCCAGCAGAATCGGCGCGAAGTTGACGACCGCACACGCATCGGGAACCGCTTCGAGGTGCGCAGCCATGTCGGAGTAGTCCTTCAGCGCGTGCAGATACGTCCAGGGAAGCGCATACGAAGCACTAGCCTGCTCGAAATACTGCGGCTGGTGCATGTGCCAGCACAGTACGACATCGAGTTGCGGCCCGGACACCCCCGTGGCCTCCGTCTCGCGCTCAGCGGACATAACGCGAGAGCTGTCCCAGCATCTCTGGGGTCACCACACGCACACCTTTCGGCGAGATGAAGAAATGCCGGGCATCCTCCTTTTCGTCGACACCGATCTTCATTCCGTCAGGGATTTGGCAGCCCTTGTCGATCACGCAACGCCGCACCTCACAGTTCTGGCCGATATGCACGCTGGGCAGGATCACCGAATCCTGGACGACCGATCCTGTGTCCACCTGAACGTCCGAAAACAGCAGCGAATGACGAACGGTGCTGCCGGAGATGATGCAACCACCGGAAACCATCGAGTCGATCGCCATGCCGCGCCGGTCGTCGTCGTCGAACACGAACTTCGCCGGGGGCCACTGCTCCTGATACGTCCAGATTGGCCACTCGCTATCGTAGAGATTCAACTCCGGAGTCACGCCGATCAGTTCCAGATTCGCCTCCCAATACGAATCGACGGTACCGACGTCGCGCCAGTACGCCTGTACATCATGTTTCTCGTCACGGAAGGG
Organism: Thioalkalivibrio nitratireducens; assembly: GCA_011390385.1. Next base: position 2,528 of record JAABSN010000058.1, on the reverse strand, counting down.
ATAGGCCATCACCTTGTATCGGTCGATGATCCCGGGGATGATGTCCTTGCCAAAGTCATGACTGGAACGGCTGTCGTCAGCGTCACGGATCAGACGCTCGAACAGGAACCCGGTATTGAAGACATAGATGCCCATCGAGGCCAGTACCACGCCCGGCTTTCCGGGCATCGAGGGCGGCTCGTCCGGCTTCTCCAGAAATTGGGTCACGCGCCCGGTGTCATTGACCGCCATCACGCCAAACGCACGTGCCTGCTCCGGATCCACCTCGAGGCAACCGACCGTCATGTCGGCTCCGCTCTCGACGTGGTAGGCGATCATCTGACCGTAGTCCATCTTGTAGATGTGATCACCGGCCAGAATCAATACATACTCCGGGGCATGCTGGCGAATGATATCGATGTTCTGGTACACCGCGTCCGCGGTTCCCGCGTACCACGAAGTTTCGATCCGCTGCTGCGCAGGAAGTAACTCGATGAACTCGCCGAACTCACCACGAAGGAAGCTCCAGCCGCGTTGCACATGCTGGATCAGCGAGTGCGCCTTGTACTGGGTCAGTACGCCGATCCGCCGAATCCCCGAATTGATACAGTTCGACAGCGGGAAATCGATGATCCGGAACTTGCCTCCGAAAGGGACCGCGGGCTTCGCCCGCCAGAGCGTCAAATGCTTGAGCCGCGAGCCCCGACCACCCGCAAGGATAAGCGCGAGCGTTTCCCGGGTCAGCCGGCTCACGAAACGTTGTGGTTGGGGATTCATGCCATAATCCTTGCGCCTTGGAGTAACGAATGGCCCGCACACGATTGGACCGGGCCTTCAGTCTGCCGGTATCGTCAGTGCAACGTCCAGCCGAGAAGATGTGAGTATGACAACAGCGTTGAACAAATGCATCCGGGCCCAGGAGGGGGAACTGACTCGACTGCGCAATGCCCGCTGGCACGATCCCCATCGGCTGCTGGGGCGCCATGCCCTGGATCATGCAACCTGTTGCTTCCGCACCTTCCTCCCGCAGGCGGCCGAGGCCTGGCTCATGGTCAATGACGGGGAATCCGCCGCACTTCATCGCGAGCCGATGACGGCACACCCGGACCTACCGGGCCTGTTCACATGGACCGGTCCGCTGGCGAACTGCCCTCTGCACCCAACCGTTCTCTGGTCCGAGGTTAACGGTCGCACGTTACAGTTCATCGACCCCTACAGCTTCTCCCTGAACATCTCCGATTTCGATCGGCATCTGTTCGGCGAAGGGCGCCACTGGCACGCCCACCGCATGCTGGGGGCGCATTTCGAGACACGGGACGGTATCGGCGGAGTCCGCTTTGCGGTCTGGGCGCCGGCTGCCGAGCGGGTCAGCGTGGTCGGTGATTTCAACCACTGGGATGGACGAATCCACCCCATGACGGTGCACGGAAGCAGCGGAGTCTGGGAACTGTTCATCCCCGGGCTACCGGACGATACCCTGTACAAATATGAGATCCGCAACCGGGATACCGGTCATATCTTCCTGAAAAGCGACCCTTATGGCGCGCATTTCGAGCTTCGTCCGAACACGGCAAGCAAGGTCTTTGTCGGCTCTCGGTACACATGGAACGACGCGGCATGGATGCACCGGCGCGACCCCTATGCCTGGTAGCAACGGCCTCTGAGCATTTACGAGGTCCACTTGGGTTCGTGGCAGCAGGGCGAAGACGGCCGCTTTCTGAGCTACCGGGAGTTGGCCAATCGACTGATCCCCTACGTGCGCGATCACGGCTTCACCCATATCGAATTGCTCCCCATCACCGAGCACCCGTTCGATGGTTCCTGGGGCTACCAGAGCACCGGCTTCTTTGCCCCGACCTCCCGCTTCGGCACACCGGACGACTTTCGCTCTTTCGTCGATCAGGCCCACCAGGCGAACATCGGCGTCCTGCTGGACTGGGTTCCGGGGCACTTCCCCAAGGACAGCTTCGCGCTGGCGCGATTCGACGGCACCGCACTGTACGAACACGAGGATCCGCGCAAGGGCGAACACCGCGACTGGGGTACCCTGATCTTCAACTACGGGCGCTCCGAGGTCCGTAACTTCCTGCTCTCCAGCGCCGTGTGCTGGATCGAGGATTTCCACATCGACGGCTTGCGGGTCGATGCCGTCGCGTCGATGCTCTACCTCGATTACTCGCGCGAACCCAACGACTGGATCCCGAACGAATACGGTGGCAACGAAAACCTCGAAGCCATTGCCTTCCTGCGCGAACTCAACCGCACGATACAGACGAATCACCCCGGAGTACTGATGATCGCCGAGGAGTCCACCGCCTGGCCTGGGGTCAGCCGTCCCCAGGAGACCGGCGGCCTTGGTTTCACGATGAAGTGGAACATGGGCTGGATGCACGACACCCTCGCCTACTTCAAGCAGGATCCTCTGTACCGTGCGCATCACCACAACCAGCTTACATTCGGCATGCTCTACGCATACAGCGAGAACTTCGTGTTGCCGTTCTCCCATGACGAAGTCGTCCATGGCAAGGGCAGTCTGCGCAGCCGCATGC
>JAABSN010000581.1 GCA_011390385.1 Thioalkalivibrio nitratireducens | reverse complement strand
TCCCAAGACCCATCCACGTGTCAACACCTATGGCGGCGTTGACGAACTGAACTCCGCTCTCGGGCTCTGCCGCGCCCACAGCGGGGACGCCGTCACACGGGAGCGTCTGCTCGCCGTCCAGAAGAACTTGATCCCGCTCATGGCGGAACTCGCCACCGACGATGCCGACCGGGATCGCTTTGCCAAGGCCTACGACGGAAAACAACTGTCCGCCGAACAGGTCGAAGAACTTACCGGGTGGGTAAGCGAGGTCGAGGCCCGAAGCGGGGGCTTCAAGGGCTGGAGCCAGCCCGGCGACACGCCCGCCGACGCCTTCTTCGACCAGGCCCGGACCACTGCCCGACGAGCCGAGCGCGGGCTCGTCGCCCTCCGAGAAACCGGTGCCATCGTCCGCACCGAACTCGTCGCCTACCTCAACCGCCTCGCCGACCTCCTCTGGCTCTGGGGCCGGGAACACGCCTGAGGCTGGTTCAGAAATTTCAGGAAAGCGCCAGCATGCGCTGAATGGGCGCGAGCGCTTTGAGGCGCACCTCTTCAGGAAGATGCACCTGGGGGAAGTTATTTGCGAGGCAATCACGTAGTTTCTCGGGCGTATTCATCTTCATGTATTTGCACTCGCTGCAGCGGCAGCTGTCGGTGGGCAGACGGTTGAAGTCGAAAGTCGGCGCGCAGATGAATTCCTTGCCGGGGCACTCGCGGCGCATGCGGTGGATGATGCCGGACTCGGTGACCACGATAAAGCGCTGTCCGGTGCTCTCGCGGCAGTAATCGATCATCTTTTCGGTCGAGCAGACGACATCCGCAATCGCACGCACCTCGGCAAGACTCTCGGGATGGACCACGGTCTCGGCCTCCGGGAAGCGGGCTTGTATCGCCTCCAGTTGTTCGCGGCGAAACTCCACGTGGGCATAGCAATTGCCCTTCCAGAGCGTCATGGGGCGGCCGGTCTGCTCCATCACCCACTGCCCCAGGTTTTCGTCGGGCACGAAGAGCAGGTCGCGGTCGGCGGGTGCGTTCTCCACCACCCGGGCGGCGTTGCCACTGGTGCAGATGATGTCGGCGAGCGCCTTCACCTCGGCGCTGCAATTGACATAGGCGATGGTGTAGAAATTCGGATTGGTGGCCTGGAGGGCGCGCAACTTATCCGCCGGGCAACTTTCCTCCAGCGAGCAACCGGCGGCGGCATCGGGCAGGAGCACCGTCTTGTCCGGATTGAGAATCTTGGCCGTCTCCGCCATGAAGTGGACGCCGCAGAAAACGATAGTCTCGGCATCGGTCTCCGCCGCCTGCCGGGCCAGCCCGAGCGAGTCGCCCACGTAATCGGCCAAATCCTGAATCTCGGGAACCTGGTAGTTATGCGCGAGGATGACGGCCCGCCGCTGCTCTTTGAGCCGCAGGATCTCCTCGCGGAGGGCGCGCGTCGCGTCAGTTGTTTCAGTTTCTGGGAGGGTGAGGGTGGCTGTGGTCATTTGGGTTTTCCTTTCTGTCGGGATTGAACCGTTAATGGACCCCGTAGAACGGGGCAGGCTGTGAATGAACGTTAATTTTGAGAGCTGATTTCGTTGTTCTCATCAGGGCAGGTGGAAGCGCCAGGAGCGCACGGTTACGATAAGGACGCCGTCGATCCAATCGAGCACCTGACGGGCCTCTTCAAGGCGAGGACCGGAGCGGTGGATTTCCCCATGACCAAGGACGGAGACGCCCTGGCCGGACCCCTTCTCGCGCCGCACTTCGGAGGAAACGAAGAGCAACTCGATGCGGGGATCCGCGAGGAGGTTGCGTTCGGTCTGTTCCAGCCGCCAGACGGGGATGCGGATCTGCGTATCGGTATAATCGAGAGCCTGAATATTGCGCGTCCAGCAGGCCGCCTGATGCGGCCCCTCTGGTCCAGCGGTGGCGATGGCAAACCACGGCGAAGTGTCGATCACCGCGCGGGCGGTGGGATTAAGTGGGATGTTTTCAGACATGGGTGAGTTCCTCAGATTTGGTGTTTGAATAGGTTTCGGATTCGTCCTTCCGGCTCTGACAAGCCCGGATGGCTTCAACAATCTCCGGTTCCAGACGCGAAGCGTCGGCCGGATCGAAATCGACGTGCTTCTCCTTACGAACCCCCTTTTTGCTGAGATCCCAGTGCAAGTCCGGCTCGATGCCGTGCCGCGCC
>JAABSN010000580.1 GCA_011390385.1 Thioalkalivibrio nitratireducens | reverse complement strand
AGGTAGTCCTCGTGCTGGCCTGCCAGCCTGGGATAGCTGGGCTGCAGGCTTTCGTTGCCGGTGCGCCCGTGGCACGACTGGCAGACCTGCGACTTCTCCAGGCCGCGGCGGTGGTCGCCGCCGGCATGCGCGGGGTTGCTGACCGAGGCCATGATCATCGTCAGGATCAGGGCAATTGAAAATGCAAGTCGATTCATGACCCGTTCTCCCCGATGCTCACGAAATATGCGGTCACGTCGAGGATGTCCTGATCGGAAAGCGTCGCGGACTGAGCCTGCATGGTGGCGTGCTTGCGCGTACCGTCGCGATAGGCCTTGAGCGCCGAAACCAGGTACTCCTGATTCTGGCCGCCGAGCTTGGGCACGCTGTAGGTCGGGTAGACGTTCTTGTAGAACGGAATGCCGTGACATCCGCTGCAGGTGTAGGCGATGACCTTGCCGCGCTCGGGATCTCCCTGGGCCGAAGAAGTTAGCGGCGCCAGGGCGATCATCACGGCCAAAATCCATGTATGACGCATAAATTACGATCCAGGTAAATCCAGCCCGGTATTATAGCGATCCTTGGGCGCGCAATGAGCACTCGCTGGTACAATCCTGCGCAGTCAGCCACGCGCCCGTAATGCCCGGCCTGCCAGGCGGCGCCGGGGAGCGTCGAACTGCATTGCCGCGGCGCGCACGCCAGCGGGTTAACCTGCACCCAACATTGATTTCACAGCCGAGACCCAGGACTCCATGTCAAAACTCGATCCGCTTGATCTTTACAACATTTCCGAAGAGCTCAGCGACGAAGAGCGCATGATCCGCGATTCGGTCGCCCGCTTCGTCGACGAACGCGCGCTGCCGCTCATTCCCGAATGCTTCGACGCCGGCCGTTTTCCCGAAGAGCTCATTCCGGAGATCGCGGATCTCGGATTGCTGGGCTCCAGCCTGGAGGGCTACGGTTGTGCGGGGCTGAATTCGGTCAGCTACGGGCTGATCTGCCAGGAGCTGGAGCGCGCCGATTCCGGCCTCAGGAGCTTCGTATCGGTGCAGTCTTCGCTGTGCATGTATCCGATTCACGCCTTTGGTTCGGAGGCGCAGCGCGAGGCCTGGCTTCCCGGGATGGCTGCCGGCGAGATCATCGGCTGTTTCGGTCTGACCGAGCCGCACGGCGGATCGGATCCGGCCAACATGAAGACCCACGCCAGGCGCGACGGCGACGACTGGATTCTCAACGGCGCCAAGATGTGGATCACCAACGGCACCATCGCCAAGATCGCGATCGTCTGGGCCAGAACTGACGATGGCATCCAGGGATTCATCGTCGAAACCGACTCGAAGGGTTTCGAGGCGCGCGACATCAAGTCCAAGATGTCGCTCAGAGCGTCGGTGACCTCCGAGCTCTACTTCGACAACGTCCGAGTGCCCGATGCCAACCGGCTGCCGGGCGCCAAGGGGCTCAAGGGGCCGCTGTCTTGCCTGACCCAGGCCCGCTACGGCATCACCTGGGGACCGATAGGCGCGGCAATCGCCTGTCTTTCCGAGACGCTGGACTATACGGCTGACCGGGAACTGTTCAAGCGTCCGCTGGCGGCCAACCAGGCGGTGCAGCTCAAGCTGGCCGACATGGGGCGGCGGATCACGCTGGCCCAGTTGATGGCGCTGCGCCTGGGTCGGCTCAAGGACGCCGGCAAGATGCACCCCACCCAGGTCAGCCTGGCCAAGTGGAACAACGTGCGCATGGCACTGGACATCGCGCGCGAGTGCCGCGACGTGCTGGGCGGATCCGGCATCACGCTGGAGTACGTGCCGATCCGGCACATGCTCAACCTGGAGTCGGTGATTACCTACGAGGGCACGGAAACCATCCACCAGCTCGTGGTGGGCCGCGAGCTGACCGGAATCAACGCATTCTGAAGACTTCGGCGTCTGCCCCGCAGAACGTCGAATGATTCGGCCCGGAACGGGCGCTCGATGAATTTGCGATGGTGCCGAGGAGAGGACTCGAACCTCCACGGGAATTCCCACCAGGACCTAAACCTGGCGCGTCTACCAGTTCCGCCACCTCGGCATGCGACGTATTCTAACCTGCGCGCCTGTTCGCGCAGGTTTTCATGTTTGTTGCGGGTAATTGCCGCGACCGTCGAACCGCGATCGATTTTCCCGATCGGACTTTCCGGTCGTGC
>JAABSN010000579.1 GCA_011390385.1 Thioalkalivibrio nitratireducens | reverse complement strand
TCCGCCGGGTCGTCCGAGTCCTCCAATCGAAGATAGTAGTAGTGATTGGCAACGGCCACGTCGCATTCGCCGGCGGCAACGCCGCGAATCTGGTCGGTATCGCCGCCCTGCGGTTGGCGGGCCAGGTTGCCGACCAGGCCTTCGGCCCACTGCTCGGCGCCTTCCATGCCGTGGATTTCGACCATGGATGCCAGCAGCGACTGGTTGTAGATATTGTTCGAGGAGCGGATGCAGATCTTGCCCTCGAGTTCCGGGTTTGCCAGGTCTTCGTAGGTCGAGACCGTTTCCGGATCGATACGCTCGGGGTTGTAGTAGATCAGCCGCATCCGCTGGCTGTAGCCGTACCAGAGCCCGTCAGGATGGCGCAGGTGCGGCGGAATGCGCTCGTTCAGCACATCGCTTTCGATTTCCTGCAGCGCGCCCGCCTGAACCGCGCGCCAGAGACGACCGGCGTCGACGGTGATCAGCACATCGGCGGGGCTGGCGATGCCCTCGCGCTGGATGCGCTCGACCAGCATGTCCGAACCGCCCTCCAGCACGCTGACCTCGATGCCCGTCTCGGCGGTGAAGGCGTCGTAGAGTTCCTGGTCGGAATCGTAATGGCGCGCCGAGTAAACGTTGACCGTGTCGGCAACAGCAGCGGTCGAAAGCAGCACCGAGACCGCAAACAGCCAGAATCCGCTAAGACGATTGACTGAATTGAACATAAAAATCCTCGATTTCTCTGGATGAAAGGACCGGTCGAACCCGGACCAAAGTGACATTGATTCGCATTTGTATCATGAATTAGCGATCATGTGTTTACAAATGATTCTTGTTTGCGTATTATTCAAGGTCTTCAGCCCGATTTCTTTGACCCATAGCAATCGGGGTTCGTTTCAACCGGATAACCTGTCGCCATGAACCAAACCGCCCGGGTACAGCAGCAACCGTCACCGGCTGAAACGCCGGCCGAATCATCCATGCTTTACATGGAGGATATCTGTCACGATTTCGGCACGCTGCGAGCGGTCGATCACGTCACGCTCGACGTGCAGCGCGGCGAGGTGGTGTGCCTGCTCGGTCCTTCCGGTTGCGGCAAGTCGACGCTGTTGCGGGTTGCCGCCTGCCTCGAGGAACTGCAGCACGGCCGGGTCATGATCGGCGGTGAAGACATGCGCTCGTCGTCGGGACGCAACGTGCCGCCGGAACGGCGCAACGTCGGCCTGATGTTTCAGGATTCGGCGCTGTTCCCGCATCTCACCGTGATCGAGAACGTGATGTTCGGGCTCGATCGCATGCCGCCCCGGCAGCGGCGTGCCCGGGCGATGGAATTTCTCGAGAAACTGGGCATGGAGACCTATGCCTCGCGCTATCCGCACCTGCTTTCGGGCGGGCAGCAGCAGCGCGTCGCCCTGGCCCGCGCACTGGCGCCGGGGCCGGGCCTGATGCTGCTCGACGAGCCGTTCTCGGCGCTGGATGCGCGCCTTCGCGATCGCATCCGCGACGACACCCTTCACCTGCTCAAGAGCGCAGGCGCCGGTACGCTGCTGGTCACCCACGATCCGGAAGAGGCCATGTTCATGGCCGACCGGATCGCGCTGATGAAAGACGGCCGAATCCTCCAGATGGACCGGCCGGAGAATCTTTACTGCCACCCGGTGGACCCGTTCGTCGCCACCTTCTTCGGCGACGTCAACCGGATGGAAGGCGTGGTTCGCAACGGCAGCATCGACACGCCGCTGGGCCAGATGGATGCGCAGGGACTGGGCGAAGGCGAGCGCGCACTGGTGCTGGTGCGCCCCGAGGCGGTGCGCGTGGTCATGGTCTCCGAACCGTCCGCCGCGCACGGCGACACCCACGTGATCATGTCGCGCCTGCTGGGCCGCAACAGCCTGGTCCACATCTGCGTGCACGACCAGCAAAATCGCGAATATCACCTTCACTCGACCATGCCGGGGGTGTTCCTGCCGCAGGAAAACCAACGGGTAGAACTGCACGTCAACCCGGCACAGGTTTTCGTCTTTCCGGCCGAATAGAGGGCTTGACTTTCATGGTTTCGCAGGACGCTCTGACGCCGATGAATCGAATACCAATCGCGGCCGGAGCCCGCTCCCACAAAAAAGATGCCTAACAGCTGCCATGCCCGCACAAGCCCTCATCACCCCAAACCGGAACCCACTTCAGCATCCACCGAC
>JAABSN010000578.1 GCA_011390385.1 Thioalkalivibrio nitratireducens | reverse complement strand
CAAAAGGTGACCGCACCGGCCAACAGGCCCAGGCAGATCACGAACCGGCCATAGGCCCAGTAGAACCGCTCAAAGCGTTCGGCCATGTCTAGTCCATTGATATTGTGGAGCGGTGGAAAGGCGGACGGGGCTTGGCGCCCCGTCCGGACTCCGCAGCGCGGTTATTCGAACGCGAAGAACTTCACCATCTCGGCAGCCGGGATGCCGGCTGCACTGGCGCGCTCCACATACTGCCGGCGCACGGCCTGCACGCCTTCGCTTGCCACCGCTTTTTCCACGACGCCAGCGGGGAAGGGCAGAACCTGAACGCCGGTTGTCTTCCACTCCTCCAGGATCTCGTCGGTCAGGTTGTAGAGCGTATTGACATATTCGATCAAATACTCGCGGCCGAGGCCGACCATGATCGCCTGGGTCTGCTCGTCAAGCTTGTTGAAGCTTTCCCGGTTCATGGCGATGTAGTGGCCCCAGTTGGCGCCCAGAGGGAAGCGCACGAAATATTTCGCCACTTCCTCATACCGCCAGCCGCGCGCCAGCGTGACGCCGGTTGGGGAACAGTCGAGGATGTTGCGCTCCAGCGCCTCGTAGGCTTCCGGCGTCGCCATCGAAACCGGCGTTGCGCCCAGCGCCTCGAACAGGCGCGGCAGCGCGTGTCCGTACGTCCGCACGCGCAGGCCTTTCAGATCTTCGGCCGTCTTGATCGGCTTGGTGCAGATCAGGCCGTAATCCTCCAGCGGACGCCAGCCGATAATCTTCATGTTGTACTTCGCCATTTCGGCGTCGAGTTGCGGGTACTTGTCGTACCACTGGATCAGTTTCTGGCCGAGTTCGATCTCGTTCCGGGGCTGCGGCATGAAAAAGGTGACCATGTTGTTCAGCAGCAATTGGTCCTGAAAATAAGGCGCCACCACGTCGCCCAAATCGCCGACGCCGGTTTCCAGGGCATCCGGCACCTCGCGAATCCCGGCGACACTGCCGCCCCAGAAGATTTCGATCGTGTGCTTGCCGCCGGTGCGTTTTTCGAACTCGTCCGCGAACCATTGCAGAGTGATCGACTGCGCATCATTGGCAGACTTCGGCTTGAATGTGATGAATTTTAGCGTATCGGCCGCCGCTGTGCCGGCCAGGAACAATCCTGCCAGCCCCAGAGCCGCCGCCCGGATAAGTGTCCGTGCCTTGCCGGTCATCATCTGTGCGTTTCCTTCCGTTCGATTTGTTTTTTTTGATTTTTATCAAGGGCCGAATTTCCATTTGGCGACATTCGGTTTATCACGCCGCCGGACAGTATCAGACCCAGACCAGGGAAGTTTGACGCGGTTGTGGAATGGGGGCAAGGGGGTCTGAAAGGCCGGTATTTCGGTCAAGCGTTCGACGAAGGTATGAAACTGGTGATTGTCATTTGGCACCCAGCCGTGTTTCATGCGGTCATCCCAGGGCTGTGTCAGGCCTTCGCCGCGCAAGGGCGCTGCGGAACGCGCTGTCTGCTGCGGCTCAACGGAAATTCGCACCAAAGAGTGAGGTAGGATTCTCAGAATGTCTGATGCAAAGTTAAAAGAGCCTGTAAAACGGCACAACGACCCGAACAAGATGGCGGCCCGTGCGGTGTTCGATCCGACCGTTCCGACCGACAAGCCGCAGGAATTTTACGACAAGGTAAAAGCGAAATTCGCCGAGGAACGCGACAAGCGGCTGGCCTACCGTCCGGATGGCTTGGAGCAGTATACCTCTGAACTGACCGGCGAACTCGCGAAGTATGAGACGGACCCCTGGGCAGAGGACCTCATCGCGCGCGAGCCGGTTGAGGACTATGTCGAGTGCCTGTTCATCGGCGGCGGCTTCTCTGCCCTGCTGACTGCTGCGCGCCTGCGCGAGCGCGGCGTCGAGAGCATCCGTATTGTGGAGAAAGGCTCGGACGTCGGCGGTACCTGGTACTGGAATCGCTATCCCGGTGCGGCCTGCGATGTGTCGGCCTATGACTACCTGCCCCTGCTGGACGAACTCGGCTATGTGCCGAAGAGCTTCTTCGCCAAGGGGCCGGAAATCTACGCCCACTGCCAAAATATCGCGAAGAAATACGACCTGTACGATCTGGCCATGTTCCAGACGACGGTGACCGCCACCCATTGGGACGAGAAAGAAAAGGTCTGGCGGCTCTCCACCGACCGGGGCGACAAGCTTTCGGCCAAATTCGTG
>JAABSN010000577.1 GCA_011390385.1 Thioalkalivibrio nitratireducens | reverse complement strand
TGATCGTGATCCTCGTGCTGAGTGCTGGCGGTATCGGCTTCTTCCTGCGGGCGCTGCGATCCGCTTCCGCTTAGCTGGCGGCGGGGGCGGTCGGCGGCCGCGTGGCGGCGATCAGTACGACACGATCACCGGCTTCCACGGGGAATGACGGGGCCGGCAGCATCAGCGTTTCGCGGCCACGACGGAGGCCGATGACAAGGGTTTTCTCGTTGGTGTAGTGTTCCCGCACCCGACCGAAGTCGGTGCAGTTCGCCGCGATGTCGAGGATGTAGAACTGATTGCCCAGCGTATTGGATGTCAGGTCGGACACAACCGCCGCCACCCCGGGATCCTGAAGTTCCTGTACAACCATCTGACTGGCCAGCGAGGCGATGCAGACGACGCTGTCGCAGCCTGCCCGCTCAAAGTAGACCACGTTTTCAGGGTTTGTGCATTCGACGCAGACAAAGCGGTCCGGTGCCACCTCCTTGAGCGTCAGCGCGGTGCGCAGGTTCTCGTTATCTGACGAAACCGGGTTGTCCGGGTCGGCCTGGATGATGATGGCCTTGGCCTCTGCCGTGTTGGCGGTGGCGAGTACGCTCTCGCGCATGGGCTGGCCTTTGACGAAGTGCGTGTGCTCGCTCTGCAGCGCCAGCGGAAGCTCATCCAGCACGGGGTCGATGACCACCACATGCGCGTCGGCGGTGGAGGCATCCTGGTGTATCTCGCAGATCAGTTTGGCGATCCGGTCCTGGCTGATGTAGTTGCAGATGATAACATGGTTGCGGGCTTCTATTTGTTTCATTCCCTTTAACTCCTTCATTCGTGATTCAATCATGGCGGCGGCCAGGACAGACAGTACATAACCGAGAATGCTGATGCCGAGCAGCATGGTCGGGAATCCGACCAGAAAACGTCCAGCGGTGGTGGTGGGGAACATGTCACCGTAGCCCACGGTGGTCATGGTGACGATTGCCCACCAGACCGAATCCGCCCAGCTTAGATCCGGGGTGACGCGTCCCTCGAAATAGCGATACCCTGCCGCCGCATAAAGCAGCAGCACCGAGAAGAGAATGGACACGCGCAGCGCCTGCGAGCCGCGCAGCGGGCGGAATCGCTTGAATAGCAGCATTAACCAGTACATCATGCAGAGGCTCCAGAGTTGATCGTTTTTTGTAACCTACAGGAAATATTTTCGTTCATCAACCACACGTTTCATTTTGCGTAAGCCGAAGTCGGCGATGGGTACGAATTCGACCGCAAAGTCGATAAATCCATAATGATAGACGGCGTCCAACTCGAAAATGCCGTTGCGCAGGGTGTGCAGGATCTGGTCCTGTTGTGGTGCGAGCGCCTCCGGCAGGATGGCCGTGATCCGGCTGGCCGTGGAGTCCGGGATATCGTTGATGCGCAGGGTGAGCAGACTGATCTGCGGGACCGCCCGGCGCAGTGCCTGAAAGACCAGGTCGTAGCGGAACTTATCGCCGGTGATAATGAAACTGTCATTAGTCCGTTCGATAAAGCGCAGGCGCGGTGTGGTTTCGCCGCAGGGGCAAGGATTGAGATCCACCTGCACGATATCGCCGACCCGGTATTTGACCACCGTCTGGTGCTGAAAATGCAGCGAGGTGAAGAACCCTTCACCTTCCAGCACACCGGGGGCCACGGTGCGGGCGTTTTGCAAGGTCGGGCAGATGCAGGCCGGATCGAAGTGGCAGCCCAGACCGTGGTGGCACTCGCCACCAATGCCACCGAGTTCCGTGGTGCCGTAGAAGGAATAGACGCGGCAGCCCCAGACGCTCTCGATTTCCTGTTTGAGCTCCGGATGCAGCGCCTCGCCCATATGGATAAAGCTGCGAATGGGTGATTGGCCCCGCGGCCAGTAATGCTGGATCTGCGGCCAGGCCTTGATCATCAGGCTTGGCAGGGTCAGGACGACTTGCGGGTTCAGCCGGCGCAAGGGGGCGAACGAGGCCGCATAGTCGGGGGTCACTTTCAGGTAGGTGGTCTGGGAGGCGCCGAGATTGACAGCGGCCCGGCAGTAGAAATCGTATATTTCGGGTGCGCCGACCTCCAGGCAGGTAAAGCGGTCGCCCGGCCGCAAACCGGCCCGACGGAAGACCTGCTCGGTAATCTCCTGCTCGGCGAGCTCCTCGCGAACGGATGAGAAGCGCAGTACACACGAATCGGTGGAACCGGAACTGTAATCGCTG
>JAABSN010000576.1 GCA_011390385.1 Thioalkalivibrio nitratireducens | reverse complement strand
CAACAGCACGAACGCCGTCAGCGCAACGGCGCGAATCGCGAAAATCCAGGCCAGCAGGTATTTCTTGCGGAAATGCCCGCCAAGCCAACCGCAGAGATAGCTACCCACCACATTGAAGGCACCGATCAGTGCCAGAGCGATCATCCCCTCCCTGGCGCCCAGCCCCGAGTCGGACAGGTAGGCCGGGAGGTGAGTGGGAATGAACATCGTGTGAAAGCCGCAAACCATGAATCCCAGTACCAGCAACAGAAAACCTCGGTGTCGCATCGCCTCCCGCAGCGAACTCCGCCAGCCGGGTCCGATACCGATGGCCGTGGCGGCCGGCCGGCCCGAAAGCACGAAGGCCAGAGGCAGCATTGCGGCCATGGTGACGGCGAGCACCGTGATCGCGAACACCCAGTCGCCCGCACCCAGCAGCATGTGGCCCACGGGCAACATCGCGAACTGGCCAAAGGATCCACACGCACCGACGATGCCGAACGCGAGACTGCGCCGATGGGCCGGAACATGGCGGGCAACCACCCCGAACACCACACTGAACCCCGTCCCGCTGAGACCCAGTCCGATCAGCACCCCGACGCCAACATTGAACATGACCGGGTCGGCGGTCGTCGCCATTACCGCGAGTCCCAGCGCATACAGTGCGCCTCCGGCGAAGATCACGCGCCCGGCTCCGAGACGGTCCGCGATCGCGCCTGTCAGGGGCTGTGCGAGCCCCCAGATCAGGTTCTGCAGTGCGATGGCAAAGCCGAAGATCTCCCGGCCCCAGTCGTGGGTCAGGCTTACCGGTTGCAGATAAAGGCCCATGCTGTGCCGGATGCCGAGCGCCAAGGCCAGCACCAGGCCGCCGGCGCCGATGATGAACGCCGGCGTCCGCCAGATCGGTGGCGACGGTGTCTTGTACTCGCTGTCCATTGGCGGATCTCCTGGTACACCATGGCATCCGGTCGCCGCTGGGTCCCGGCAAGAGGATGCACGGATGTCGTAGAGGCTGGGCGCAAATGCCCCGAGGCCGTCAGCCGCCGGTCATGAGCATGGAGCGAATGAAGTCTGTGGGTTGTGTCTGAACACGGAACACTCAGGTTTCAGCAAGCCCCGGCTGCCATGAGTGCGATGTATGCTGGCGCCCCAAGGAACCATCGGACCATTCGTATCTGTAATTCGAAAGCATAGACAAAAAGGTACCATGGATGAAATACTGCAATGAATGTCGGCCATTACCTCGCGAGCGCGCCGGTTGTCCATGCGACGCTCTGGGAACAGGCAGCCCGACCCCATTCTCCCGGAAATGACTACCCGTAGACACCTGCAATGATCGCCTTCTGCCCGTTGCTTAGGATGTTGCCGGACGTTGAGAGCGATGGCCGACCGCAAGGGGAGAAGCGCAAGGGGAAACCCCGGATTCATCACCTTCGTTCACGGCGCGGGATGATTGGCTGATGCCGCCGTGGCTTGGTGCCCGCGCCGTTCAACCGGTGTTGCTGGGCGCCGTCGGTCTCCTCGCACTGATCCTCGGTGTCGGTATCGGGGTAAGGCAATTCGATCCGGGAACCGGGCCGCCGCTGCGCCTGGAAGGGGGAGAGTGGCTGCCCCGGCCAATGGCTTTGCCGGACTTCCGCCTTGCTGACATGCAGGGCGAGGACTTCACCCCCGTCTCGCTCGAAGGGCAATGGACCTTCGTGTTCTTCGGCTACACCCATTGCCCCGATATCTGTCCCGTTACCATACTCCTGCTCGGTCGAGCCGTCGAGCAGATCCGACGCGCGGATCCCACGGGTGCCGTTCCACGGATTGTCTTCGTATCGGTCGATCCCGAGCGGGACACGTTGGAGGTCCTGCGGCAGTTCGTGCTGCATTTTCATCCCGACGCGACGGGCGCCACCGCCCCGATGGCCGAATTGAGGCCGTTCACTCGCGCCCTGGGCATCGAGCATCGCAAGGTCGACGTGGATGGGGACCCGGATCGCTATCTGGTGGATCATTCTGGCTCCGTCCTGTTGATCAATCCCGAGGTCCACCTGCAGGCGGTGTTTCCGTGGCCCCACGAAGCCGGCAAGCTCGGTTCGGACTTCCTGTTGATTCGTGAGCGCTACGCGTCGGTTGCGGGGTGACAGGGCGGCGCTGATTAATGCACTTGTCATTGCGAGCGAAGCGCGGCACTAATGCGCGAGGCGCGTTGAACAGCCGAAGGCTGGCCCGAAGGGCGAGCGCAGCG
>JAABSN010000575.1 GCA_011390385.1 Thioalkalivibrio nitratireducens | reverse complement strand
GGCGGTCGCTGGATACGTGCTGGCGGGCTACGGGCCGCTATGGCTGGGCGCGTCGGATTCCGTCTCGGCCGCGGGCATGATCGCCACGGTGTCGGGCGTGATCCTCGGTCTGGCCTGCGTTTTCGGGCCGCACCGTCAGCGGGTGGGCGCAGGGCAATCCGGCCAGGCCGGGTGACGCCAGAGGGCCTCGCACGGGGCCGCTGGCATCGCCAACAGTCGCGCAGAACACGGCGCGCTCGCCATATTTGGTGAACAGTGTCCGCACATCTTTCGGTTTGTGTCTTATTGCCGCCTGAATCAGGGGGCACCTCTCTGCGAGTTTTCTGAAGAGTTGAGCGAGGCTGTATGGCAGTCGCGACTGAGAGTCTTTCAATGCCCAAGTTGAAGCCCGTTACCAGTCTGAGCCTATTGCTCAGCGATGTGACGATCGCCGTCGTCCTGACAATGCTTCTGATCACCTGGGCCCCGGATTTCGCGGCGCTGGGGGCGAAGGGCTATTTTCTGCTGTTCATCCTGACCTCCGCCTTCGTCGCGCTCATCACTGTGGTCAGCCTGTCCTTCACCAAGCCCAACGCGGCGGCGAACCGTGTCATCGCGGCACGGGACTTTGCGATTCACCTTCGCGAAAAGGCGCTCAACGAGCACACGATCGTCACCATGTCTCATCCCAACGGCCGCGTCGCGGCTGTGAACCAGAATTTCGTGGATATTCTGGGCTACGACGTGGACGAAATCGTTGGAAAAAAGTCCGAGACCTATTTCTGGGACTGCGAGGAGGGCGAATTCGAAAGCGTGCGGGATATCGTCCGATCGGGCCGCACGTGGAAGGGCACGCAACGCCTGCGCACCAAGGAAGGATGCTGTCTCACCTTCGAAACCACGATCCTGCCCCGGTTCGACGATAGCGGGCGGTTCGAGAACTCGATTTCTATCCGGACCGACGTCTCGCGCGCCAAGGCGCAAGGTGCCGAGGAAGGCCGGAACGCCGTCATCGAGGCCCTGCCCGACGAGGTCTATCTCTACGAGCCCAAGACCTACAGGCTGACCTATGCCAACGAGAATGCGCGCCGCAGGCTGCGCCTCGATCTGGAAGAACTGCAGCGCTTCAGCATCCTCGACCTGCTCAACGCCGACGAGAAAAGGCGCTTCAAGGACCATGTCGCCCCGGTGCTGTCAGGCGAGGTAACCCGCGCGCATCTGGAAGTCGACCACGTTACCGGCCCCGTCGAGATCCTGACACATCTCGACGAGGCACCCGACGGCACGCGGATCCTGGTTTCGGTGGTGCGCGACACCTCGGAACGCAAGCGGGCCGAGCAGATCCGGCTGAGCTCGGTCGCGACGGTAAGCCACGAGTTGCGCACACCGCTGACGTCGATCAAGGGCGCGCTTCGCCTTCTGGAATCCGGTGTGGCGGGGGAACTCGGCCCGGACGCGGCCCGCATGGTCACGGTCGCCCGGCGCAACAGCGACCGTCTTCTGACGATCGTGAACGACATTCTGGACCTCGAAAAGATGTCCTCGGGGGAAACAACGTTCCAGAAGAAAGAGATCGATCTTGGCGCGCTCCTGTGCGAGGCGGCCGAGGCGAACGCGGCCTTCGCGGCGGAATGCGGGGTGCGCTTCGAAACCGAAAAGCCCGAGGATCCGGCATGGGTCTGGGGTGATCCGGACCGTCTGATGCAGGTGATGTCGAACCTGATGTCCAATGCCGCGAAGTTCTCGCCGGACGGGGCCTCGATCCGGCTGGGCATCGAGGACCGGGACGATGTCTGGCGCGTCTTCGTCAGCGACCGGGGGCCGGGCATTCCGGAAGCGGCGCGAAAGACTCTCTTCGACAACTTCACGCAGGTCGCCGACATCACCGGCAAGCACCAGCAGGGCACCGGCCTCGGCCTTTCCATCTGCCGCGAGATCGTCTCGCGGCACCGGGGCCACATCGCGTTCGAGACCGAGATGGGCAAGGGATCGACCTTCTATTTCGAGCTCGGCAAGCTCGATGCCGGGGAGGCATCCCGGCCGGCCGAGCAGATCAGCGTCGCATGATCCCGGACCGATGAGACGCCGGGGATAATCGCAGGACACCAACGGACATGGCCGAGCTCAAAACCATACTTCACGTCGATGATGACGAGGATATCCTCGAAATCACGCGTATGGCGCTGCAACTGGTCGACACGTTCGAGTTGCACCAGTGCTCTTCCGGGTCAGCGGCGCTCGAGGTGATCGAC
>JAABSN010000574.1 GCA_011390385.1 Thioalkalivibrio nitratireducens | reverse complement strand
ATCGTGTCCAGGGTAACCGCTTCGATTTTCTGCAGGGCGGCTCTTAAATCCTTCGTCTTCCTGGCGACCTCGGCTTCGAGTTCCTCCCCGTGATGGCGTATGTGGTCGTCGAGGGTC
Organism: Thioalkalivibrio nitratireducens; assembly: GCA_011390385.1. Next base: position 2,120 of record JAABSN010000574.1, on the reverse strand, counting down.
TTGACTTTGAGGGCATGGTCAACCGCGTGGAGAATCGCCCGTTTATCGACCGGCTTGATCAGGTAATCGCTGGCGCCGGCCCGGACGGCCTCCGCCGCGGTTTCCGCCGTGGGTTCCCCGGTCATCATGATCACCTGGACGTCAGGGGCGGCGGCGCGGATCGTCTGGAGCAGTTCCACGCCGGAAATGCCGGGCAGAACGATGTCACTGACCACCAGGTCCCAGACCCCATTCGCCAACAGCGCCTGCGCCTGGGTGGCGTCCTCCGCGGTCTCCACCTCATGCCCTTCGGCCAGAAGAAAGGCGCGGAGGGGCAGACGAATGCTTTTTTCGTCGTCAACGATCAGTATCCTGCTCATGGCAATCCTTCCTAAATGGGCGGGACGAATCGCGCCCCTATATGACCGGCAGATCCACATTGAACCGCGTCCACTGTCCGGCTTCGCTCTCCACGCTCAGCGCCCCGCCATGGTCTTTGATGATGCCGTGGCTGATAGAGAGCCCCAACCCCGTGCCCTTGTGGCGTTCCTTGGTCGAGAAGAACGGATCGAAAATGCGCTCGCGCAAGTCCTGCGGAATGCCGGCGCCGCGGTCCTCCACGGTAATGCGGACCCACGAGCGCGGATCGCGGATTGCGGATTGCGGAATCGATGAATGCGGAGTCGCGGAAGAAGCGAGACTTTCATCCTGAGTTCCGCTCTCTGTGTTCCGCGTTCCACGTTCCACGTTCCGCGCTGAGATGATGATCATCTTGTTCGCGTCATGCCCCGGATACTTCTGGTTTAGCGTGTCACGGGCGTTGGTCAACAGGTTCATGAGCACCTGCCGGATCTGCTGGCTGCGGCATAGGATGCTGGGCAGGTCGGCGGGCACGTTCACCTCCAGCATGATCTGATCATGCCGTATCACGGCACGAATCAGCGACAACGTGTCCTCGATAATGTCGCCAATCCCGGCGGGACTCTTGTAGGTATCCTTGTCCACCCGCGCAAAGGAGAGCAGGTTCTTCACGATCGTGGCAACCCGCTGGGTCTCCTTGCCGATCTCGGTTGCATATTCCGTTACCGGGCTGCCGGGACCGAGTTCATCCACAATCAACTGCGCGTAGTTCATGATCCCCATCACCGGATTGTTGATCTCATGCGCCACGCCGCCGGCCAGGGTCCCGATGGACTCCAGTTTCTGGGCCTGGAGCAGTTGCGCCTGCAGTTGCTCATATTCCGCCTCTGCATGCTTGCGCGCGGTGATGTCGCGGATGTTGCATTGGATGACCTTCTGGCGGTTCACCAGATAGACGTTGCTGACAAACTCCACGTCGATCTGCCGTCCGTCAGCGGTTTGCAGCGGTTTGTCCTCGTAGCGGATGTATTCCGACTGCTGCAATTCCGCGAAGCTCTCCTGATTAGCCACGACGTCCCTGAAGAATCCCAGCTCCCAGATCTCCTTGCCGAGGAATGCCTCGCGCGAGATGCCCAGCAACTGGATCAGGAACGGGTTCACATCCACCACCATCCCCGTTTCGGCGTCGAGGATCAGGATGCCATCCTTGGCGCTCTCGAAGAGCCGCCGGTAACGCATCTCGGAAGCCTGCAGATCAAGCTCCATCTGCTTCCGCGCGGTGATGTTCTCGTGGGCGACGACGACGCGCGCGATGCCGGTCCCCGGAAAACGGCTGACACGGCACACGAACCAGCGGTTGACCTCGGGCGAGTGGCAAGGGTACTCCATTTCGACCGTGCTCTCATCACCGCGGATGACCGCCCGAATGCCGGCGGCGACTGCCGCCGCCACATCGGCGTCCGCCCCCTTGGCGGCGTCGCATACCGCCAGGTAGCTGGCACCTTCGTTGACGTTGGACGCGACTGGCGGGTTCGCCTCCGCAAAGGCGCGCCAGGCGCGGTTGACCGCGATGATGCCGCCTTCCGCATCCAGGACGGCAATGTGCGCGGAGAGGGCATCCAACGTCGCTTGCGGCAGCGACTCGGCCAGCCCGGGGCGGCACGCTTCCCTTGCCGCGTCGCGCTGAACTTGTGCGGCGTTGGCTGCTGTCGGAAACTCCCCGGTATGGTCACGTATCATGATTCTGCCTCAACCTTAGATCATATGCCCCCACAACGCCA
>JAABSN010000573.1 GCA_011390385.1 Thioalkalivibrio nitratireducens | reverse complement strand
TAAGCCCACCTTCGACCACACGAGTTTCCGCATCAGGACACACGGCGATTCGCACGAGAAGCGGTTCGCCGACTTTCTGGAGCGAGACGTCCCGACCTACGAGCCGTTCTGGCAACGGTTCGTGGTGCCCCTGACTTTTCGGGTGCTCAACAGGGAGCACCCCTACGTCCGGCCCTCGATCAAGAGCGAATACGCAGACTACGTCGACGCGTCTTACGCGATGATGTGGCAGTTGACCTGGGCGTGGCAGCACAACGTCGACCTGACGGGGACGTCGGTGGACAAGAGGGTCGACCGCACGCGGATGCTCTATGGATTCTTGAGCCACATCCGCTCGTTCTGCGATACAGCTGCTCGATTCGCCTCGACGATCGATGGGGTCGGGGGTACCGGGAAGCCGTTTGGATCCAAGCTCGATCCTGACGGGCACCACTACATATTCAACGCGAATTCGAAAGCGGCAAAAGAGGTAATCTCCGAGATGACATCTCTCAGAAACGACGTCAGAGTCCACCGGAACGCGGTCATTCACAACCTGCCGCTCTACGTGATCAACGACCGGATCCCGTCGGCCACGGCCATCAGGAAGAACACATCGAAGCTTGGCCTAACGACGCTAGGCCAGGCCGTCAAGCGGGGCGTCCGATATCCGGTGGGCAACTTGAAGGTCGATTCCTGGAGCGCCAGGACGATCTCGGACGCATGCCTGCTGGGCACCAGCATGTGGCAATTGGCCACCGATCTTCTTACACCGCAACTCTCGATCAACCAGCTCACGGCATCTGGCCTCGATGAAGACCGAGACCTGACGATCGAACGGTTCAATGAGTTCTTCAAGCGCGACAAGAATTCGGGCTAATGAGGTCGCGTGGCGGGCGTTGCCCGCGCTACCGCCCCCCACCCCCGACCGCATCCGCCACCGCCTGCCACGTCCCGACATCCCAATGCCCACCAGCCGCCCCACTCGTCGACGTCGCCACGAAGAGCCTGGTCTCGCCGATCCGCTCCACCTGGAACCCGTACTCGACGATCTTGCGGCCAAGGTGCGCCTCGGCTGCCTTCTTCCCGTTGAAGCAGAGAACCCCCGGCCGGAACTGCAGGATCTTGCCCACGAAGCCGTCGCAGTCCATCCCGCTGAAGTCGATGCTGCTGTCCATGCCAGCCTGGCCCTTGACGATATCCGTCAGGCCGATGCCGTATGAAATGAGCAAACCAAACTCAGCAGGAGCCAGCTGTCGCGGCGTCAGACCAGTCTCGAACAGGGTCTTCCAGAACCTGTTCCCCGGCCCCGCATAGTACTGCCCGCGGCTGGCCGATTCGGTGCCGGCAGCAGTCCCGCAGATGACCAGCCGGAGGTCGGGAACAAGGCAATCGTGAAGCATGACGGTCCTCCTGTCAGCGACCGTCGAATCCACGACGACGCCATCTGATACTTCGTCAGAATTTTGCGCAACGTTGCGCAAAATTCTGATGGATCTGCAAACACTGTCCCGACCTGAACCTCACCTCCCCGGCTCCGTCGGGCTTGACCCGGACAAGACGCCGGTTTCGACTAGCCCGTGTCATTTGACCAACGACGCCGATCCGCTCCACCTGGAACCCGTCCCCGACGGCACCCACATTAGCGGATTTTTCCTATACAATTTCTCGGAATTCCCCCCACAGCGCCGTCTAACCCTCTCGATCACGTTCGACCCCATCCTCTACGGCCGGAGGCGCCCCACCCGCTTCCGCCGACGACCCCTGGAGGACCACCCATGCATCGCACTCCCGCGCACAACAATGGCAGGAACTCCACCCTACCCGCTCGCCCGCTCGCCCTGGGCCTCTTGCTGCTCCTGGTCCTCGCATCCCCGATCCGGGCCCAGTGCGTCGACTACGAGGACTACCTCCGCTGGCGCAGCACGGCGCTCGACGGAGCCGCCGATGTCGCCTGCGTGGGTGATCTCGCCTACGTCACGCTGGGATTCCAGGGCTTCACCATCGTCGACGTCTCTGATCCCGACCATCCGGCAACGCTGGGGCACCTCGGCTCCACCCTCGGCGCGGACCAGGACGTGGCCGCCGCCGGTGGCCTCGCCTTCGTGGTGAATCCGGCCGTCGGCCTGAAGGTGATCGACGTCGCCGATCCTCTCGCGCCGACGCTGCTGGCCACGCTGCCCATCCCCGGCGAGCCGCGTGGGGTGGCCGTGCACGGTGATCTGGTGGCTGTCACTGCCCGCGATGCCGGCCTGCACC
>JAABSN010000057.1 GCA_011390385.1 Thioalkalivibrio nitratireducens | reverse complement strand
GGGCTCCAGGCGTTCGACGACCAGCTGAAACTGCCCGCGAGCGGTGTAGACCCCGGCACGGCCGAGGGCCAGAACCTGGTCGCCATCTGCGAAGGCGGCGGCATTGCGCGCCTGGCCGCGGAACAGCGTACAGCTGAGGCTGGCCTTTCCGTCCTTGAGCGAGAAGTAGCGGTGTCCCGACGCGTAGGTCCGCAGATTGGAGACTTCACCCTCGACCCATACGGCACCGAGATTGGCCCGCAGGAGTTCGTCGGCCAGCTGGTTCAGTTCGCTGACGGTGAGGATGCTGCGCTGATTCGTCATTTCATCTCCGGAAGGGAGTCAGTATTGGCTGTGTGCATGCAACAGGCAAGCGATGCGAAATCCGGTTTCTATCCTTGCGGTTCTCGCTTTTGCTTTACCGTGGGCGACGCCGATTTTATACTGAGGGGCTATTTCTGCTCCCTCATGCACCAACTCCTGGAGACGCACATGCGCATACTCGCTGAAGCACTTACCTTCGACGATGTGCTCCTGCTCCCCGGGCACTCCACGGTGATGCCGCGCGACGTTGATCTGTCGACACACCTGACCCGCGAGATCCAGCTTGGTTCGCCGCTGCTGTCGGCGGCCATGGACACCGTCACCGAAGCACGGCTCGCGATCGCCATGGCGCAGGAGGGTGGCGTCGGTATCGTGCACAAGAACATGAGTGCTGCGGCGCAGGCGGACGAGGTGCGGCAGGTGAAGAAATACGAAGCCGGCGTGATCAGTGAACCCATCACCGTGGCTCCGGGCACCAGCATCGGCGAGGTGATGGAACTGACCCGCGCAAACAGGATCTCCGGTGTCCCGGTCGTCGATGGCTCCGACCTGGTCGGGATCGTGACCTCCCGGGATCTGCGCTTCGAAACCCGGATGAATTCACCCGTATCCGAGGTGATGACCCCGAAGGACCGCCTGGTGACGGTACCCGAGGGCGCCGACAAGGATGAGGTGATGGCGCTGCTGCACAAGTACCGCATCGAAAAGGTGCTGGTGGTGAACGATCGCTTCGAACTGCGCGGCATGATTACCGTGAAGGACATTCAGAAGTCCTCCGAGCATCCGGGCGCCTGCAAGGACGATCGTGGTCGCCTGCGGGTCGGGGCCGCGGTCGGTGTGGGTGCCGGGACCGATGAGCGGGTTGCGGCACTGGTGGAAGCCGGCGTCGATGTGATCGTGGTCGACACTGCGCACGGCCACTCGCAGGGTGTGCTCGACCGGGTCCGCTGGGTCAAGCAGCACTATCCGGAAGTCCAGGTGATCGGCGGCAACATTGCCACCGGCGAGGCTGCCCGCGATCTGGTGGCGGCCGGAGCCGATGCGGTCAAGGTCGGGATCGGGCCGGGCTCCATCTGCACCACCCGTATCGTCGCGGGCGTTGGGGTGCCGCAGATCACGGCTATTGCCAATGTGGCCGCGGCCCTCGAGGGTACGGGCGTGCCGCTGATTGCCGATGGCGGCGTTCGGTTCTCCGGCGACCTGGCGAAGGCCATCGCCGCGGGCGCCCACAGTGTAATGCTGGGATCCCTGTTCGCCGGGACCGAGGAGGCACCGGGCGAGGTGGAACTCTACCAGGGGCGGTCCTACAAGTCCTACCGCGGGATGGGTTCCCTCGGCGCGATGCAGCAGGGGTCTTCGGATCGCTACTTCCAGGATGCCTCCGCGGGTCCGGATAAGTTCGTGCCCGAGGGTATCGAGGGCAGGGTGCCGTACAAGGGTTCCATTACCGCGATCATCCACCAGCTCACCGGCGGTCTGCGCTCGTCAATGGGCTATGTCGGCGCGCGGACGATCGAGGAAATGCGGACCAAACCGCAGTTCGTCCGGGTCACCGCCGCGGGCATGCACGAAAGCCATGTCCATGACGTCGCGATTACCAAGGAAGCACCGAACTACCGGCGCGAGTGATGGCGTCGCTCCTCTCTCACGCGGGTGGGAAAGGGGCCTGTAGTATTCCCTCGCAGCCCACGCTCGCTGCAGGGCGTTCCGAACGATCGCGGATTGGATGACGATATGACCCAGGACGTACACGCGCACCGGATCCTGGTGCTGGATTTCGGTTCCCAGTACACCCAGCTGATCGCTCGGCGGGTGCGCGAGGCGGGTGTCTATTCCGAAATCCATCCCTGGGACATGAATCCCGAGGCGATGCGCGATTTCGCCCCGAGCGGCATCATCCTTTCGGGGGGGCCCGAATCGGTCAACATGGCGGATCCGCCGCGTGCGGAGGCGCTGGTCTTCGAATTGGGCGTGCCGGTCCTGGGCATCTGTTACGGCATGCAATCGATGGCCGCGCAGTTGGGCGGGAAGGTCGAGCCATCCAGCCACCGCGAGTTTGGTTACGCGCAAGTGCGCGCCCGTGGGCACACCCGCCTGCTGACCGACATCGAGGACCACACGACGGCCGAGGGCTACGGGCTGCTGGATGTCTGGATGTCGCACGGCGACCGCGTCACCGGACTGCCGCCAGGCTTCAAGCTCATGTGCTCCACCGACTCCGCCCCGATCGCCGGCATGGCCGATGAGGAACGCGGATTCTACGGCCTGCAGTTCCATCCCGAGGTCACGCACACCCGCCAGGGCAAGCGCATCCTGTCACGCTTCATCCACGAGATCTGCGGCTGCGAGGATCTGTGGACCGCCGACAACATCGTCGACGACATGATCGATCGGGTGCGCGAGCAGGTCGGTTCCGATCACGTGCTGCTGGGTCTCTCCGGCGGGGTGGATTCGTCGGTGGTCGGTGCCCTGCTGCACAAGGCGATCGGTGACCAGCTCACCTGCGTGTTCGTGGACACGGGGCTTCTGCGTCTGCACGAGGGTGACCAGGTCATGGCCACCTTCGCGCGGCACATGGGGGTGACGGTGATCCGGGTTGATGCCGAGCAGCGTTTCCTGCAGGCGCTCGAAGGCGTCAGTGATCCCGAGAAGAAGCGCAAGATCATCGGCGGGCTGTTCATCGACGTCTTCGACGAGGAGGCCGGCAAGCTGGTCAACGCACGCTGGCTGGCACAGGGAACGATCTACCCCGACGTGATCGAATCGGCGGGATCGAAGACCGGCAAGGCCCACGTGATCAAGTCCCATCACAACGTCGGCGGTCTGCCGGAACACATGAAGATGGGGCTGGTCGAGCCGCTGCGCGAACTGTTCAAGGACGAGGTGCGCAAGATCGGCGTCGAACTGGGCCTGCCCTCCGAGATGGTGTACCGCCATCCATTCCCCGGCCCGGGGCTGGGCGTGCGCATCCTGGGCGAGGTCAGGAAGGAATACGCCGACCTGCTGCGCCGTGCCGACGATATCTTCATCGAGGAATTGCGTCGTGCGAATCTCTATGATCAGGTTTCGCAGGCCTTCGCGGTCTTCCTGCCGGTGCGGTCGGTCGGCGTGATGGGCGACGGGCGCCGCTACGATTACGTGGTCGCACTGCGTGCAGTCGAGACCATTGATTTCATGACCGCGCGCTGGGCGCACCTGCCGTATGATTTTCTCGACCTTGTTTCCCGTCGAATCATCAACGAGATCGACGGGATATCGCGGGTTACCTACGATATTTCCGGAAAGCCGCCCGCCACGATCGAGTGGGAGTGATCCCGGCCCTTTCGGACTGGAATCAGAAGGTTGTTGGGTGCCGTGGTTGATGGCACCGACACCGCGCGGGCGCCGCGCCCCCGGGTACCTGGGGCCTCGAGCGGTGCAATTCGTTGCGCTCATGGGCACCCTATGCGCGCACCTTTCGTGTTTCGGGGTGGTGCGTACGGCCGGGAATTGACGCGAAAGTCGCGCAAGGTGCCGTGAGGCGAAGCCGAACCGCACCGATATCACGCCGGCCCCGGTTCCCAGGCTTCGGCGTCCCAAACGGCGCAATTCGCTGCGCTTATTGGCACCCTACGCCTGTCCTGCGTCTTTCATGTCTTGGCGTGGCACGCATGGCCATGGAAGTCATCTCGCATTTTCCCCGATAACCCCTCCGCTGGAGCATCCGCCTCCGGCCTGCTGGCGTTTTGCGCCATGCGTCAAATGACTTAGGCGGCTGCGCCATTTATCGAATGGGCAGCCCTCAGCTCCCCACGGATACTCCTACTCGTCAGAAGTGAAGGACGTGCGGCCTGCGTCTCGGCCCGCTGACACCGGGCCCGGTACGTGATCAACCCAGGGACGTGGCCGCCGACGGGAAGACGCGGTATCGGCAATTCCGATATCTGTGACCGATCTCCAACTCAACGAGGTACGACGATATGACCGACATCAAGATTCCGTTCACCCGACGCAAGCTCTTGAAGATGATGCTTGCGGCACCGGTGGCAGTTTCCGGCGTTCTGGGAACCACGACTGCGTTTGGCAAGCCGGCGACGTCAGCGATCAATACCACTGGGCTCGCGGTGACCGATGACACCGTCAAGGTCGGCATTCTCCATTCGCTGACCGGCACGATGGCGATCAGCGAAACCGGCTCGGTGGAAGCGGAGACCCTCGCGATCGAGCAGATCAATGCGATGGGCGGCATTCTCGGACGGCGGATCGAGACGATCACGGAAGACGGCGCCAGTGACTGGCCGACCTTCGCCGAGCGGGCGCGCAAGCTTCTCCGTGAGGACAATGTTGCCTCGATCATGGGCTGCTGGACCTCTGCTTCGCGCAAGGCGGTTCTGCCCGTGCTTGAGCGCGAGAATGGTCTTCTCTACTACCCCACCTTCTACGAAGGTCTCGAGCAATCCCCGAACGTGATCTATACCGGCCAGGAGGCCACTCAGCAGATCCTGGCGGGACTGGACTGGCTGTGGAACGAGAAGGGCATCCGCACCTTCTACCTGGTGGGTTCCGACTACATCTGGCCGCGCACGTCGATGAAGATCGCACGCATCCACATCGAGAAGGTATTGGGCGGAAAGGTCGTGGGTGAGGATTACGCGCCGCTCGGACACACGTCGTTCGGCTCCCTGATCAATCGCATCCGCCTGCGTCGCCCGGACGCCATCTTCGCAGCGGTTGTTGGCGGGTCGAACGTTGCGTTCTTCCGCCAGCTGAACTCCGCCGGTCTGAATGGCAAGACCCAGACCCTGCTGTCGCTCGCGACGACCGAGGATGAAGTCCTGGGTATCGGCGGCGAGAACGTTGAAGGCTTCTTCTCCAGCATGAAGTACTTCCAGAGCCTCGACAACGAGAACAACATCGCTTTCGTCAAGGCCTTCAAGGAACGCTGGGGTGATGACAGTGTGATCGGCGACGTGACGCAGGCCGCCTATCTCGGGCCCTGGCTGTGGAAGGAGGCCTGTGAGCGTGCCGGCAGCTTCGATGTTGCCAAGGTGACCGCAGCCTCGCCGGGGATCCAGCTGACCACAGCGCCCGAAGGCTTCGTCGAGGTCCATCCCAATCACCACCTCTGGAGCAAGACGCGGATCGGCGAGTGGCGCCGCGACGGTCAGGCCGACGTGGTCTGGGAGTCCGATCTGATCGAGCCGGATCCCTTCCCTGAGGGCTACCAGTAAGACATTGCGGCGCGTGGGGTTCCTGTCGGTTGGACAGGCTCCCCGCGCTCCGGTCGACCGTGTAATCGGGCCTTGGATTCATTCGTCGGGGTGCAAAAATGGATTATTCAGCGCAGGACCTGATGGCGATTACCGCCATGCAGGGCTTTGCGGGGCTCAGCTTCTTCTCGGTCCTGCTGCTCATGGCCCTGGGGCTCGCGATCATTTTCGGGCAGATGCGGGTCATCAACATGGCCCACGGCGAGTTCATGGTGATCGGCGCCTACACCACCTATCTGCTTTCGGTTCAGGCAAGCGGCATGGGTCCCTGGGCGTCCGAATACTACATTCTGCTGGCGATCCCGGCCGCCTTTCTCACCGCCTTCGTGGTGGGGATGCTGATCGAGGTCGTGATGATCCGGCACCTCTATCATCGGCCGCTGGATACACTGCTTGCGACCTGGGGGCTCGCGCTGATCATGCAGCAGGGCTTCCGTTCCGTTTTTGGTGCGCGGGAGGTCAGCCCCAACACGCCGTCATGGCTCGAGGGGGCCTGGCGTCCCACCGACATGATCTACATCCCGCTGAATGGTATGGCGATCATGTTGCTGACGCTCCTCGTGACGCTGGGCGTGGTCTGGCTGATGTACCGGTCGCGCTGGGGCCTGCGTGTCCGGGCCACCATGACCAGCCGCGACATGAGCATGGCCGTCGGCATCAATACGCGCTGGGTCGACCGCCTCACGTTTGCGCTGGGCTGCGGGCTTGCCGGCATCGCCGGTGCGGCGTTCACGATGATCTCCTCCACCGGTCCAACGAGCGGCACCCTGTACATCGTGGATACGTTCCTCGTGGTCGTGTTCGGAGGTGCCGGCAGTATTTCCGGGACCGTCGTGTCCGCCTTCCTGATTGCCCAGGGGCAATCGATCCTCGAGTTCTTCCTTGGCAGTTCCATGGCGAAGGTGACCACGCTGCTGGTGATCATCGGCATTCTGATGCTGCGACCGGAAGGATTGTTCAAGAGCAAGGTCCGTCGCTAGGTCAACCCCCTGCCAGGAGCTCAGTACGATGAGTTATACACTGCCCAAGATTCTGGACAAACGCGGCCTCCCCGGGTTGTTGATTCTCGCCTTCATCATTCTGGTTGCCGTGCCGCTGACCATGGATGTGGACGGGATCAACCTGACCGGGCGCTTCCTCTCCTTTGCCTTTGTCGCGGTGGGACTGGTCCTCGCCTGGGGCTACGGCGGCATGCTCAGCCTCGGTCAGGGTCTGTTCTTCGGCATCGGCGGCTACGCGATGGCGATGTATCTGAAGCTGGAAGCTTCCACCCCGGAAGCCACGTCGATCCAGACCACTCCGGGGATTCCCGACTTCATGGACTGGAACCAGATCACGGCACTGCCATGGTTCTGGGCGCCGTTCAACAGCCTGACTTTTGCCTTGCTGGCCGTGCTGATCCTGCCGGCTCTGGTTGCCGCCCTGATCGGATTCGCACTGTTTACCCGTCGTGTGTCGGGTGTGTTCTTTGCCATCATCACCCAGGCGCTGGTGACGATCGCCACCATCCTGGTGATCGGTCAGCAGGGTTACACGGGAGGTGTCAATGGCATCACGGACCTTCGAACGCTGAAGGGCTGGGACATCCACTCCGACTCTGCCCTGGTGACCCTGTATTACGTCAACGGGGTGCTGCTACTGGCGGTGATCGCACTCGGCATGTGGGTGCTGTCGACCAAGTACGGCCGCATTCTGTTGGCCACGCGCGATCAGGAAAACCGCATCCGCTTCTCGGGTTACAACGTCGCCTATTTCAAGATCTTCGTGTTTGCGCTGTCGGCGTTCATGTCCGGTATCGGCGGAGCGATGTTCACCCTTCAGGTCGGATTCATGTCTCCGAGCATCATCGGGATCATTCCGTCGATCGAGTTCGTGATCTTTGCCGCGGTGGGCGGTCGCTTGTCGCTGCTGGGTGCCGTCTACGGAACCCTGCTGGTCACTTACGCGAGGAACCTTTTCGCAGAGGCGTATCCGGAACTGTGGCTATTCCTGATCGGGGGCATCTTCATCGCGGTGGTCATGTTCGCTCCCTACGGGCTGGCAGGTCTGTACGAAAAATATGTGAAGAGGCACTGGAATGCGTTTCTGACGAGTCGCGGCTGGAAGCGCGGCAACGGCTCGGGTGACGCCGTGAAAAGTCCACTCGTGGATGCAAAACCCGCTTCGGAGGCCAGTAAATGACACCGCATCAGGAACCCCATTCGCCGCTTCTGCTTGCAATCGAAGACCTGTCCGTTTCGTTTGACGGCTTCAAGGCAATCGAAGATCTGACGCTCTATATGGACCGGGGAGAGCTGCGGGTGATCATCGGCCCGAATGGTGCCGGAAAGACGACGCTGCTGGACCTGATCTGTGGAAAGACCAAGGCCAGCGAGGGTTCGATCAAACTGAAGGACATCGAACTCACGGCGCTGGCCGAACACCGCATCGTCGCACATGGCGTGGGTCGCAAATTCCAGACGCCCTCTGTCTACGAGTCCCTGACCGTCTACGAGAACCTGGAAGTTTCCTACCCCGAAGGCAAGTCGGTATTCGGAGCCCTGTTCTTCAAGAAGACCGCCAAGGTCGACCGGAAGATTCGCGAGACCGCCGCAACCATATTCCTCGATGCCGAAATCGATCGGCCTGCCGCCGAGCTCAGCCATGGCCAGAAGCAGTGGCTCGAGATCGGGATGCTGCTGATCCAGGAACCGGAACTGATGATGCTGGACGAACCGGTGGCCGGAATGAGCGTTCGCGAACGGGAACAGACGGCCGAATTGCTCAACCGGATCAGCGAGGGCCGTTCGATCATCGTGATCGAACATGACATGGAATTCGTGAAGCGGATTGCCCAGAAAGTCACCGTGATGCACCAGGGCAAGATCCTCGCCGAGGGCAGCATGGAGAAGGTTCAGTCGGACCCGCGGGTCATCGAAGTCTACCTGGGTCATTGATCAACACGTTGCAGAGGGTACAAGCCAATGTTTCAAGTTACGGGATTGCGATCCGGCTACGGGCAGAGCGAGGTCATCAAGGGTCTCGACATCACCGTGAACAGAAACGAGACCCTGGCCATCATGGGCCGCAACGGAATGGGCAAGACGACGCTGTTCAAGACCCTGGTCGGACTGATACCCGCTACCGATGGGAAGGTCGAACTCAATGGAGAGGATCTCTCGACGGTACCCACCCACAAAAGGGTTGCGAAGGGGCTCGCCTATGTTCCGCAGGGACGAATGATCTTTTCGGGACTCACCGTGCTGGAGAACATCAGCACGGGCATGGAGACGGTGAAAGGCAAGAAGGTGCCTGACGAGATCTTCGAGTTGTTCCCTGTTCTGCATGACATGCGCCGGCGCAAGGGCGGAAACCTTTCCGGAGGGCAGCAGCAGCAACTGGCGATCGCGCGGGCACTGGTTTCCAACCCCAAGATCCTGTTGCTGGACGAACCCACGGAAGGCATCCAGCCATCGATCATCAAGGACATTGCCAAGACTCTGAATGAGATCAGCCGGACGCGGGATATCACCATCATCGTGTCGGAGCAGATCCTCAGTTTCACCCTGGAGATTGCGGACCGGTTGCTGGTGATGGAAGCGGGACATGTCGTTCACGAAACCGCCCGCGCCGATTGCGACGAGGCAACGATCAGCGGATATCTCTCGGTGTGATTCGAACCCCGGTTCTTCCGGTGCGGTTCGGCTTCGCCTCACAGCACCCTACGCCCAGCTCCTCCGTAGGGTGTCAATGAGCGCAGCGAATTGCGCCGATCGAGGCCCGAGGCCCCGAGGCCTGGGGTCAAGGGCCGGCACAGTATCGGTGCGGTTCGGCTTCGCCTCACAGCACCCAACGGGGTGGACACTCACTTAACGCGAGGATTACGTCATGCGTCATGGAGATATTTCCAGCAGCCCGGATACGGTCGGCGTTGCTGTTGTGAACTACAAGATGCCACGGCTGCATACCAGAGCCGAGGTGCTCGACAATGCACGCCGGATCGCCGACATGATCGTGGGGATGAAACAAGGTCTCCCCGGCATGGATCTGGTGATCTTCCCCGAGTACAGCACCATGGGAATCATGTACGACCCGGTCGAGATGATGGAGACCGCGGCAACGATTCCCGGAGACGAAACCGAAATCTTCGCGCAGGCGTGCCGCCAGGCCAACACCTGGGGTGTGTTCTCGCTGACCGGGGAACGCCACGAGGAACATCCGCACAAGGCGCCTTACAATACGCTCATCCTGATGAACAATCAGGGCGAGATCGTGCAGAAATACCGCAAGTGCATTCCCTGGTGTCCGATTGAAGGATGGTATCCCGGGGACCGGACCTACGTGTCTGAAGGACCCAAGGGACTGAAGGTGAGTCTGATCATCTGCGATGACGGCAACTACCCGGAGATCTGGCGTGACTGCGCGATGCGCGGCGCCGAACTGATCGTGCGCTGCCAGGGCTACATGTATCCGGCCAAGGAACAGCAGATCACCATGGCCAAATCGATGGCATGGGCCAACAACACCTATGTGGCCGTGGCCAACGCGACCGGTTTCGACGGGGTGTACAGCTATTTCGGCCACTCCTCCATCGTCGGCTTCGATGGCCGAACGCTGGGCGAGTGCGGCACCGAGGAGAACGGCATCCAGTACGCCCAGTTGTCGATCCCGGAAATCCGGGACGCCAGGGCCAACGACCAGTCGCAGAACCACCTGTTCAAGCTGCTGCATCGCGGCTACACGGGTCTGCACGATTCCGGTGATGGTGACCGTGGTCTGGCCGAGTGTCCGTTCGAGTTCTACCGAACCTGGGTCAACGACGCCGAGAAAGCGCGTGACGATGTCGAGAAAATCACGCGGCGCAAGGTCGGTGTAGCGAGTGCGCCGGTCCGGGACCTGCCCTACGATGCACCGGAGCGCGAGGCCGGCGGTGCATAGGTGCTCGCCCTGCACCCACGGATCGTGACACCGGGCTCGAGCGGCCGGCCTGTTCCCGTTCATGCCGTACCTCAATGACATGCTGGAGGAGGCGCAGCGGCTCGCATTGGAGAAGCAGCGTCTTGCCGAGGTGAACGCGGACATTCCGGCGGCCCAGGGTGCGCCGCAACCAGCTGCGGGGATCGAGAGCCGTTATCGCTTCGACGTGGACGCCATCGTCGAGGCGGTGCGCAGGGAGATCGTCGGCCAGGACGAAGCCGTGCAGTCGCTGGAACGCGTGCTGCGCATCGTCCGGGCGGATATCTCCGATCCCCGGCGCCCTCTGCACACCGCGCTGCTGCTGGGGCCTACCGGTGTTGGCAAGACGGAGATGGTTCGGGCGCTGGCCCGCAGTCTGCACGGGGATGCCGATGCCTTCTGCCGCGTCGACATGAACACCCTGTCCCAGGAGCACTACGCGGCGGCTCTGACCGGAGCGCCGCCCGGTTACGTCGGGAGCAAGGAGGGCAATACCGTCCTCGATCAGGCCGTGATCGAGGGCAGCGTCCACAAGCCGGGCATCGTCTTGTTCGATGAGGTCGAAAAGGCGTCCGACGAGGTCATCGAGGCGCTGCTGAACGTTTTCGACAACGGGCGTCTCGTGGTCGCGTCGGGCCAGCGCACCTACAGCTTCCGCAATACCCTGATCTTCATGACCAGCAATCTGGGCGCGCGCGATCTGCAGGCCTACGAGGAACGCTCGGGTCGGGTTCCCTACCGCTGGTTCCGGAGTCATCAGGGCCGTCAGCCGGCGCAGGTGCTGCGCATGGTCGAAAAGCAGCTGCTCAAACGGTTCTCACACGAGTTCGTCAATCGGATCGATACCGTGACCGTCTTCAACTGGCTGGGCAGCGACGTGGTACGGCAGCTGGTCAGTCTGGAGGTCGATCGCCTGAATCGACGGCTGCTGCGGCACCGCGTCGAACTGCGCCTGCACGAGTCGGTCCGTGCGCGCGTTGCCCGAACCGGGTACGACCGCAAGTTCGGCGCCAGGGCACTGCGCCGGGCCATGCGCCACGAGGTGGAGGCGCCCCTCGCTTATTACCTCCTGACCCAGCATCAGGCGGTGGAGGGCAGGGGCGACATCACCAACATCGAGGGCTACCTGTCGGATGGGGAGGTGCGGTTCCGTCTCGCGTCCTCGGCGTGAAAGCCCCGTAGGGGGCCGTGAGGCGCAGCCGAACCGCACCGGAACCGTGCCGGATCCGGATTCCCGAACCCCCGGGTTTCGACCGGTGCAATTCGCTGCCGCTCATTGACACCCTACCGTTTTTCCGGCGACGTCCTTTGCGGCTTCGACTGCGTCATTTGACGTAGGTCTTTGCCTGAATGGCGTATGGCCGGTTCAGCGAGGTGTCCAGATAATCATCCTGCAAGCCCTTCGAAAACCAACGCCCGCAGGAGAAAGAGCATGACGGATACCCTCATCAGCGTCGATCTGGACAAGTCCCCGTACGAAAACGACATGGTCCACAATCGGTGGCATCCGGACATTCCGATGGTGGCCACGGTGAAGCCTGGAGCCGATTTCATCATCGAATGCTACGACTGGACCGGCGGGCAGATCGGGAACAATGACAGCGCGGACGATGTGCGCGATGTCGATCTGACCCAGGTGCACTTCCTGTCCGGGCCGGTGGCCGTGGAAGGAGCGGAGCCCGGTGATCTTCTGGAGGTCGACATTCTCGACATCGGAACCTTCGATCACAGCCTGTGGGGTTTCAACGGCTTCTTTTCGAAGCAGAACGGCGGCGGCTTTCTCACCGAACACTTCCCGGAGGCCCAGAAATCGATCTGGGACATCAACGGCATGTTCACCAAGTCCCGGCATATCCCGAATGTGGAATTTCCCGGCCTGATTCACCCGGGTCTCATCGGCTGCCTGCCTTCGAAGGAAATGCTCGACGAGTGGAATACCCGCGAGAAGGCGCTGGTCGACACCGATCCGGAACGCATCCCGCCGCTCGCGACCCTGCCCAGCGCCGAGACGGCGCATATGGGCCGCATGCCGGCGGACCAGGCGAAGATCGCAGGTGCGGAAGCGGCCCGTACGGTGCCGCCGCGCGAGCACGGCGGCAACTGCGACATCAAGGATCTCTCGCGCGGGTCCAAGATCTATTTCCCCGTTTATGTCGATGGCGCGGGCCTGTCGGTGGGCGATCTTCATTTCAGCCAGGGCGACGGGGAGATCACCTTCTGCGGCGCGATCGAGATGGCCGGCTGGATTCATCTCCGGGTCAACGTGGTCAAGGACGGGATGCGCAAGTACGGGATCAAGAACCCGATCTTCAAACCCAGCCCGATCACCCCGAAGTATGACGATTACCTGATTTTCGAGGGGATCTCCGTGGACGAGCAGGGCAAGCAGCATTATCTGGACGTCCATGTGGCTTACAGGCAGGCCTGTCTCAACGCGATCGAATACCTGACCAAGTTCGGCTACAGCGGTGCTCAGGCCTACGGAATCCTGGGATGCGCTCCGGTGCAGGGGCATATCAGCGGTGTCGTGGATATTCCCAACGCCTGCGCAACGCTCTGGTTGCCGACGGGCATTTTCGACTTCGACGTCAATCCCAGCGCCAGTGGACCCGAGAAAAAGGTCACACCGGGGATGGCTGTCCCGTTGTCGCCGGACAAGGAGTAAGCCCCGATGCCGCTCTATGATTACAAATGCCGCGAACACGGCGTCTTTCATGCTTTGGCGACCCTGGAAGACCATGCGGAGCCGCAGCCATGCCCCGAGTGTGGCGCGCTGTCCGCTCGGATCATCCTGCTGCCTCCGGAAGTGCTGAACCAGGCGAAGGCATCGATACAGGCGGCTGCGAGAAACGAACGCAGTGCAAACGAACCGATGTTTTCCACCGTGGAGACGCGGCAGGAGGACCAGGAACGGCGGACCCACGGGCACCGGCATTCTCGAGGCTGCGGTTGTGGTCACGAGTCCAAGGGCAAATCGAACCTGTTCTACACGGCTGATGGCAAGAAGATGTTTCCGTCCATGCGGCCCTGGATGATCAGCCATTGATTCGGTAGGCCGGGAACCGGGGTGTGAGCATCCCGGGCCCGGATTGACCGTGACCGGGTGAGTCGGTCGCAACCGACACTGCACGCTCGCTGTCGAGGCCAGCCTGTTCTCTTTGGCAAGCGAACAGGCTGGCATGATTATTGATTGCATCTCGAGTCTTGATGAGTGATCGAGTGATCAAGATCGATGAAGCGAATGGCCCGGCCTTTGATTCAATGGTACCCGCGTTTCCTGACGCCGGGTTCCAATGCGCGTGACGTGAAAGTCCCCGTAGGGTGCCGTGAGGCGAAGCCGAACCGCACCGGGGGCACGCCGGCCCTGATTCCCAAGCTCCCGAGCCTCGAATGGCGCAATTCGCTGCGCTCATTGCCACCCTGCACCTTTTGTTACGCATGGTGCTCTCCACCCGAAGGCACGGAAGTCAACCATGAGTCATCCCGGGAGCATTACGGCGTTCCGGGTGCCGTACGCCACCTGGGGTTGCACCGGATTGGTGCGCCGTTTCGAGCGACGCCCCGTCATCCAGCGGGAGACGGCCCATGACCGCGCGCCAGCATGTCTTCCGAATCCGGCGTACCTACAACCAATGGGTGGCCAACGAAACGCTGGAGGACTACGCGCTTCGGTTTACCGCCAAGCGCGCGCGGCGCTGGTCGGGCACCTGGGTCGCCAGCACGGCACTCGGCGCGATTTCCTTTCTCGCGCTGGAAGCCATCGGTGGCGCCATCACACTACAGTATGGTTTCGCCAACGCCGTGGCCGCCATTCTGGTCGTGAGCATGGTGATTCTGCTGACCGCGATTCCCATCAGCTATTACGCAGCCCGCTACGGAGTGGATAGCGACCTGCTGACCCGCGGCGCGGGTTTCGGTTACCTCGGCTCCACCATCACCTCGCTGGTCTACGCGAGTTTCACCTTCCTGTTCTTTGCGCTGGAAGCGGTGATCATGGCGATGGCGCTGGAGCTGTTGTTTGGGGTGCCGCTCACGCTCGGGTACCTGTTCAGCGCCATCGTCATCATTCCTCTGGTGACCTACGGCATCACCATGATCAGTCGTTTCCAGAACTGGACCCAGCCGATCTGGATTCTGCTCCAGTTGACGCCATTCATCTTCATCATCTATCTCGACGCAAGCTCGGTCGAGGATTGGACAAGCTTTGCCGGGGCGGCGGCCGAGCGGGGCGGTGCAGAAGGACTGAATCTTCTGCTTTTCGGTGCCGCAGCGGCCGTGATGTTCGCCCTGGTCGCACAGATCGGTGAGCAGGTCGACTTCCTGCGCTTCGTGCCGGAGGCGGCCCCCGGTCAGCGCCTGCGCTGGTGGGCCGCCGTGATGGCCGGTGGGCCGGGCTGGATCGTGATTGGGGCGATCAAGCTGCTGATCGGATCATTTCTTGCCGTTCTTGCGCTGAGTCACGGCGTGCCTTTCGACGAGGCTGCCGATCCCACCCGCATGTACATGATCGCCTTTGGCTACGTGACCAATTCTCCGGAGATCGCCCTCGCGGCCGCGGGGATCTTCGTGATTCTTTGCCAGGTCAAGATCAACGTGACGAATGCCTATGCGGGCTCGATTGCCTGGTCAAACTTCTTTTCCCGGCTGACCCATAGGCATCCCGGTCGGGTCGTATGGCTGGTGTTCAATGTGGCGATCGCGTTCCTGGTCATGGAATTGGGGATCTATCGAGCACTGGAAGCGACGTTGGGCTTCTACGGGGTGGTCGCGATCGCGTGGGCGGGTGCGCTGGTTGCCGATCTGGTCATCAACAAGCCGCTGGGGCTTTCGCCGCCACACATCGAGTTCAAGCGGGCGCACCTGTACGACATCAATCCGGTTGGGGTCGGATCCATGTTTTTCGCCATCGCGGTCGGCATGCTCTGTTATCTGGGGCAGTTCGGTGCGATTGCCCAGGCGCTCGCGCATTTCATCACCCTCGCCGTCGCGCTGGCCTCGGCGCCACTGATTGCAGTAATGACGGGGAGCAGGTATTACCTCGCGCGGCCGGCACCCGCGGTAGCGGCGGACCCGGATGGGCGGGTGACCTGTTGCGTTTGCGAGAACCGGTTCGATGTCGAGGATATGACCGGCTGCCCGGCGTACGCAGGGAACATCTGTTCATTGTGCTGCTCGCTGGACTCTCGTTGCGGCGACCTCTGCAAGCCGGGGGGGTCCTATGTCGAGCAATCCCAGCGAGCGTTCGAATGGCTGTTGCCTCGGCCGGTGACGCGCAGTATCAATTCAGGGCTTGCCCAGTTCACCTTCCTGCTGGTTCTGATCAACGGTCTGATTGGGGCCATGCTGGCGCTCATCTATTTTCAGAGCTCAATCGCCGATGTGGGCAATCAGGAGTTGCTGGCCGACACCTTGTGGAAGGTCTTTTTCGTGCTTCTGATCATCACTGGTGTGCTGAGTTGGCTGTACGTTCTCGCCAACGAAAGCCGCCGGATCGCACAGGAGGAATCGAACCACCAGAATCGCCGTCTGCTCGATGAGGTCGAGGCGCACGAAGTGACCGACAGGGAACTGCAACAAGCCAAGGAAAGGGCGGAGTCCGCAAACCAGGCGAAGAACCGCTACCTGACCGGGATCAGCCACGAGCTGCGATCACCGCTGAATGCAGTCGTGGGTTACGCTCAACTGCTGGAAAGGGATCCGCAGATCCCGGTGGAACGCAGACCCGCTCTGGACGTGATCCGCCGCAGCGGTGAGTACCTCGCCGACCTGATCGAGGGGTTGCTGGATATTTCCAAGATCGAGGCGGGGCGGCTGGAACTCCATTACACCGATGTTCGAATGGATCTGCTTCTCGATCAGTTAGTCCATATGTTCCAACTGCAGGCCGAAGAAAAAGGACTGGAATTCCGCTTCAGTTATCTGCATCGGGTGCCGCGCTGGGTGCGTGCCGATGAGAAGCGGGTGCGCCAGATTCTGATCAACCTGCTGACCAACGCGATGAAGTACACGGAAAAGGGTTCCGTGAGTTTTTCCGTGAATTATCGGGGAGGGGTCACGGAGTTCACGGTGGAAGACACCGGCGAGGGAATTGCCCCGGAGAATCTGGAAAGGGTGTTCCGACCTTTCGAGCGGGTCCGCAATCCGGGTTCGACAGCGCCCGGAACCGGTCTTGGACTCACCATCACGAAGCTGCTCTGCGAGATCATGGGCGGAGAGATCAATGTCGAAAGTACACCGGGCAAGGGTAGTCGATTCCGCGTCGCACTCCTGTTGTCGGCCTTGCACGGACATGCTGAATATCAGGCGGTGGACAGGGGGCAGGTGCCGAGGGGTTACCATGGACGCCGGCGGCGAATTCTGGTCGTCGATGACGAGAATTCACATCGGCAGCTGATGGTCGAGATGTTCACCCCTCTGGGATTCGATGTCACTGCGCTATCCGATGCCCCACAGGCGCAAACCTGGCTGCAGAGCCAACCTGTGGACCTCGTCCTGCTCGACCTGAACATGCCCGGACAGGATGGTTGCACGCTGTTGAGAGCGCTGCGCGGCCAGGGTTTCACCGTGCCCGTTGTCATCCTCTCAGCCAACGCGGCGGACGCCAATGCCCAGCCGGATGGTCCGACCCTGCATGACGGGTTTTTCACCAAGCCCCTGCAATTGAACATCCTGCTCGAACATATCGGGGGGCTTCTCCACATGAACTGGGTTTTCCCGCCGGAACCGGTGATGATGTCGGCGATCGAGTCAGAAGAGGCAGCCGTATCGCTCGCGGCGGTGCTCGACCCGGCATCACTTCAGGGGCTGCGTGACCTCACGAACATCGGGCACCGCAAGGGAATTCTCGAGATGTTGTACCGGCTGCGCGACGAACATCCCCAACACGGCGACACCTGGCAGGAGATGATT
The DNA here is from genome assembly GCA_011390385.1 of Thioalkalivibrio nitratireducens. The sequence goes on along the minus strand of JAABSN010000057.1, from coordinate 1,211 downwards.
CACCTGGCGGATACGCTGCAGCTGCAGGCACTGCAGGATCTGCTGCACGAGGAAAGTCATGCAGCCCGCTGAGCAGGATGGTGACACTGTTCTGATTGTCGACGACGCGCCGGATACGGTGCGGATGCTCAATGACGTTCTGGAAAATGCGGGGATGCGGGTACTGGTCGCGCTGGAGGGCGCGCAGGCTCTCAGTATCACCCGACACATTACGCCGGACATTGTCCTGCTTGACGCGATCATGCCCAACATGGACGGATTTGAAACCTGCCGCCAGCTCAAGAAGAACCCCTCCCTGGTCGATGTGCCGATCATCTTCATGACCGGGCTGAGTGATACCGAGCACGTCGTCATGGGTCTGAACGCCGGAGGTGTGGACTATGTGGGCAAACCGATCAACGTGGACGAACTGATTGCCCGAATGCGAGTGCATCTCGCGAATGCGAGAGTGCTCCAGAGCACGTACCAGGCACTGGACCAGGCAGGGCATTACCTGTTCTCGGTGGATGCAAACGGCGAACTGGTCTGGGCCACGCCGCGTGTGTATCAACGGCTGAGCCAATGTGGTTACGGTCTGGCGAGTGAACTCACTGACCTGTACCGGGAGCTGGCGAGCTGGCTGCGGCATGATCCGCAGCCCGGGCATCATTTCACGCCGGTTCGTGCCGACGATGCCGGGCCTGCCATCGAGTTTCTGGCCAGGATCTCTCCCAAGGAGCATCTCCTGCGGTTGGTGGAACAACACACCAGCGGCCGGACGGTCGAGCGACTGCGCGAGCGATTCGGTGTCACCGGCCGCGAGGCGGAGGTACTGCTATGGATTGCGTATGGGAAGACGAACCGGGAGATCGGGCAGATCCTGGAAATGAGTCCACGCACGGTCAACAAGCATCTCGAGCAGATCTTCCGGAAACTGGAAGTGGACAACCGCACTGCGGCGGCCGCAGCGGCCATTCGCTGCGTCGCACGTTTCTGACAAGACCGGGCGATTGATCCCGTAACTTGACCCGCATGCCGGATGGGGGCAAGGCTCCGTGCGTGTGCAGCAACTCGTCTACCCTTAGTGTGAAAGAACCGCGTAGGGTGCCGTGAGGCGCAGCCGAACCGCACCGAAACCACGCCGGCCTCGGCTCTACGCCCCGGGCCTCGAACGGTGCAATTCGCTGCGCTCATTGGCACCCTACGCCTCCATCTTTCATGTTTCGGGGTGG
>JAABSN010000572.1 GCA_011390385.1 Thioalkalivibrio nitratireducens | reverse complement strand
CGCGTTGGCCTTCATGATCGTGTTGCCCAGCGTCACCTGGCCATCGCCGCCGATGACCACCTGGTTGCCCCTGCGCACCGAAACGATGGTGGTGCCGTGAAAGTGTTCCATTGAAAATCCGTTGGCTGGCCTGAATCTATGCAAGTGGGGCCGAAAGCGGCTTCGCTCAAGAAGGGCGAGCCGATTTCGGTCCCGGACGACCGAAGACGGGCGGCAATAAAATGGAAACAGCAATGGTTCTGTTATCGCCGCGCCCTATGGGGATCATAAAAACAATCAATTTGATATATCGTGAAAAATCCTTATCCTAGTCTCTGTCGGCGGAATTTTCCGCCATCGGAAATTTCAAGCAGCTGAATCACATCCAAACAGGAGAAAGACCATCATGTTGACCATTGGCGACAAGTTCCCGAACTTCAATCTCAAGGCGACCGTTGGCACCGATATCGAATCGGCGTTCACCGACATCGACAGCAACACCTACAGCGGCAAGTGGCTGCTGGTGTTCTTCTATCCGAAGGACTTCACCTTCGTGTGCCCGACCGAAATCAAGGCCTTCAGCGATCTTTCCGACGAATTCGCCGACCGCGACTGCCAGGTTCTCGCCGCAAGCACCGACACCGAGTTCGTGCACATGGCATGGCGCCAGCATCATGAAGACCTGAAGGATCTCAAGATCCCGATGCTGGCCGACGTCAAGCGCGAGCTGTCGGGCGCACTGGGCATCCTGCACGCCGACGAAGGCGTGGCCAACCGCGCAACGTTCCTTGTCGACCCGGAAGGCATCATCCGTCATGCCTCGGTCACCGACATGAACGTCGGCCGCAACCCGAAGGAAACGCTGCGCATTCTCGACGCGCTGCAGTCCGACGAACTTTGCCCGTGCAACTGGCAGCCGGGCGACGAGCACCTGCAGGCCGCCTGAGGTCTCGGCAGCTCCAAGGGGTTTCCGGTCCCCCGCGGGCCGGAAACACCAGTATCCATTGCCGGCGCACGGTCTATCCGGCGCCGGCATTTTTATCCGCGTATTCGCCATTCGGCGTCCGTCAAGCCTGCAAACCCGCCCAAAGCCGGCACGGCCGGTGACGGTCGTAACGTGCGAGAGGCGGCTATCCGACTTCACAAGGAGTGAATCATGAGCATCAATGATCTCAAGCAACACCTGCCCGACTACGCCAGGGATCTCAAGATCAACCTCGGCAATGTGCTCGATACCGAGCAGCATGAGCATCTGAACCCGTCGCAGGTCTGGGGCACGGCCGTTGCCACCGCGCTTGCCAGTCGTAACAAGGCCCTGATCCAGGCGGTCGAGGACCAGGCGCGCGAAGTGCTGGACGACGACTATTTCAAGGCCGCCAAGGCCGCGGCCGCGATCATGGGTATGAACAATATCTATTACCGGTTCCTGCACCTTTCCGGCAACGACGACTACGCCAAGCTGCCGGCCCGGCTGCGCATGACCGTCATCGGGAGCCCCGGCATCGAAAAGGCCGATTTCGAGCTGCTCAGCCTTGCTGTCTCGGCCATCAACGGTTGCGGCATGTGCATCGACAGCCACGAGAAAATCCTGATCAAGGCCGGTTTCAGCAGCAAGGCCATCCAGGATGCGGTTCGCATCGCTGCGGTCATCCACGCCGTGGCCGGCGTCCTGGAAACCGACCCCGAGGGCGATCTGCAAGCAGCCGCCTGAACGCAACAAGTAGCAGCTTCAACAACCGCCGGCGCACGGTCCAACCGCGCCGGCGTTTTCTTGTCGCACAGACCGCGCGGACCAGCTTTTGATTCAGCCTTGCGCGCCAGCCGTTCCCGTACGGCTCGATGCTACGATGGGTCATCACGAACGCGAGCGGAGGCGGGCCATGGAAGTCGAACAGATCGAAATCCGAAACCACCTGCAGCTCCATCCGCCGTTCAACGAATTGTCCGAGGCCCGGCTCGACGAGATCGCCCGGAATGTCGAGATTGCATATTTCCGGGCCGGTTCGCGGGTGTTCGCGGTCGGCGACGAAGTGACCGACCTGCATTACATCCGCAGCGGGGCGGTCGAGATCTACCGCCGCAGCGGCGAAATCCAAAATCGCCTGGGCGAGGGCGACCTGTTCGGTCAATTGGCGCTGATGACCGGCAAACCGGCGAGATTTTCGGTCCGCGCCATGGAAGATACCCTGGTCTACTTCATCCCCGGAGCCGTGTTTCACACGCTGTTCGAACAGGAGGATAGCTTCGCCGAGTTCGTGGAAGTGGAAGATCGCA
>JAABSN010000571.1 GCA_011390385.1 Thioalkalivibrio nitratireducens | reverse complement strand
GGCAAGCTTCGCGGGCCACTGCACGGCATACCGATTGCCCTGAAGGATCTCATTCATACCATCGATATGCCGACTACTGGTGGCGCCCTGGCCTTCCGGGGCTATATGCCACCCCATGACGCCACCGTGACCCGGCGACTGCGGGATGCGGGTGCGATCATTATCGCCAAGACCACGCTCACCGAGCTCGCGAACTGGATGGGAACCGGGCTACCCAACGGGTATAACGCGCTCACTGGGCACAGTTACAACCCCTACGATCCCCGGCGTGATCCGCGCTTCGACGACGGACGTGGCCTACTGGACCCCGGCGGTTCAAGCTCGGGAATCGGCACCGCCGCGAACCTCTGGGCGGCGAACGTAGGGACGGAGACCTCCGGCTCAATCATGTCACCGGCAAGCATGAACTGGCTGGTGGGTATCAAGCCGACCGTCGGACGCATCAGTCGCCATGGGGTCATTCCGATAACCGCCGACCAGGACACACCCGGACCCATGGCCCGCTCCGTTGAGGACGCGGCCACACTCCTCGTCGCCATGGCGGGAGCGGACCCGAAAGATCCGGCGACCGGCACCTGCCCGCCCCTCCCACAGCCCGGCACCTGGGGGGGGCCGGCACTGGCGAGTCTCTCCGGCCTTCGTATCGGCCTGCCGCGTGCCTTCTACATCGACGCCGTCACGCCCCCGGGCGGGCAAGAGTCCGTAGGCGGCTTGCCTCCGCCTGTAGCCGAACGCATGCGCGAGGCCCGCGCTGTACTCGAGAAGCTCGGCGCTACGGTGATTGAGCCGACAGACATACCGAGCATCATTGCGCCCCGGGCGGCTGATAACTTCCTCAGTTTCGGCATCTGTGCCTCGAGTGCCCAGGAACGTGGCGCGGACGATGCCTGCTCGACAGTCCTGAAGTACGGTATGAAGCGGGACTTCAACCGCTGGCTAGCTTCCCTCGGCGAGTCTGCCCCGGTCAAGTCCCTTGAGGAGCTGATCAGCAGCAACCGAACCCTGGCCGGCTTTGGTGCGATCCGTTACGGCCAGGAACGGCTCGAATTGTCCGCTGCCATGGATCTCGAGCGCGACCGTGGCCGTTACCAGCAGGACCGTGCCCGCGATCTCAGGCTCGCGCGCACCGAAGGGTTGGACGCCGTGCTGACCGCCGAAAGACTGGATGCGCTGCTGCTACCGTCCAAGGCTGGCGCCCGTCTCGTCAACAAGGCGGGCTATCCGGCTGTCACGGTTCCCTATGGGAGTGTACCGCTGGCAGGCAAGGGTGAAGCCGGAACAGGCGTTAGCCAACCCTGGGCGATCACCTTCGTTGCCGGTGCCTGCGAAGAGCCGTTACTCCTGCGAATCGCCGGCGCGTTCGAACAGGCGACCCGCTCCCGACGGCCACCGGCAGGGTTCCCTTGAGGCAGATACACGCCGAAAAGCTTCACCAGAGCAGGGTTTGAATACAATGGCAGCGCCCCTCAGTTGCAGATCTCGGGCTTTTTTGATGAGGCAGGGACGCTGACTGACACTTTCTGGGCCTGTGAGGACCAGGCTTGTTTTGGTCATATCCGTCTCTTGCTGCGAAACGTGACGCCGACACCGGTACCGACTCTTACCACCTGGGGCCTGGTCGTAGGCATACTTGCCATGCGGACAGCAAGCTGATGCACTAGACTGAATGTCGTATTCAGACATCAGGTCATCCGCATGGTTTTCGTGAAAGACGGTGCACACAGTGCCACCCTGACTGCCGATACGGACTCTGTGTGGCACGGCAGGGTCCGCCGGCGCGTCTTCGCTGGCACAGCGTTGGTCGTACTGGTCGCGGGTATTCTGTTCACACTGCTGCAGCCGACACGCTACGAAAGCACCGCGACCGTACTGATGAGTGCACCGACCGCCATCGATGCCCAGCTGCTGGAGGCGGATATCCAGGGTGTTGCCATCCAGAGGCGCACCTTGATGGGCAGCGAAATCACGCGCCGCCTGGTCGAGGTGCTCGACGCGGACTACGCAATCACGCTCACGGCGCTGGAGCTGCGCAGCCTCCTGGACGTGCGGCCCGTTCCCGAGACCAACCTGCTGGAGCTGGTGGCCGTCGGGTCAGAGCCGGAACAGCTGCCACCCCTTCTGGAAAGCTGGATCGAGGTCTACACCGGGGTCCGCGCCCGGGAAATCGAAGCACGCAAGGCGCAGACCCTGACCGAAGTCGATGAAGAACTGACGGGGCTGGCCGGACGCCTGGATGCGGCCCGTGACGCCCTTGAGACCTATCGGCAGGACAACGACATTATCTCCGTGGAGCGG
>JAABSN010000570.1 GCA_011390385.1 Thioalkalivibrio nitratireducens | reverse complement strand
GGATCGCGCTTTGAACTGATGCGCAACCGCTACTATCGCGACGCCGACGCCGTGGCACTGGACCGCGTCGTCTGGCACGTGACCGAGGACCCCGTTTCCGAGCTGGCGCGCTTCCGCGCCGGCGAACTGCACATCACCGAGACCGTTCCGCCGGGGCGCCATGACTGGCTTCAACGCGAGCTCGGCCGGGCCTATCGAACTGCGCCCTACCTCGGAAGCTTCTTTCTCGCCTTCAACCTGTCCAGAGCGCCGTTCGCCGAACGTCCCGATCTTCGCCGTGCGCTGTCGCTGGCGGTCGACCGCCAACTGCTGGTCGAGCGCGTTCTCGGCAGCGGAGAGCGGCCGGCCAACCGCCTGGTCCCGCCCGGCCTGCCCGGCTGGGCCAGCGTCGACGAAGAACCCGGGTTCGACCCGGAAGAAGCGCGCAGACTGCTGGCGCGTTCCGGCTACCGCCCCGGACGCGACCAGCCGATCGAGCTGCGTTTCAACTCCTCGCTGACCCAGAGGCGCATGGCCGCTGCCGTGGCCGCGCTCTGGAAACAGCACCTCGGCGTGACCACGCGCCTGATCAACGAGGAATGGAAAGTGTTCGTGACCAATCGGCGGCAGGGACGACTGACCGAGGTCGTGCGCGGTGGCTGGATCGCCGACTGGGCCGACGCCGGAAATTTCCTGCAGCTGTTCCGGTCCGACAGCGGCCTGAACTACAGCTTCTTTCGCGACGAAGTCTTCGATACGCAGATGCGTGCCGCGGAAACCACCGTCGGCGCGGCACGAATCGAGTACCTGCGGCAGGCCGAACAGCGCCTGCTTGATCAGGCCGTAATCGTGCCGCTGTACTATTACGTTTCACGTCACCTCGTGGATCCGCGCGTCCGGGGCTGGCAGGACAATCCGATGGACATCCATCCCTCGCGCTGGCTGGCGCTGACGCCATGAGAAGAATCGCCGGACTGCTGGTGATCGGCCTCGTGGCCGGATGCGACACGACGGAAGCACCGGCGCCGCCCGCGTCGACGGCGTTGCCGGTCCCGGTGGCGGTGCCGCTGGATTCCGACGGCATGCCGCAGCCTGAAGTACTCGCCGAATCCCAGGTCCTGCACCGCGGCAACAGCGAGGAACCAGCCACGCTGGACCCGCACCGCGCCGAGGGCGTCCCGGCCGCCAATATCCTGCGTGACCTGTTCGAGGGCCTGGTCACGACCGACCCCGAAGGCCGCCTTGTGCCGGGCGCGGCCGGACGCTGGGACATCAGTCGCGACGGCCTGACCTATACGTTCTACCTCCGTGACGAAGGGGCCTGGTCGAACGGTGATCCGCTGACTGCCGATGATTTTGTCTACAGCATGCGCCGCTCGGTGAACCCGGACACGGCCACGCTGTACGGTCGAATGCTGGCCCCGGTGGCCAATGCGCCCGACATCCTGGCCGGTCGCGCCGAAGTCGACCAGCTTGGGGTCGAGGCCCTGAACGAACTTACGGTGCAGATCCGACTGACGTCGCCGACACCGTATTTCCTCGGCCTGCTCACGCACGCCGCGACCTACCCGGTCCACCGTGAGTCGCTGGAGCGTCACGGGTCCGACTGGGTTCAACCGGGCAACCTGGTTTCCAACGGTGCCTACCAGCTATCGGAATGGAACCCGCGTGCATCGATGACGCTCAAGCGCAATCCGTTCTACCACGACGCCGAGCGCGTGCTCATCGACGAAGTGGTCTATTACCCGATCGAGGATCAGAACACCGAGTTCCAGCGCTTTCGGGCCGGCGACCTGGCCTGGACCGACGAGGTCCCGCACAACCAGTTCCGCTGGATTCGACAGAACCTGCCGAACGCGCTCAACGTTTCGCCGTGGTTCGGTTCCTACTTCTTCGGTTTCAACCTGACCCGACCCCCGTTCGAGGACAATCTCGAACTTCGGCAGGCGCTGACGCTCGCAATCGACCGGGACATCCTGACCGGCAAGGTCACCCAGTTCGGTGAACTGCCAAGCTTCCGCCTGGTGCCGGAGGGTCTGCCCGATTACCAGGGCCCCGAGATCGAGGCCGCCGGATGGTCCCAGTCTCGTCGCGAGGAACGCGCCCGCGAGCTGTATCGCGAGGCAGGCTACTCCGCCGAGAACCCGCTCGAAGTCGAGCTTCGCTACAACACCTCGGAAAACCATCGCAAGCTCGCCGTCGCGATCTCCGCCATGTGGAAGCAGGTGCTGGGTGTTCGCACGCGACTCGTCAACGAGGAGTTTCGCGTCTTCCTGCAGAACCGCGAACTCAAGCGAGTCACCGAAGTGTTCCGGATGG
>JAABSN010000569.1 GCA_011390385.1 Thioalkalivibrio nitratireducens | reverse complement strand
GTCAGTTGATTTTCCTTTTTCCGGTTCTGGAGTCATACATGTGTCAGCGCACATTCCTATTAGCAGCAAGTCTCTGCTTCCTCATGGTGTGTTCGATTCCACTGGCTCGGGGCGAGGGAGACGAAAACGGCGGCATGCTTCTTTTCGACTTCGATGACGGCACCGACTCGAGCTGGACCGTCGTCAACGACGGCGTGATGGGCGGGCGATCGAAGGGTTACCGCGAGATCTCCGGCGGGGTGCTGCGGTTCGACGGCACGCTTGTGACCCGCGGGGGTGGCTTCACCTCGGTGTGGACGCCACGGCGTGTCGATCTGTCGGGCTTCGACGGCCTGGAGATGCGGGTACGCGGCAACGGCCGCAGCTTCGAGGTAGAAGTCAACGACGGTCTGCGTTACCGATGGCGCAACGTTTCCCGCCGAATACCTTTCGAGACGACCGAAGAATGGCGCATCGTCCGGGTTCCGTTTTCCGACGTGCGATCGACGGTGTTCGGCGAACCGGTGAATGTTGCGCCGATCGATCTCGGGTCGGTTATGCGTTTCGGGTTCTACATCCTCGACGGCATCGACGGTGCGTTCCGGCTGGAGGTCGATAGCGTACGGGCCTACCGCGATCAGCCAGGCAACCCCTGAATAAGCTCTGGTCGACAGCGCAGGCATCGGCGGCGCCTCGCGCCTGCGCCAATTCCGATCAGGCGGGACCTGCTTCAACCAGCGATCCATCCAGGCCTCGAGGCGCGAGTAGAGTTCGACGCGGTTCTCAAGGTTGCCGAAGCGATGCGGCTCGCCGCCAGCGACCCGGGACACCCCACCTCGCAGGAAACAGCGCGCGTCCAGAGCGAACCTTGAACCTCGCGAACCTCCGGACAGATCCTGCTTCTCGCATTTCCTAGGACCACCGCAAGAAACGATACCTGATCCCGAAGGCTCGCGCGATCGCGCCGGCGCATCCATCCTCGAGTGCTGCGATGGGGTGCGCGGTGCCTTCGACCAGGCATGCCACTACTCAACGCGCACGCAGACTTTCTTTCCAGTGCTGGACTCTGACCCGCTCCTTGATCATCTCGATCGCTTCGATCGACATGCGTGTGCCGAGATCTCCCAGTTCGGGATGGTCGTCGAGGATCGCGTCGATGATCACGGTCACCGACTCGTCGACCAGGCGGTTGTTCTCGGCCGCGCTGATGTCCCGGATGGTTCGATCGACCACTTCAGCCACGATATCGTTGATCGACCGGCGCAGCTGGTTGACCACGGTTCGTCCGACCACAGGCACCCGCTCCAGATTGCGGATGCCGGCATTGGCTTTGACCGCATCGGCAATCACCGAATCGACGTAGCCACGAAGCTCTTCCCGATGCCTGTCGTAGCTCTGTTGCGCGATATGGCCAATGCGCCGAGACAGGTGCTCGACCAGCTTGTCGCGCTGAGGTGCGATCACTTTGATGATGATCTCGCGCGCGATGGGCGCTTCGTCTTTCAGCTCGCGGCGGAAATCATCGAGGGTGCGGATCATCACCCGATCCGATACCTCGTCTATGAAGGCGTCGAAGTAAAACTGGAAGAAGCGATAGATCCGGGTGTCGGTCAGATCGACGATGCCCATCTTCTGCAGGCGAATCATCAGCGAGATCAAGCGCAGAAAACGCAGCAGCCGGAACGAGCCGATCGGAATGCATCCCAGCAGGTCGTACCAGTGCAGGAACGGATAGAAATACCAGCGCGCGTAGGCCCGCCTGCGCGCCGCCACCAGCCACTGGAAGCAGAATTCGGCCAGGAAGATCGCGATAAAGACAAGGTCCCAATACAGGAAGTGCTCGTGGATTCGATCGTTGTAGAACGCGCTGAAGCGTGACAGGTTCTCGTCCAGAAACCCCCTGAATAGCGATGTGCCATATAGCGTATCGAACAGGATGAAAGCCAGGTTCACGGTCACAAGAACGACCATGAAAAGATCGAGCACCACCCAGGGCGTCTGGCTGGAAGACCTCAGCTTTTCTCGATCGATCTTCAGACGCATGTCAACGGATTCAGTCCAGCAGTCGATGCCTGAGTGACTGTATCACGACGCCGGCACGGGGCTGGCGGGTACACCGGCACACTCCGCGGTGTTCCTGAATTGCCGCGAGCGTCCGGACGTCCGCATCAATGATCGCGACAATCGTTGCCAACCGGGCTTCTCTCAGGGTTCTCGGCGGCCGGTCTTTTTTCAGTCCGCGGGCCTCCGTGCAATTCCGATGGTACGCCCCGAAAGAATCGGAGCCAGGCCCGAGAGCCGGATCCGGTGGCACTGTTTGGCCCGGCTTTGCGT
>JAABSN010000568.1 GCA_011390385.1 Thioalkalivibrio nitratireducens | reverse complement strand
GGATTCGCCAAGGTCAGGCTACAGAACTGCCTGATCGGCGCAGCTTGCAATATCAAGCGACTATTCCGGCGAATAGCTTGGGAGGCGGACATGGCGCAGCGCTATAGCGCTCACCGGAAATGAGCCGCCTGTGCTCATTTGAACTGAGCCAGTGGGTGAGAGCAACGAGCGTGTGTTTTCTCTTTCCAAGTAGCCCGCAGCATGTCTGTTTCCAAGTAGCTGCGTGGCGTATGAGGGGGGGCGAGCTACGACTGCGAGGCGAGCATGTCGTTCCAGTCGTGCTGCGCGGGGCGCAGTCTCTTGACGGAGGGATACTGTCGGATCATGGCAAGGGCCATGGCATCGCCGGTGGGGTCGGCATCGAAGCCGCAGGAGACTGATGCACCCTGGGCGAGCAGTGCGCTCAGCCATGCGGGATCGGGTCTGGCACCGGCTGTTGAGATGCACCATTGAGCGGGATGGATGATAAAGCAGCTGATGGCGTCGATGGCGGACTCGCAGAGTATGACGCCATCGCCGCCGGGGTTACGGATCGAGAAGTATCCAAGATCCTTTCGTGATCCGGGAGCCATTCCCCTCCAGACCGCACGGCCGGTTCCGCGCAGTTCGGCTCCGACCACGACGTTTCCCTGCCCGCGCAGCAGAAAGACCGCGTTGGCGTGGTGGTCGCCGTAAAGGTCTCCGCAACGGATAAGGCTCTCGATCAGGGCCGGACGGATTCGCCGTTGAACGCTCAGGTAGCGGGTTACCACGCCGATCTGGTCGGGGGCCGACGGCGGTAGCTTGAGCTGTGCTGGGGCCGTTGAGCATGAGCAAGGCTGAACGTCCGTGCCGTCTGGAAAACGGCGGCAGAGCCACGCGACCGCACGCCTGAAGTCAAGGCCACCGAGGTGGATGACCAGGTCGATGGCTCCGCCTCCGCCGCTCGCACGGGTCCAGTTCATGAACTTCATGCCGGTGACGGAGATCACACCCTGCGAAGTATGCCACCTGGCCTTGTCGTCCCGATCGGCTTCTGCGCCGAGGGCCTGCAGTACGGTTGGCAGCGGGATGCTCCGAACGCGCGTTGCCCTCTCTCGCATGAGTTGAAGATTCATGGTTCAGGGGGCAGCGTGGCGGAGGTGGATTTGAGTTTTGGCCTCAGGCTCTTGCAGCCTTTCATGTTGATGACGTGGCTGTTCTCGGTCAGCCGGTCGACAAGTGCCGCCGTGAGCTGATCGCTTTTCAGAAAGCGTCCCCAGTCGTCGAAGCCGAGATTCGAGGTGATCAGGGTCGGCTTGTTCTTGTGCCGTTTCTGCATGAGCGTGAAGAACAGCCCCACCTGGACCGGCTCGACCTCCACGTATCCTATCTCGTCAATAAGCAGGCAGTCGAAGGACAGGTAGCGCTTGAGCACTTTATGCTCGGAGTGATCCGCCACGGATTGATACAGTTCGTTGATCAATTCGGCGAACAGGACGTAGTGCCCGCTATGGCCCTGATCAATGGCATGGGTAAGGAAGCTGGTGGCCAGCCCCGTCTTGCCGCATCCAGTAGGTCCCAGCCAGATGATGTTACGCCTGGCGCTCATGTACTCGACAGAGTCGTAGAGTGCCATGATCATCTTGCGGTTCAGCTTCGGCTGCCTGGCAAAGGGAAAGGTTTCCATCACAAGCGGCTCCGGGATACGGGCGCGTTGCAGCCTCAGGCGGCAGGCGTTCTGCCGCTTGATGCGGTATTCCTCATCGATGATGTGGCTTAGCAGCCCCCCGTGCGAGAGGCACTTTGTCGCGGCCTGCTCCAGATACTCGTCCCAATGAGCCAGAAGCCCGCCGAGACGAAGTGCCTTTAGTTTTGCAGCCAGTTGCTCATTCATTTCCATCCTCCGTAATGCTCTCGTAGATCGACAGGTCCGGCAGGTCGGTCAGCCGTCCCGCCAGGTAGCTCTCGCGCTGCCGGAAGTCCTCGTCGATCTGCGCGAAAGGCGTTGTCCGAACGCCCTGCGTTATGTTCAACGCGGCGATCCGTTCGATGGTGGCCGTGTCGGTGATCCTGTATTTGTGCGCACGCTCGATGCTTTCGATGAACAGCGACGGCGTCATTGCCCGACTCAGCACAAAGAGCTTCCTGAGGAACCCGTGACGCTTGAGCCCCATCGACTGCAAGGCAACGTCCAAGTACGCGGCGATCGACTCGCCCATGGCGCGCAGGTGCGCTTCCTCCTGCTCGGTGGGCTTCTTGCGATTGTTGGGCCTGTGGCGCGGCTGCGGTTGCCCTTCGGGGCTGAACCGCTCGTTCTTGACGCCATCAGCGGGCAACGGGTATTCGGCCAGGCATTCCCC
>JAABSN010000567.1 GCA_011390385.1 Thioalkalivibrio nitratireducens | reverse complement strand
ATGCCGTGGTCGCCGGGTTCGCCTACATGACCGGCGCCTTCGGTCGAAGCGTGTTGGTGCAGCAACTGGCTGCAGGGGTTGCTGTGGCTGCCCTTTACGGAATCGGGGCGCACTTTCGGATCCCGGAGTGGCTCATGAGGCGCGTCGAGGTCCTTGGGAATTACTCGCTTCTCTCCTACATCGCCCAGATTGGATTCCTACAGGTTCTGGTCCGCGGTCTGGACCGCCCGGATCCGGATTCGCTGGCGTTCGCAATCTTCTTTGTCGCGGTTCTTGTGCTGACGGCTCTTGTGGCCGAGATCACCCGGTGTTGCCGGGTAGAGAGCCGCCTGGCGGATGGTGCCTACCGCCTGGTCTTCGCGTGAGTGAACAGGCTGAACGAGGATGCTCTTCAACTCCCTCCAGTTCGCGGTCTTCTTTCCGATCGTGGCGATGCTGGTCCTGTTCGGGCCTCCACGTGCGAAACTACCGATACTTTTTCTCGCAAGCTGCGTCTTCTACATGGCCTTTGCCCCGGCCTACATCGCCCTGGTCGGTGTCACGATTCTGGTCGATTATGCCGCGGCACGCGGAATCGAGGGAAGCAAGGGAAACCCAAGGAAGGTCTGGCTCGGGGTCGGGGTGGCTATCCCCTGCCTGTTGCTCGCATTCTTCAAGTATTGGCAGTTCATCTTTGAAAACTATGTCGCCTTTACCGGAGTGATCGGGTGGGACGCACCGGATTTCTTTCTCAGGGTGCTGCTGCCGATCGGCATATCCTTCTACACCTTCCAGACACTGGGCTACCTCATCGAGGTCTACCACGGGCGACAGCGGGCCGAGCGGAACCTGCTGGTATTTTCCACCTTCATCCTCTTCTTCCCCCAATTGGTGGCCGGCCCGATCGAGCGACCGCAGGCACTTCTTCCCCAGCTCCGGCAAGCCCACACCTTCGATTACGGCCGCGTCACCAGCGGCCTCCGCCGCATGGCGCTCGGTTTTTTCAAGAAGCTCGTCGTGGCCGACCAGCTGGCGCTCTACGTCAACGACGTTTACGCAGCACCCCAGTCCCACAACGGCCTCCAGCTCACCCTTGCCACCTTTTTCTTCGCCTACCAGATCTATTGCGACTTCTCCGGCTATTCCGACATCGCGATCGGCGGCGCCCGCATCATGGGATTCCGGCTTATGGAGAACTTCCGGGCCCCCTACCATGCCGCCTCGGTAGGCGAGTTCTGGCAGCGCTGGCACATTTCCCTTTCGACCTGGTTTCGCGACTACGTCTATATCCCCCTCGGAGGCAGCAGGGTCCGAACGCCACGCTGGGCGGTCAACATCGTCATCACGTTCGGCCTCAGCGGGCTCTGGCACGGCGCCAGCTGGACATTCGTCATCTGGGGGTTTCTGCACGGATTCTGCCTGCTCATGAGCGTGTGGACCCGGCCGCTGAGAAACCTTGGATGGGCGTCCATCGGGCTCGGCGAGGGGGCATGGATCCGTCGCAGCGTCGGCATCGTGATGACCTTTGGATTGGTCTCCATCGGATGGGTGTTCTTTCGCGCCGGGAGCCTGGGCGACGCCATCCATATCCTGACCCATCTGGGGCGCGGCTGGGACTTCGGCAACGTCAGCACCCCGAACTTCCTGCTCCGCCAGTTCCCCTTCGCGGTGGCCGGGATCCTAGCGGTGGAGGCGATCCACCTGGTGCAGTTCGGTCCCGGCTGGGGACGGATCGCCATGAGGCTTCCGACCAGTCTCCGCTGGGCCGCATGCATCGGCTTCGTGCTCGTCACGATCCTGTTCGGCGCCTATCGCGAGTCGCAGTTCATCTACTTCCAATTCTGAGCCGGAGGAATGGGGGGTGCCACGCACGGGCGCAGGGCACCGGACCCCGTTGACGACACCATGAATCCAACCCGGCGTGGCCTGCTTCGAATCTGCCTGTTCTTTTGTCTTACGGCCGCCGCAGCCTATGGAGTGAACGCGCTGATCAATGGGACGCTGCGTCGGGTCGAGACCGGGGAGCTTGGTGTCTGGAATGCGATCGTCCAAGGCGAGATCAATGCGGAAGTGATTGTCAGCGGTTCGTCCCGCGCCCTGGTGCACTACGATCCGCGGATCCTTGAGGAGATCCTGGCTGTGGACGCCCACAATATCGCCCTAAACGCCTCCCGCACCGACCTCCAGTTCGCCCGGCTCAAAACCTACCTCCGACACAACAGGAAGCCCAGACTGGTGATCCAGAATCTCGATGCCCACAGCCTTGGCCGATCCGAAGGAATCTATGAGCCGGGCAACTTCATGCCTTACCTCGACGAGGAGCCGGTCTTCGAAGCCCTCAGGGAG
>JAABSN010000566.1 GCA_011390385.1 Thioalkalivibrio nitratireducens | reverse complement strand
ACGCCTTGTGTCCGAAGGCGCAGGCCAGCCAGGACTTCCCGACACCGGTCGGGCCGGTGATCAGGAGATTGTGCCGCTGCGTGATCCAGGAACAGGTCATCAGACTGGTCACCAGAGAACGGTCCAGCCCCCGTCCTGCGCGAAGATCCACATCCTCGATCGCCGCCTGTTGCGCCAGGCGTGCCCGTCGCAACCGCGCGGTCATCGAGCGGTTCTCCTGCTCGATCCGCTCGCGATCGACCAGAAGGCCGAGCCGTTCTTCAAAGGCGAGCGCACGATATTCCGCGCTGCGC
>JAABSN010000565.1 GCA_011390385.1 Thioalkalivibrio nitratireducens | reverse complement strand
TTCCTCGAGCGCCTTGACCATGCCAAAGAGGCGCAGCGCCTTGAGGGCTTCAATGGTGGGATGATGCAGCATGCGGCACCTCCGTGTCTTGAGGCGTGTCTTGGGCCTCGTTGCGATAATACGCCGCGCCGCGCAGGTTCTCGTGCTGGATCAGACGCAGCGACGGCTGCTCCCACGGCAAGGGAAGCCCCTCCTGGCGTTTGGCAAGGATGTGTTCCACCGCTTTCGTCCCCAGACTCCCGAGTGCCAGGGCACGGCCATACGCGGCATTGAGCCGATCGCGCCCGACCTTTTTCTCCATGCGCTTGATCCCGAGACAGACACGTTGTGCCTGTTGGGGATGGCTGCGGTCGGCGACGATGGCGACAAGGAACGCGGCAATCTCCTCGCCCGCTTCCTCGCCCCACGTCAGCAGGCGTTCGAGTGTCCACTCGACCTGGGCCCGGTGTGCGGGTGGCATGTGCGCGGGGGTGGTCGTTTTCCCGTTCGCGCTCTGCCGCCCGCCCGGATCGTGCGCACCGGTATGCACGCGCAAGTAGGAGGCGACCCGGCGATTCCCATGCAGCACCTCGATCACCGAAGCGGTGGCACGGATCTCGACGGTTTTCCCGACAAGCGCGTGCGGCACACTGTACAAATGGCCATCGTGGTCGATGTGGTAATCGCGGGGGACCGTCGTCTTCGCGTACTCCGCGTACTCGTAGGGTGTCGAGGGCAGTGGACGAAGGGCAGGCTGATCGATCGCGGCAAACAACGAAGCACGCGTGCCCTGCAGTTTGCGGAAGGGGCGATTGTTCAGACGCACAAGCAGTTCACCGATCGCCTCGTTGAGCTCGGCCAAGGAGAAGAACCTGCGATGGCGCAATGCCGCAAGGATCCAGCGCTGGACGATCTGCACGGCGACCTCGACCTTGGCCTTGTCCTTCGGATGCCGCGGCCGCGCCGGCAGGATCGCCACGCCGTAATGCTCCGCCCACTCCTGGTACGTCGCGTTGATCTCGGGATCGTACCGCGAGGCGGTCGTGACCGCACTTTTCAGACAATCGGGGACCACCGCCGTCGATACCCCGCCGAAGAACGAGAACATGCGGCTGTTCGACCCGATCCAATCCTCTTTCTGCTGTGACCAGGTCGCCTCGGCATACGTGTAGTTGCTCGCGCCCAGCACGCCAACGAAAATCTCCGCCGGCCGTGGCAGCCCCGTCGTGGCATCGATCACATCGATGCACTTCCCGCTGTAGTCAACAAACGCATTGTCGCCGGCCGTGTGGATTTGGCGCATGCTCAGGTCGAGTGTCGCCCGGTACCGGCCGTACAGCTCGCAGAACCGACTGTACCCGTACCCGCTCGGGTGTTCGGTCCGATACTCCTCCCAGAGCAGCTGCAGTGTCACGTGCTTGCGACGCAGTTCCGTGTGAATGACACTCCAGTCCGGCAACGCCTTCATCGCGCCGACACCCGGATCGGGAAACAGCGCGGCAAACACCGCTGCCTCATCCATCTCGCGCACCGCCGACCACTGCAGACCCGCCGCATGCGCGCGTTTGAGGTAATCCTGGACCGTTGTGCGTTTCATCCGCGCGGCACGGGCGATCTGACGTTCGCTCAAATGTTCGAGCTGCGACAGACGCAGGACTTCTTTGATCTTTCTCATGGGCTCTCTCTTTCGGGACATGGCCGCTTCTCCTGCTGATGGGGAAATATCGCAGAAGAATACGACCGGTGATGGGAAAGAGCCAACGTCACTGTCACGATTCCGGGGAATCCGGCCACCCTTCCGGGCATTCCGGCCAGCGTTCCGGGCATTCCGGCCAGCGTTCCGGGCATTCCGGCCAGCGTTCCGTGAACACCTGAAATCTGACCGGATAAAATCGGAATCAGTGGCCGAAATCCATCGGAACAGGTGGCCGGATAACTCTGGAATCAGTGGCCGGATAACTTTGGAATCGCTGGCCGGATAACTCTGGAATAGGTGGCCGGTTCACCCCGGAATACGCATATGGAGGAGGAATCGTAGATTACCC
>JAABSN010000564.1 GCA_011390385.1 Thioalkalivibrio nitratireducens | reverse complement strand
ACGGGAGCGATCAAAGCAGTGCGCCCAGCCGAGCGCACCCATTGGGATAGGGGCGGTCAGCTTATCTGACCGGTCCCTGTGATGGTCTAATTTTCGTGGACACCTCGATAGGTGGATGATGAATCTATTGAGGAGACCAGTATGGAACGTAAACGCAGGAGCTTTGACGCCGGCGTTACAGCAGCAGCACCTTCGGCCGGAACACCCTGCGGAGGTCCAAGGTAAGTACTGGAGAGGTCGACGAAGCGCCGGTGCACTGATCCATGAACCGAGGGGTCGGCCGACGCCGAAGCTGGCGACGGTTGGGCCCAGCCGGCCATGGGAAAGCAGCGGCGTCTTGGTCCCCACTGTGGGCCACCGAACATATCGAGCGCGCGTCTGGGTCTATGATATGGGAAGAATGCTTTCCGACCTTTTGTCGAGGTCGAAAGCCTTGTGTCAGAAACCGGCACGCCGGCAGTGGGTCTCGAACCTGGAGTCGGGGTGCCGAGCCGATGTCGGAGCCCGCTCATGGAGCCACAAGCAACACCCCCCGAAAACACTGTCGACCCCCGGACCTTGCAACGGGCGCTGGCCGCCTATCGTGCGCCGCGCCTCGCCCGCAGCGTCATCGAACTGGTCGTTACGGTGATCCCGTTCGGCCTCTTCTGGTTCCTGACCTGGGCAAGCGTGAACGCCGGCTACTGGATCGGCCTGTTGCTGGCCGTGCCCGCAGCCGGGTTTCTCGTGCGCCTGTTCATGATCCAGCATGACTGCGGGCACGGTTCCTTCTTCCCCTCCCGGCGCGCCAACGACTGGGTGGGACGGGTTCTGGGCGTGCTGACGCTCACGCCCTACGATTTCTGGCGTTACACGCACGCCCTCCATCACGCGCACTCCGGCAATCTGGACCGCTCGCGCGTGGGCAGCATCGATACCTTGAGCGTAGGCGAATACCAGGCCCTGGATCGGTCCCAGCGCCTGCGCTACCGCCTGTACCGGCACCCGCTGGTCCTGTTCGGTCTGGGTCCGATCTACCTCTTCATGCTGAGTAATCGCGTCCCCGTCGGTTTCATGCGCGCGGGATGGATGCCCTGGCTGAGCACCATGGGCACCAATGCGGCCATCGTGCTTCTCGCCACCGCGATGATCTCGCTAATGGGGGCGGGAACCTTTCTTATGGTCCATCTGCCGATCGCGGTCCTCGCCGGTGCGATCGGCGTCTGGCTGTTCTATGTCCAGCATCAGTTCGAGAATACGCGTTGGGCCCACGACGACCAGTGGACCTTCCACGAAGCGGCTCTCTACGGCAGCTCCTACTACGATCTGCCCGCTCCCCTGCGCTGGCTGACTGCGAATATCGGGGTGCATCACGTTCACCATCTCGCCAGCCGCATCCCGTTCTACCGGCTGCCCGAGGTGCTGAAGGACCATCCGCGGCTTCGGGAGATCAGTCGTGTCACGTTGCGGCAGAGCCTCGGGTGTGTGCGGCTCGCCCTCTGGGACGAGGACCGCCGGCGCCTCGTTTCCTTCGAGCGCGCGAACCCAGTGATGCCTTCGCTAAGCGCGTGAGGCTTCGGCGTGAATCGCCCGGACGCCGCTCGACGGCCCACCAGCCGTCCATATAGGCCTCACCGGCGCCGAGCGACCCCCCGGACAGAATGCGCTGATACAGCCCCTCGTCGTGGACCTGAACATCCCACGGCCGGTCGCCGCCGACGTCGGCGCTGCGCAACAGTTCCGTGACTTGTGATGGCGTTATCCAGCGCCTCTTGACTTGTTACGCGCCGGAAGCGTCAACTCGGCGCGCAGCAACACGAGCGCCAGCACCAGCAGGCCTGCGGCTGCTGGCCCTGGGCTGTGGCCGCACGGGGTCGGACCGTCTGTTCTCGAGCTTCATACAGGCCGCGCAGGAGGTCTGTGCGCCATCACACAGATGATCGCTTCATTGGGGTGTTGCCTGGCCCCGGTCCTCTTGCCAGACGTGTGGAGACGGCGGCGCCACCGGCGCCCGGGTGAGCGTTGTCAGGAGGCCCAACAGGGGCTGATTACCTGGGTTCGCGAATCGTCCGGTTCCTCACCGTCCCCGATATGGCCACCGCGCCACCTGTCCGGCATCATCGACGTTCGCGAGATGGTGTCTGCCCGCCAAAGCTGAATAAGATGGATGTATTCCACCCCGCGAGGACAACCATGCTGAACCGTCTCTACATTCTCTGGGCAACCCTGCGGGCCGGCTTCTGGTTTGTGCCCACACTCATGGCTGTCGGTGCGATCGGGCTTGCTGTCATCGCCCTCCACCTCGATGCCGGCCTGCCGGAGGAGACGGCCCGGCAGTTCTGGCTCCA
>JAABSN010000563.1 GCA_011390385.1 Thioalkalivibrio nitratireducens | reverse complement strand
GGTGACCGACACGAAGGAGGCTTCCACTGCCTCCAGCCGATCGACCAGTTTGGCGAAGTCTGCGAGGGAGCGGGTCAGCCGGTCGATTTTGTAAACGACGATCTGATCGACGCGTTTGTCATCCACCGCTTGCATCAACCGCTGCAGGGCTGGACGGTCGAGGTGGCCGCCCGATATCCCGCCGTCATCGTAGCGATCCGTAAGCAGCTCCCATCCTTCACGCTTCTGACTAGCGATATAGGCTTCGCAGGCTTCCCGCTGCGCGTCGAGAGAGTTGAAATCCTGTTCCAGACCGTCCTCGGAGCTCTTTCGGGTGTAAATGGCACAGCGGATCCGGCGCATCAGCTCACTCCGAAGAAGCGGGGGCCGGACCAGTGTGCCCCCGTGATGTGCCGGGCGATGGCAGACAGGGACCGCCAGGTTCTTCCGTCCATGACGTAGCCGCCTTCAACGACTTCGACTTGATAGGTGTGCCCGTTCCATTCACGCACCAGGTGCGAACCAGGTTTCGCCAGGCCCGGCGAACTCTTACCCGCGGCGATCCGGGCCAGGTTCCGTTCGGTGTTTCGGGATACACCACCAAGCGTTCGTTCCTGAAGTTCCCACATCAGAACCCGCTGCATGAATTGCGGTGAAAGGAATTTAGGCGGCGGACGTCCGAATACCTCGCGCCATCGGTCAAGACACCCGGATCGATCCAACGCTCCGATCTCCTCGATGGATCGGGCAAGCTCCTCAGTACGCCCGGAAGTCATTGCGCGACGCCTTCCTGAACGATCCGATAGACCGAACCCTTCGGCGTGTCAGTCCGCGCGATCACAGTGCCGGTCTTGCGTAAAGACGAGATTGCCGCCCGCGCGGTGTGCGGCTGCCAGGTGAAGGCCTGCTGGATCTGTGTGATCGTGGCCCCGTTCTTACGTGTCAACATTTTCCGAAGCTGGGCCGCACGTGTTGCTTTGGGCATGGCGGCTTTGGATCTGGAAACACCGTTTGCCGTTTGAAAATCTGTGTTAGTCATTTGTCTCTCCACTCTGCGGCGCTAGGAAATCGAGCGCCTGTACCGAGTGGAGCCCGGCGATCCCGGGCGACGGTTTTGTCACCGTCAGTACCGCTTCCCTGTGAAGGAAAGTCCAGTCAAATATGGAGAACGGGCGGATAGGAGACGTTCGCTGCGGCTGCGAAGCCCAGGACGTGATCTCGGAAAGCGGCCATGCAAAAGGAATCTTTCCGACTTTCGGGGGATGGAACGGACCATGTTGCGCAAATAGGGCCACCGTTCACCTGTCTGCGGGTCATTGAGTTCAGCTCAAAGGGATGTTCGCTCAATGAACTGCTACATCTCGCCGCATCCGGGCGGGATGTCACGGGGCTGTGATGAGACTCTGTCAGGCAGGCGGCACCGAAACCGCTCCTGGAAGGAATCAGGAACCATGAAAAAGCTTTCCCTATTTTGCAGCACTGCCGCCCTCGCGCTGAGCGCCGGCACGGCTTTTGCGGCGGATATCGTCTCCGTCGAGTTCACCGACACCCCCGCGCCCACCGAGGCCGTTGAAATGGTGACGACGCATTCGAAATCTTCGGCCATCGTGCGCTACAGCGACGGCACCACCAAGGAATTCCCGCTGTCCTATGTCTCGATGTTCAAGAACACCGACGCAGTGGGCGCCGACACCGCTGCGGGTCAGCTCTTCAATGCCGAGGGCGAGCCGCTGACCGACATGAACGGTGACCCGATCATCGCCGAGACGCCGGATGCCAACAGCCTGCTGAACGTTGACGGCAACCTGTTCCTGGTCACGCATTATGAATACGACTGGATCCTGGGCAACGGGGCCGAAGCCCGTCGCACCGAAGGCTGGTATTCGCGCATGCCGATGTCGATGTCGCTGGCTGCGGTCGAGCAGGCCGCAGATGGCGCGTTGACGGCGACCTCGGTCAAGCCGATCGACTTTTCCGGCGTCAATGGCCTGTGGATCCCCTGCGCCGGTGGCCCGACCCCGTGGAACACCCACCTTGGCTCGGAAGAGGATTACGACCTCTACTTCCAGGCCGTCTCGGGCGAGAAGAACCTTGCGAAAACCACCGAGGGTCTGCGCGCGCTGAGCGAGATGTATCTGGGTGGTGCCGAGGCCAACCCCTACAACTACGGCTTCATTCCCGAGGTCACGGTCAAGGCCGACGGCTCGACGGAAGTGGTCAAGCACTACTCGATGGGCCGCGCCACCTGGGAAATGGCCCGCGTGATGGCCGACAGCCGCACCGTGTATTTCGGCGATGATGGCGCCTATGTCGCGATGTTCATGTATGTCGCCGACACCGCCGAGGATCTG